>JAFSTK010000102.1 GCA_017450535.1 Treponema sp.
CCAGAACCTGAGCCTGAGCCGGATCCATCACCTGTCGTAAAAAATTGGACATTTCTTGTGTACATGGCGGCGGACAACAATCTGGAAAAATCTGCGATTGCGGATTTTAACGAATTGGAATCGACGGATTTGTCGGAAAGCAATATCTCTCTGCTCGTCTTGTTTGACCGATGCGCCGGCTACGATGCGACAAATGGCAACTGGACAGACACAAGGTTGTTCAATGTGACCTACGATGAGGAAAAGTCAAACACGATTGTTTCTGAGCGGATTGCGTGCCCAGATTTAGGCTTGTCTTTGGACAGCGCGACCGAATTGGATATGGCGGACAAGTCAACGCTTTCTGCCTTTTTGACATTCGCCGCACGAGAATATCCTGCGGAACATTATGGATTGATTATGTGGGGACATGGCACAGGGTGGCGCGGCGAAAACGTAGCCGAGTCAATAACTTCTGGAACCCGCGCTTATGCAATCGACAGCTACGCCGACACCTACATGACCATCGCTGAACTTCGCGAAGGCATTCAAAGCGGTCTCGCTGGGATGGAAGGAACGGACAAACTTGACTTCATCGGTTTTGACACTTGCTTCGGTGTTTGCATGGAGACCGCTTTTGAACTGAAAGACTGCGCGGCATATCTTGCCGGAACCCCTGCGCTTGTGCCCGCAAATGGCTGGCAGTACGACAACTTGTTTTCTGCGTTCGCCGCAAGTGACCAGTCCGTGTCCGCTTTGTGTGATTGCGCGCTTGACCAATATAAGAGACAGTACGCCTCATACGGCTACGCATCCTTTTCCGTAGTGGACAGCGCGCATGTCTCGCAAGCTGTGGACGCATTCAATCAATGTGCCGCCGCTTGTGCCGCAACGATTACGGACCTCAGCACAAAAACTACGTGGCGCGCGCTCATGCAGAACGCTTTGGAGTCTTACCATTTGGATTCGTATCCCTGCGATTATTTTGTGGATGTGTACAGCTTTGCAGAGGCGGCGCGCGACTATGACTCATCGCTTTCAACTTCTGCGGACACATTAATTTCTGCGCTTCGTGCGGCGATTTCTTGCTCATGGAATGCGACTCAGACAGGAAGTCCTTTCCCGATGAGCGTGTTTTATGCGGTGTTCGTTGGTGAAGATATTCCGCAAGTTTCACATCCTGCCGCATACATCAATGGCAGCAGGGATGCGGGGCAGAGTCAGTTTGTGCGGCAATGTACGGGCTATGTGCCGACAACTTCACGTTCAGGAAGTCTGCTGGACAAATTATTCCGCATGGATTTGTTCTGATGCGGACAAAACGAGGATTGCAAAATAAAAACTGCCTGAAATAGCGTCAGTTTTTATCTTTGCGAAATTTACGATGCAAACTTTTTATGGGAGATTAGAAATGAAAATATCTTTACGAAAAAAGAGCATATTTTTTTTGTTGTTGATGTCTTTGTTCGTTTTTTTGCCATTGTATGCGGATGACGATGGTGGAGACAGTGATTCTACAGAGAGCTCTGATGACGAATTTGACGACGGTGTTTTTGGCAAAAAGGATTACGATGGTGGGGGCGGTTTGGATGAATTGACCGCGGCATATGAATCAGCACGTGCGGAAGTGGAAGCTGTTCTGGAAGGAGAGCGAGATGCGGATCCCATTGAATTCGATCAGATGGTGGAAGCCATGGAAGAAGCGAAGTCTGCTCTTGACGATTATTGTGATGACCATGGCTACCATTACACGGAAGACGACTACAATGGCGCGATTACAGTATATGACGCGGAAGATAATATCGTCTATTCGGTCGGAGATCCAGTTATGCTTGCGAACGGTGTGTTCCGCCTGAGTGATTGTGACCTGAGCATACGGGTTGGAAAGACGGAGTTCTCTGTTGCCAGACAATATGAAAGTCAGACCAGACCACTTGAGTTCCCTGATGACGGAGCATTCGGCAGTGTATGGAAATCGATTTTTGATTCACGCATTATTTTGGGAAAGCTTGAACTTGCTGAAGCCGAATCGACGAAATGGAATAACCTGCTTTTTTCTGCACAATGTGCAGTGGATAATATCAACGAATATGTGAATCTGAATTCGGACTGCGAGAGATTCAAGAAAGTAGCGGAAGAGATTTTGAGCCAGAGACTCTCACAAAAAAATCAATATGAGGCGTTGGCAGAAAAGTCAAAAGCCCGCTCGCAAAAAAATGTGTATACCCATTATGGCTATGCAGGTCAGCTGTCGCGTAATCTTGGAGTGTCCAGCCTGATTTTTGTGGACGACCATGGAAATCCGATTGTTTTTGAGGAAACGGACTTTGTTGGCGTGTATCGCAATGAGCGTTATGCCGATAAATTGTCGCTCAAGTATAATTTAGCTCAGAATTGTTACAACGTCACCTATAAGACAGGGGAGACGCGTTTGTACGATGAATATGGTTTGTTGCAGTCAATCAGTTTTCCAGACGGCGGCGTAATACGTTTTTCATATAATGCTGCTCACAAAGTCGAATCAGTGACGGTAAACGGTCTGCGTTCGATATCTTTCACATGGTCTTTCAGACATATTACCTCGGCTTTTGACGGGCTGAAGAAAATAACGTATACATATAAGGATAATTTGCTTGTCAGCGTGGAAGATGAAGAGGGCGACAAAAAATCTTATGCGTATAATTCAAGCGATAGACTTATCAGTCAAATCAAGCCCGACGGCTCGGCAATTAGGTTTGGCTACCTTTCTCATCAGGACGGAAGAGTACGCACGTCATACACCATGAACGAAAACGGCGCGCAAGAGACTTTTTCCTACGATATAGCTCATCGGCGTACTACCTACACTGACCACGATGGAGTCAAAAGCGTCTATGAGTATGACATCAATAACCGCACGACAAAAGAAATCTATGCGGACGGCACAATAATCTCATACGGCTACGACGGAAACGGACATCTTTCTTGGCGAGAAGTGAACGGAAACCGAGAGTCGTATACATATGATTCGGACGGACATTTGACTGCCGTTTTGTTCAGCGATGGCTCTTCGATGCAGCAAGTCTATTCCGGAAATAAGCTGATTTCTTACACTGACCGAGACGGCGTGACTACATCTTTTGATTACGATTCGCGCGGAAATAATACGGCGGTCTGGCGTGGCGGACAGAAAGTATGGGGCTATACGTACAATGAAATGAATCTTGTGACTCAGACAACCGATTGCCGCGGAAACCGAGTTGAATTCGTTTACGACCGCATGGGAAATCTACTGCAGAAAAAAATGTTTTCCCCGGCATCTGGTCAATCGTCCGCTCAAACATCCGTCCTGGCATCTGGTCAAGAAGCCGTCTCGACTGAATCCTGGAAGTACGATGCGTTTGGCCGGATGACAGAACATACGCTCCCCTTAGGTATCGTGCAGACATACCGCTATGAGCCGCATGCGGTGTTCTGCTCGGAATCAAATGGCTTTGAGACGGAAGTGCGCTATTCAAACCGCAAAGACCTCATTTACAAGCGTCAGAAAGACACCGTGACGGGAGAAGAACGCATCTATCGCTATGAATACGATAAGTGCCATAATTGCATCCGTATGCTTGTTTCCGGAACTGATGGAAGCGGAAAAAAATATGCCGAAATCCCCGTACAATCCAATACCTACACGGGTCACGGCAGACTTTCCAAAAATATCATCTGGAACACCGAAGAGTCGGGCTGGGGCACAGAAAATGAATATGATAAAGCGGGAAACATCATCCGCAAAAACTTCGGTGAAATCGGACGCGACGACAATTTTTCCGCAATTTCCCATGCCGTCACATTTCAGACACAGCGGACAAGCGACGGCTTGGAGACCACCGAAACGAATGCGGACGGCAGAATCTTTTTGCGCCGCTACGATCCGTGGAACCGCCTCACAGAACTTCGTGCAGGAGAGATGATACGCAAAAAGAATTGCTTTTCTCCTGGCGGACGGCTGGTACAATCGCTTTTGCCGACAGGCGGCGAACTGGAATACGTGTACGACAAGACAACTGGATTTTTTGCCGGTTCCCAAGAAATCGGCGGCACTGTCGGAATGGAAACAATTACATGTTATGCGGACGGGAAAAAATCAGTTGTGACCAATCCGTTGGGAGCGAAAACATACTATTATTATGATGCGTTCGGAAACGTGTGCCGCCTTGTCGCTGACGGAAAGACGGAGGCTTTGGAATACGATTCCGCAAACCGCCTGATAAAACACGTAATCAGCGCGTCAGATGGTGCCGTTGTCGCGGAAGAAACATTTGCCTACAGTACCGACGGCAGAACTGTGACTCATATGAAAGGTGGCCGATACAAGACCGTATATCGCAGAAATGCTTTTGGCGAAATAATTTCTGTACAAGATGCCGCCGGCAATACGGAGCGATTTATCTACGATGTGCGCGGACGCTGTTCCGAAAAATATGATGCTTACGGAAGAAAAACGCAGTATTTTTATGACGGCAAAAACAGACTTGTCCAGAAAACCCGCTGTAACGGCGCAGTGACGACCTATGCCTATGACAGCGAGGGGAACTGCATAAAAATTTCCGATGATTCGGGCGTAATTTTCACCGCCGATTACGATAAAAGTGGACGTGTTGTCAGCCGAAAGCAAAATCCCTCTGCCACAACCGAACAGTATGAATATGATGACAAAGACCGGTTCATCAGCATATTGCGTGGCGGAAAAGCAATCCTGCGGACAGAATTTGACGACAGCTCAAAATCTTTCGTCCGCATAGACGCAAAAGGAAATCGTTCCATCTATACAACCGATGGATTTGGCCGCATCTTAAAAGAAAAGAACCGGCTTGGCGTGACGCAGCAACATCAGTACGCGGCGGATGGTGCCCTCGCAGTTACAACCGATTATGCAGGACAGCAATCTACTTGTGCATACGCGCGCGCTGATAACAAATTGACCGTAGCATATGCCGACGGCTCTTTTTCAGAAGAAATGTGCGATGCCGCGGGGGCAATCCTTTCCGCGCGCACGAACGTATCACATCTGCGGTTTACATATGATGCGGCAGGACATTTGCTCACTCAGCAGGATGTCGTCTCAGGTGAGACCGTGCGTTACACCTACGACGATTGTGGCAGAAGAATCCGTCTTCAAAGCGCAAAGCAGGATATCACGTATCAGTACGGAAAATGCGGTGAGCTGACGAAAATTGCTGACCGTATAAGCGGCATATGCCTGCAATTTGTGTACGATGAAGTTGGAAATGAAATTTTGCGCGTCCATTCGACGGGAGAAAGCGTGCAGTCAATCTATGATAAGTCAGGCCGTCTGCTGCTGACCGCTGCTTACAACTCATACTCGAATCTTATTTCTGCTGAAGGCACCGTGTATGGAAAAAATGGCGAGCGCGTGCTTTCTCTGAACGGCGATTTTACAGTCACCCGGTATCGCTACGATGATAACGGCCGGCTTTGTTCGGTGCAGTATCCGTATACAGAAGAACTTGCCGGCTATTTGAAAAAATTGTGTGCTGAGAGTGGGGCAGGCGCGGGCAAAAAAACTGATGCGGTTTCCGGTATTCTTTCATTGACCACGGATGAATACGATGCGCTAAAATCGTTATGTGCGAAAGTCAGCGCAGGAATGTATCAGCCGCAAATCAATGTGTTGATGCTTGAAGAGCGATTTGCCTATGACGAGAACGGTAATATTTCCCGCCGCGAGACACCATTTGGTACGATTGCCTATGAGTATGATGCTGATGACAGACTTGTTGCGTGGGGAAATGCAGGTTCTGCCCGCTATGATGCGAATGGAAATCTTTTACAGAAGAAAAATCTTTACAAGTGTGAAAATTATGTATACACTGTACATAATCGAATGAAGTCAGTTGTTGTACAAGATTTGTTATCATCGGAAATATGCACCACGACATGCCGTTACGATGCCTTTGGCCGGCGGACGGAGACTGATTCGTCGCGCTCCGGCACGTTGACCACTGTGTATGACGGATTAACCTTTAACGATTTGTATGCTGTCAGAAGCGCAGGAACGGCATCGGTTGAGGGGCAAAATCCGAATGTCCGCTACCAATATATCGATGACCAGACCTCAGCAGGGCGCACACGAACCATTTCATCCCGCACTGAAAACGAAAATCCGCTGGCGTATGCAGATTATTTCCCGACAGATACAGGCTACACCGTCCTGTACGGAAACAGCCGTACCCCCGTCGCTCTGTCCATGCTTGGCACAAACTCCGCCGAACGCTATGCGCTCTTCTCTGACGCAATCGGTACCGTCAAAGCCACTAGCAAAAGCGACGGCACCCAAAGTAATTTCCTTTACGATGCGTTCGGCGCGCAATTGTCGTCCGCCAGAACAACTGCCGCCGCACAACCCTATGGCTTTGCCGGCAAAAAATCCCTCGATATCACATCGCTCTATGATTTTGGCTTCAGGGATTACAGTCCTCTCGCTTCCCGGTTTACCACATCCGACCCCGCCCGCGATGGTACCAACTGGTACACCTACTGCGGCGGCGACCCCGTGAATTATGTCGATTTACTTGGACTGGAAAATTTACGCCCGAATGATGTTGATATGCATGATTCCCGATGGGCGAATGAGAAATTAGGCGATGTGTATACAGATATCTTCTTGCAGCTTTCCTGTTACTCAAATGAAGGAAAAAATGGTTTGAGTCCGGAAGAGTTTGGTAGTATGCTGAACAGTATGGGGTACGAGACACTTGCTACGGCCGGTTGTGTCGTGGCTGGACTTGCTGAAATAATCAATGTTTTGACTGGTTCCAATCTAACGCCAAAAGATATCAATGATATGAAATCAAATTTTGCCCAAGGAAAAGATTTGATAGATTATACGGCCGTTGGAAAAAACTATGACCTAGCCCATGATTATTGGACAAAAGAAGTACAAGGAGATCTTTCTAATAAAATAGATGAATTAAATAAATCTTCTACTCAGTATGCAATTCTTGCGGAGGTGTATTATTCGCAAGGTCACACGCATTGGGTAGGAATAGATGGAGGTGTTGTTGTTCGTGATGACGGAAAAAACTATGTTGCTATCAGTGCTACATCGATTAATGACAAAACTCTTGCTGGTGGGCGTAGCTCAGTTGGCTGGATAAAAGAAGATGACAAAATCTATGTTCCGACTGAGGATGTAAAAACATTACAGCAGTACAGTAACCCGAATGCAGTTTCAAATAGCGGCAAAGAAGATGCAAGCGCATCTAAGAATCAATAATTATTTTGGAGGAGGCATGATAAAAAGTACATCCGTGTACTTTTTATCATGTGCAGATTTTGCCGTTGGCAAAACTGCGATTTCGTGCCTCCTGCACGACCGCTAACGCGGAGTTTATTAGGAGTAAAATATGAAAAAACTTAGCCTAAGCCTGGTATTTTTTGTCTTTGGAATTATGGCGTTTTCCAAAAACGCGACGCTTACGCTCGTTGTAGCTGGAAAGACAACGTACACAACTTGTGAAGAAGGTAGCGCAGAAATTGTGATTTCAGACATAAAAGGGGAGGTCTCTAAAATTACAGGTTTTGACCAATTTCCAAATTTGGAAAAACTTGTCTTAAATTCTGTGTCATTCGCTAAAAATATGCGTTTTGAAAAAGATGCGTCAAAAATAAAAACCCTGGTTATGAAATTCTGTTCATTTTACAGTTTGGATTTTTTGACACATCTCCCATCTCTTGAAGCCGTATATGCGCCATTTTCCGTTACCCGCTTTACGCCACTCTACGAAATTGATTTGGCTAAGAGTGAAAAACTTGTGTTCTTTTATATGACCCACATGCAACGCAACATTCAATTTAAGAGAATCAAAGCTTTGCCTCCGTCACTAGAAGTGTTCAGTACGACCGATGCGATTTTTGATATGGACAATTTGCGTACACTCCGGGATGTTGGCGGCGGAAAACTGATATATGGACTTGATTCGTACACTGCTAAGAAAGTTGCTGACCAAGGTTTGGAGTTTGCTGTGCCTGCCACATATCAGAAGTATGATAAAATATATCATCTTGGCATGAAATAGTTTCTTTGCGGTCCTTATTCTCCGCAAACATTTTTCATTGCCAAATTTCCCGTAACGCAGTAAAATATTACATTATGAGTTTACCACGGTTATCTGGAATCTTATTGCATCCGACATCATTGCCGTCAAGCTACGGCATCGGCACTATGGGAAAGAGCGCGTTTGCGTTCGTCGATTTTTTGGAAAAGGCTTGTATCAAGCTTTGGCAAGTGCTTCCTTTAGGACCCACTGGCTATGGCGACAGTCCGTATCAGTCTTTCTCCACGTTCGCGCTGAATCCGCTTTTGATTGATTTGGATTTGCTCGCAGACCGTGGCTGGGCGCGTCCGACCGATATTCTTCCGCCAAAATTCATCAAAAATAAGGGTGATGTGGATTACGGCGCGGTAGTCTGGTGGAAGATGCCCGTGCTGAGAAATTGTGCGGACTACTTTGTTGCCAATGCGAATGAGGCGGACAGGGCTGATTATGTCGCGTTCTGCAAAAAGAATAAATTCTGGCTGGACGATTATGCTTCCTTTATGAGCATAAAATCCGAGCATGACCTCAAAGCCGCCGCTGAGAGTGAGAAAAAAGGCGAGTCTGTGACAGGTACATGGAATGTGTACTGGAAAAAAGATTTGGCATCCCACGACAAGTCTGCTATCGTTGCGTGGAACAAGACGCACAAGGTTGAAATTGAGCAGTACAAGGTGATTCAGTTCTTTGCCACCATGCAGTGGACCGCGCTCAAAGCGTATGCGAACGGCAAGGGCATTTCGATTATTGGTGACATTCCGATTTTTGTCGCTCCCGACAGCGCGGATGTGTGGGCAAATCAGCCTTTGTTCCAGTTGAACAAGCGCGGTGTGCCCAAATGCGTTGCAGGCGTGCCGCCAGATTATTTCAGTGCGACAGGTCAGCTATGGGGAAACCCTCTGTACAATTGGACTGCAATGAAAGCGGACGGCTACAAATGGTGGATTGCCCGCATCAAAAAAGTGCTTGAACTGACGGACTATGTGCGCATTGACCATTTCCGTGGTTTTGAGGCGTACTGGGCAGTTCCCTATGGCGCGCCCACCGCAGAAAAAGGCACATGGAAAAAAGGTCCTGGTCGCGCGCTCTTTGACGCAATAAAAAAATCTTTGGGAGAACTTCCGCTTATCGCTGAGGATTTGGGCGTGATTACCGATGAGGTGCGCGCGCTTCGTGATGGGCTTGAGCTTCCCGGCATGAAAATCTTGCAGTTCGCGTTTGATTTGAACGAGCGCAAAAACGGCAACTTGGTGAACGCATTCTTGCCTCATACATATGATAAGCCATGTGTGGTCTATACAGGCACGCACGATAACGACACGACGCAAGGCTATCTTGATTCTGTTGATGACGACCAACTTGCACTGATTGCTTCCTATTGCAAAGGCGAAGAGGTGAACGCGGAGCAGGCAAAAAAAATGCGCAAGAGCGGAGAATTGGTGCGCGAACTGATTCGCCTCGCATTCGCATCTACCGCGCAATTTGCAGTGATCCCGTTGCAGGATTTGTATCGGCTCGGCACAAAAGCGCGCATGAATATGCCTTCTACGAGCGGCAAAAACTGGTCGTGGCGCATGGACGAAGATATGCTTGCCGGAGAGAAATCTGACAAAGCGGCGGCATGGCTTTCTGACCTCACCGCACTTTACGGACGGAACGGCGCAGAAAAATGAAAGAAAAATTAAAGAGTCTCTGGGACCTGTTTTCGGTTTTCTTTAAAATCGGACTGTGCACGTTTGGTGGAGGCATCGCCATGCTTCCTATTTTGGAAAAAGAGTTGTCGGAAAAACGTGGCTGGACGACAAGCGATGAGCTTTTGGATTATTTTGCGATTGGGCAGGCGACACCGGGCATTATTGCTGTGAATGTGGCTACTTTTGTCGGATACAAAAAAGCAGGTGTGATTGGCGGCTGCATCTCCACGTTAGGCATGGTGTCTCCTTCAATCATCATCATCACATTGATTGCAAAATTTATCTCAAATTTCAGTGAAATCACTTGGGTACAAACGGCACTCAGAGGAATTAATGTGTCGGTCGCCGCAATTCTGACGGTTGCCGTGTACAAGTTCTCAAAAAAATCAGTCAAATCAGTTTTTGGCTTTGTGCTCTTGCTGATTGCGTTCACGCTCATTTTTGTTTTTAAGGTGAATACGGTCTGGGTGATTTTTGGCAGTGCCATTTTAGGCGTTCTGTTGGCTGCTCTTCGCGGGGAATTCAGAAAAACTGAGCCCGTTGCGGAAACTGTTGCTGATACGGCTGAGTCGGAGGCAAAACATGACTGATTTTATTGTCACGCAGATTCAGGCGCAGTCAGGTTTGGGGTTGCTCTGTCTGGTCGCCGTATTCTTTTACGTTGGCTTGATTACAATTGGTGGCGGTCAGGTTGCGATTACAATTATGCAGCAAGTGCTGGTGGAACAGTTCGGCTTGATTGACGGCGAATTTTTCTACAACATGGTTGCTATTTCCGAAAGTACGCCGGGACCAATTGGTATCAACATTGCCACTTATATTGGCACGGAACTATACGGCGTGTTTGGAGGCGCTGTCTCTACCTTTGGCGAAGTCCTTCCGTCGCTCATCTGTATTATCCTTATCGCTCGCTTTTTCGGCAAATTCACTGAGCGAAAGGGTGTAAAAGCGGCATTCTCCACGTTGCGTCCGGCTGTTTCTGGTGTGATTGCGGTCGCGGCGGTCAAAATCATTATCATCGCGCTCTTTATTGTGCATCAAGGTTTTGTCCTTTCTGCGCCAGCAACATGGAATGGCAGTATACATCTCTACGGCGTAAATGTGGCATTTTATCTGCTTTCTTTGTTCGTCTTGTTCAAAACTGATATTCATCCGGTGTTTGTCGTTCTTGCCGGCGGCATTTTTGGTGTGATTTTCTGTTAGAAATAGTCACGCAGAACGAAACGCAAGGTCTATGGCATGCTACGCTACGCGACTAACGTCGCTAAGGGGGGAGCGTTTTGCATGTCTTTTTTTCTCGCTTTTCCTCAAATCCGTGGTATAATTAAAACATGAGTACACACATCAACGCGCCTGATGGCGCAATCGCACCCAACGTGTTGCTTCCCGGCGACCCGCTTAGGGCTAAGTTTATTGCGGAGCATTTTCTTGAGAACGCAAAGTGCTATAACGAAGTGCGCGGTATGTTCGGCTTTACGGGCACATACAAAGGCGTTCCCGTGAGCGTGCAGGGAACTGGCATGGGACAGCCATCGCTTTCAATTTACGCGACGGAATTGTTCAAGTTCTACAATGTGCAGACGGCAATTCGCGTAGGCACTTGCGGCGCGGTAAATGAAAACACCAAACTTCGTGACACGATTATCGTCAATTCAGCCTGCTCGGATTCTTCGCTTTTGAACCAACGCTTCGGCAATTTGCATTTTGCGCCCACCGCACATATTGACCTCGTGCGCGCCGCAGACAAAATCGCCGCAGAAATGGGAATCCGCTATGCCGTCGGTTCTGTCGCGTCCAGCGATTTGTTCTACGATAAGAATGACAATTGGAAGAAGTGGGCAGAATACGGTGTGCTCGGCATCGAAATGGAAAGCGCGGAACTTTTCACGCTTGCAGCTGAGTACAAGCGGCGCGCCATGGCAATTATGACCGTGAGCGACCACATCCTGCTGGGCGGGGCAACCACAGCCGAAGAGCGGCAGACCACATTTACCAATATGATGCAGCTCGCTTTGGACACGATTGTTGCTGTTCAGTAAGGGATGTTTTTAAGCCTGTTGAGGGCAAATTATTCTGATGATTTCGCACTTTCCTTCGACGGTCACTTTTTCGCCGGGGGCAAGCGCGAATATCTGTTCTTTTTCAAACGCAATCGGCTCTGATTTGTTTCCGTTGCTGTCAGTCGTGTGAATCTCGCCGTTTCCTTCAGCGATGAATAAAAGTTGCCAGTCCGCGCTTGAATTTTTTCCGCGGCTCACCAAAAATGTGTAGCCGCCACGTACCGTCAGTTTTTTCAGCGAAAAATAGTCACAAGAAAATGCGTCTTTCATCGGGGCGATTGGCTCGCGGTCTGCATGATGAATGCTCGCAATTCCTTTTTCAACATGCAGTTCTCTTGGACGACCCCAGTCATACAGCCGGTAGGTGATGTTGCAGTTTTGTTGTACTTCAAGCAAACGTACGCCGCCGCAAATGGCATGAACGCTTCCTGAGGGAATAAATGCAAAGTCGCCTTTTTTGACAGTCACTTTGTTGAGTTTTGTTTCCAGGGTATTTGCTTCGATAGCATTTTTTAGTTCATCGGTCGTGCAGTTTTTTTTGAGACCGTAGATGATGGCTCCGTCAGCGGCGGCATCGAGTATGTACCAGCATTCGGTTTTTCCTCGCGCGCCATTTCCTTCAAGCTGAACGGCGGTCTCGTCATCTGGATGGACTTGCACCGAAAGCTTGTCGTCAGCCTGAATGATTTTTACCAAAAGCGGATAATCTCCTGCAGCCGCCTCAAATTCTTTCTGGCAGCCGTCAGGGTGTGTCGAAGCAATCCAGTCCTCATATCCCCAGACTTTCGGGCAATGTATTGGCGCAAGTCTAATCATAGCAAATTTAACAAAAACTACGCCGCCAAGGATGGCGGCTGAAATGCTTATTTATCCCAAAGCTTTTCCGGGTAATAGCCGCTCGCAATTTTCTTTGCGATTTCGTCTTTTACCAGCTGCTTGTCTTCAGGGTAGGTCATGCCAAACCATGTCTCATCGCTGGTGAACACTTTGAGTCTGCCTTCGCCATTTTTGATGATGTCGCTCGCTGCCACCGGAAGCAATGCCTCCGCTTTTGGCTCGCCGAGTTTTGTCGCCTTAAAGTTTTCCCAGTATTTGTTGAACCGCTCAAATGCCTTCGGGCTAAAACCAAAGAAATTCATGCTGACGGTCTCTTTTCCGGTCATCGGGATGAGTTTGCCGTCTAAATCAGAGACAATCTCGTTTCCGCTAAAATGCTCGCCCGTATAATAAATCTTTGTGTTCTCTACGATAGATTCCAGATAGCCATCTTTCGTCTGTGCCACGCCACGGCTCACCGAACCATTGCGGCTCATCGTGTTGCCCAAAATGTAGCCCACCATAGCGTGTTCAGTGCAATCGTTGTCGATAGAAGAAAGATAGTTTCCCAGCGTCGCAAATGCGTCTCGTCCGTAATAGTCATCAGCATTGATAACCGCAAACGGCTCGTGAATCTTTTCCTGAGCGCACAAAACTGCGTGAATCGTTCCCCATGGCTTGGTGCGTGCGGCAGCTTTTTTCTGTTCATCCGCCATGAGCAATGCGTCCATGCTCTGGAACACATATTCCGCATCAAAATTTTTCGCCACACGGTCAAACAACCGCGCACGGAAATCTTTCTCAATGTCTTTTCTGATTATATACACGACTTTTCCAAAGCCGCTCTTTTTTGCATCAAATGTTGAAAAGTCCAACAGACATTCATCGTGCAGTCCCACCGCATCAATCTGTTTTACGCCACCATAGCGGCTTCCCATTCCTGCTGCCAAAACTAATAATGTTGGTTTCATTTTTTTGTCCTCTTTTTGGAAATAATCCTAGCAAATATGGTATCACGTTTTTTATGGTAAGTAAAGAATTTATATTGGGGCAGGTGCGTTCTCTGGCTTAGGCGCGTCTTCTTTCATGTCTTCTGCCACTGGATTTTCATCTGACTTTGGCTCTGCTTTCGGCTCTATCTTTGGCTCCGGCTTTTGGGGCCTGTCAATCTTTTTCAGTTTGCCGCTTATGGTCAGCACGTTGTTTTTCAGCTTTGCTTTTAGCTTGCCGCTCCAGATTTGTGCCGCGCTTTCCTCATATTTGTCTGGTTCATAGGAAACTTTTTCCCAGTCAACAAGATTCCAGTCGGTTGAGCCAGACGCTGTTGGCGTGCCTTGATTTGTTTTTTTTGAAGGCTCTGTTTTTGGTGACTCTTGATTTGTGTCTTCAGCTTTTTGTGGCGGTTCATAGCCTTGTAAGAATTCCGGCTTAATCGTAAATACGCGGTTTGAATTAGTCGCAAGTTCTTGGGCAATTGTAAACGCTGTCAGCACGTTCAGCCAGCCTTTTTCGTCCGTCGTGACTTTGTAGGCGTTTCCGCGGTGAACAAATGAAATCTCCAGCGCATCGCCATTCTGGACAACGTGCAGTCTGTCGGTTTCGGCTTGTTCTGGTGAAGTGACAGCGAACAAAAGCAACGCATACAGCCCTTGTGGTAAGACTTTCTTTTTGTTTTCGCTTTGAATTGCCTTGAGCAGTTTTGTGGACATTTTTTTTGAAGCTCCGCTCACCGCATCATAGGCATCTTTTGCTTTTGTCGAACCGTTCTGCCAGTGCAGATGATTTTTTCCATCGTCGCCGTTAAGAGAGTAGCGGAAGTCAATTTTTAAGGTCTCCGCACAAAAGGCGAGGGAAGAGAATGCGAGCACTAGGGCAAGAACGATTTTTTTCATACAGCTTTTGTCTCTTTTACGTTATTTTGCGCCGTACTGCTCATAGTATGCGTCGATTTCGCGTTTGATGTCGTCGGTAATCAATTTTTTGTCGCCGTCGGTGTAGAGATGTTCGATTACGTCTGCCATGGTGACAATCGCACGTGCAGGGAAACCATATTTTTCGCTGATAACATCGAGGGCGGCTTTGTCTGAATCGGGTGCCTTTTCCATGCGGTTGAGCGAGACGATTTCACCTACCACTTTGATTGCGCCTTCTTTTTCTTCCTGCGCTTTGATTTTCGGATATGTTTCTTCTATTGATTTACCCGATGTGGTCACGTCTTCAATAATCACTACGCGGTCGCCATCGGAAATTTTGTAGCCTAAAAGTCCACCCTTGTCTGCGCCGTGGTCTTTTTCCTCTTTGCGGTCTGAGCAGTATTTTACTTCTTTTCCGAACAACTCGCTGTATGCGATTGCGGTGGTGACGGCGAGCGGAATGCCCTTGTACGCCGGACCAAAGAATACGTCAAAGTCATCGCCAAAATTGTCGTGAATCGCATGCGCATAATACTTTCCCAGCCGTGCGAGCTGACTTCCCGTAACATACGCTCCCGCATTCATAAAAAACGGTGACTTACGTCCGCTCTTCAACGTAAAAGAGCCAAACTTGAGCACCGAGCACTCTACCATAAAATCAATAAATTCTTTCTTGTACTGTTCCATATGCACATAGTAGCAGAATGTAAAAAGATTTTCCACAAAATCCGTTGTCGCTCAGAAAAAAAAGGGGCTTTCGCCCCTTTGAAAAAGTTTTCGCTTTTGTTAATAGGTGTATGTCCATGAGACCGGAACTGCAAAGCCATAGTTTTTGTTTTGCAGACCCACTTCAAATCCTGCGCCGACTGAATGATGCTCTGTGATATCGAATGATGCGCCAATTCCAGCCATGTAGGCATTTTTGAGTGTTTCGCCACTGAGCGTAAATTCTGTACCATCATACTCGCCAGCTTTATCATCATTGGTAAAATCTGTCGCAATTTTTCCGGTAAATGCAAGCGTCAGTTTTTCGGTTGCGTGAAGGTCAAATTCCAGAGCGGCATACAAGTCATGGGTAAAGTTACTCCAATTAGTATCTTCGCTGAAGTTTGTCACTGCCTCCGCGCTGACCGCAAATTTGTCCGTTTCATAAGTAACAACTGCGTCAAGAAGATTTTCGCCGTAAACACCTGCCTGAACAGTCAAGTAATTGATAAAGTCATCATAACCATCGCCAGCTTTGTTGTATTCGTAGCCAAAACCAATGTTGAGATTTTCTACTGCACCAAAAAGATTAGGGAAGCCTATGGTCGCGCCGAGCTCTCGTTTATCATTGTTGATGATATTTGCGGCTCGTACACTCACCTCAAAATAATCATGAGTATATGCCGCACCCAGACCAAAATTGAATTTGTTTTTTTCTCCAAGCTCATTTTCTCCGTTTACGTAGTTTATGGACTCTGTGGTCAAATCCCATCCGAACGGAATTGTCGCTGCCACTGTGAGTGCGCCATTTAACGGTGAAGGACGGAACAATGCCGTAAAGCCATCGCTTCCGATATTGCCTGTTTTCAAATCATCGTCATAAATAGGCAGTGAAGAAGGCCATGCGACGATATTTTCACGGAATGCAATGCCGATTTGCTCAATAGGTCTGAACTCCACCCAAGCATCTTTCAGTTCGCCGGTAAAGCCGTAGGTTTCGCCACCCCAGTCTGCAAAATAAATTATACCTTTGACTTCTGCATCAAATTTTTCTGAGGCAAGCTGGAAGTCAAATTTATTTTTGACAGGTGAAAATTTTTTTATGTTTTCATCAGCTGCATCATCGTGTCCCCAAAAGGCATCTTCCATGTACACCTTGTTGTAAAATGAAATTTCTGTTTCTGCAAATGTAAGACTTCCTGCAAGCGCAAAAACAGCCAATACAAAAAATAGTTTTTTCATAAAAACTCCTTGCTTTTGAAATATCTATTGCTATCTTTTGTTAGTTATAACTAACAAATAAAGCGAGATAAATCTATCCAACAATCAAAACTCTGTCAATAGGGTATTGATTTTTTCTGTTTCCTAAAGATATTTACTATCTTTTGACCGCATGATATACTACCGCTTAGTTTTGATTTTTTATGGAGATTTCAAATGGAAAAGAATATTGCTTTGATTCCTGGTGACGGAATTGGCCCGGATGTTGTTGCGGAAGGCGTAAAAGTTTTGGACGCAGTTGCCGCAAAATTTGGTCACACATTTAAATACACCGAAGTGACCGCAGGCGGTGCCGCAATCGACAAATGGGGACATCCTCTTCCTCAGGATCAGCTGGACATCTGTTTGAACAGCGATGCTGTTTTGCTCGGTGCGGTCGGCGGACCCAAGTGGGATAACGTCGCGCCGGAGATTCGTCCGGAAAAAGCATTGCTCGGTTTGCGCGGTGGAATGAAAGTATACGCCAACTTGCGCCCGGCAGTTATGTGGAAACAACTCAAAGACGCATGTCCGCTCAAAAACGAAATCGTGGGCGAAGGCTTGGACATTTTGGTTGTGCGTGAATTGACCGGCGGTATCTATTTTGGTGAGCGTGGAACAAGCGCGGACGGAAAGACCGCATGGGACACCGAAAAATACACATGGGAAGAAATTGAGCGCATCGTGCGCATGGGCTTTGAATTCGCACAGAAACGCCAGAAACGTCTCGCTGTTGTGGACAAGGCAAATATTTTGAACTCAAGCCGCCTGTGGCGCAAAGTTGCCGAAGAAGTGCACAAAGAATACAAAGACGTGCAGCTTGATTTCCTTTACATCGACAATGCGGCTATGCAGCTGGTTCGCAATCCGCGCCAGTTTGACGTTATCGCCACAAGCAATATGTTCGGCGACATCCTCACCGATGAGGCAAGCCAGATTACCGGCTCAATCGGTATGCTCGCATCTGCATCTCTCGGCGACGGAAAAGGTCCCGGACTGTATGAGCCGATTCATGGTACCGCTCCGGACATCGCCGGAAAAGATTTGGCAAACCCGCTTGCAACGATTCTTTCTGCGGCAATGCTTTTGCGCTACAGCTTCGGTCTGGAAAAAGAAGCCAAGGCAATCGAAGAAGCAGTGAACGCAGTGCTCGACGCTGGATGGCGCACTGGTGACATTGCCGGCTCAAAACTGGAAGAAGTGAAAGCGGCAGGCAAACTCGTGGGCACAAAGCGCATGGGCGAGCTGGTTGTTGAGCAACTGAACAAATAACGAATTGTTGCCGATATTATAACTATGCCAGAAAGAGATTCGTTTGAACTGTTAGTTTCCGACCTTTCGCCGGAAGAGCGAAAAGAAATGCTAGAAAAAATGCAGGGGTACATTGTGGATCCTGAGGAAGAATCCCTTAGCCCTGCGCCAATTGAAGCAGAGGGCATTTCTTTTGATGTACAGTTAAAAAACGAGTCTCTTTTTTTGCGCTTTTGGCTTTGGTTAAAGTCAATTCTTTCAAATACGCCGGTGGAGACGCTTTTTAATGAGCATCGGGTCTCCACAATTTTTCATGCGATAGAACGTCGCTCACCCAATCTTATCAGCTTAAAACACAAACAGCTTCTGACCATGTTTTTTACCCGAATGTCGGAGCTAAAAAAGAGCGCGGATTTTTTCAAGCCGTATTGTGTCGCTCTGGACGGAAATCTGGAGAAGTTTTATGTCGGACTCGGTTCGCTTGCCATGCCGCAGGTGGAAAGTCAGATGTCCGCTGAAGTCGATCCCTATTCAATGCCGGTGGAGCAGGGCGCGCGTCCTGAAATGCGGGTAACGCTTTTGCGCCGCATGGATGAGATTATGGCGGAAATTCCTGCTGACCAGAAGAACGTGATGTATGCATGTGCAAAGGCTGTTGAGTGGCTGACGCATTTTGTCCGTCTCCCGTACAATCGCTTTCTCTCACAATTTTCTGCGACTGGCGAGGACTCTTATTCTGTGCCGTTTGCGCTGATTGCCGATGACATAAAAACTTTTGCGAAAGTGCTGTGTAACGGCGGCATGATTCCAAATGAAGTGTTTGAGGCCTTGTATCTTTTTAAAAACAGTAATGACGGCGGAAAGCGGAACAAGGATAGCGAGGCGGCCACTCAATTTATCGCTCAGACTCATGAGCATCTTGCGATGATGCACTCATTTATTTCTGCGGTGCCGATGAGGGCGATTGCTTGTGTGATACGTGGAGATTCATATTTCCAGCCGGAAACACTTTCGGGCGCGGAAGACTGGTTCGTAAAGTATAAACTCGGCTGGAAGACGCTTTTTGACCAGAAATGGGAATCGTGGCTGAAAGACTGCAAAAAAGAAGTGATACGTCAAGGGCTGAAGAAAAATTTCGCTCTTGACTATTTCCCTTTGTTGCCACAACGTCCATGGGTTGAGTCTTGGGGCGGACTACATTTCCGCTATGAGCTGACCGCCGGATTCCTCTACTGGTATTTTACGATGGTGTTCCCCGGATATGAACTTTCGCTCAAGACGATAATGACAGAAGGTGATTTCCTGAAAAAAGAAAATCGTCAGGAATTTACCGAGGCTGTCAATAACTACGTACAGGTTTCTATCGGCTTAAATACCTTGAACCAAATGACAAGTTCAAGCGGAGAATTAGGCGCGATGATTATCAAACTGGAGCATGACCATTCTTTGCCGGCAGTGCAGAAATGTGAGCAGATTATTCGGTCTCTGGAATCTGATTTTGCGCACACGCTGGTAACATTTGGAGAGGCTTCCAGAAAAATGCAGTTTCTTTTGGCCGGAATTTTGGGAATTTCTGCTGATTCACGTTATGATTCGATTGGAAACTACAATACAATTCAAGGTGCGGGTAACGCTGCGTTCAAAAAGAAATTGCAGGAAGCCCATCAATCTCTGAATGACGCGTTCAACATGATAAAAGAACTGGAGTCGGTGGATATGCCGCCCGCAACAAAATGATAACGATTTCCGTAACAGACCATATTTCAGATAACCCGTTTGTGACACTTCCGTTTTATCGTGACGGAAAACCGGTGTCTGGAGCACGGTGGGGTATGACGCTTCGCAAAGCCGGCTCCATGCGTTTCCGCTGGAATGAGACGAATGAAAATCGCACCACAGTTCTTCAAAAAATCTGCGGCGAAAAACAGCCCGTTCCATTGGAACTGATTCACTCAAAAATTGTCTATGCTATTTCTTCCGCCGCAGACACGCAGAACAAAACGGGCGACGGCATGATTACCGTGAACCGCATGCTTGTTCCCGTCGTCACCGTCGCCGATTGTATGCCGCTCTTTTTGTATGAGCCAAAGACAGGTGTGTTCGGCGCGTGCCATTCTGGTTGGAAGGGAACGGGAATCATTGCGGAAGCGATTTCTCTGGCTCAAAAAAACTATGGCGCGCGTGTGGAGGACATTTTGGTGGCAATCGGTCCGCACATTCATGACTGCTGCTACACAGTTGACGAAGAGCGTGCGCGCTATTTTTCCGAACAGTTCACGCCGGATTCAGTTCAACGCATCGCTGACAAAGACGGTGTGCATTATCAGCTTTCCTTGGAAAAAGCAAATCTTTCGGTGCTGGCGCGGGCGGGCATTCGCGACGAAAACATTGTGACGGCAAAAGACTGCACGTCATGCGCACAGGACGCGGGCGGGGAATATCCTTTTGGAAGTTTTCGCAGACAAGCCGCTTTTGCGCCCGGCAATCTCACCACGGAAGCCCGCAGCAAACTGATGACCGTGCAAGCGGCATTTTGCGGTTGGATAGAATAAATCTATTTTAACAGACGGTATTCGTTGTATGCCAGAATGAAGGGACCCACACCTTTTGCGTCGTCCTTTACAATCGGCTCAGCCATGTAGTAGTCAAAACTACCGTCGCGGCGTTTGTTGTGCTCAGGTCCCAGTCCTGCCACGAGACAGATACCGCCCAGGCTCAACTTGCCGTTCTCTGTTTTAAGATATGTGTTTGCGATGCCTTCAAAAGCTTTTTTGCCAGCTTCGCGGAATTTTTCATCGGTCAAAATACCGGTACGCACGCCTTTTAAGAGCGAGTAGGCATAGATTGCGGAGCCAGAAGTCTCCAGATAGTTCTTTCCTTTTCCTGGGAAATTCGGCACTTGCCACCACATGCCGCTCACGTCCTGATATTTGAGCATGCTTTCGCACAAGTTCACAAAAATGTCGCGGAGACGATTCCAGTTGTCGCTTCCACGGTCGCCCGCCTTGTTCAGAGTGTCAAGCAATGCCATGGAATACCAGCCGAGCGCGCGGAGCCAGAAATTCTTGCTCAAACCGGTCTCTTTGTCTGCCCAGAACGCTGTTTTTGAGCAGTCGTATCCATGGTAATACAAGCCCGTCGTGGGGTCACGCAATTTTTCGTAGACGTTAAAGAGCTGCTTGTAAATGTCATCAACATTCTTTGATTCGTTGAACAGCACTTCATATTCCATGTAGTAGGGAAGCGCCATGTACAAACCGTCCAGCCACACTTGATTCGGGTAA
>JAFSTK010000103.1 GCA_017450535.1 Treponema sp.
ACCTTATCATTCTCGACATTTTTATGCCGGGACTGTCAGGGCTTGAAGTCCTCTCAAAATTAGCGCAGCGGCAGACCACGATGCCTGTCATCGTCTACTCTCAGGCAATTCAGCGCGAAGCTGTTATGAAAGCGTTGCAACTCGGCGCAAAAGCCTATCTGGTCAAACCGCAAAAGCCTGAGACAATTCTTGCGAAATGCGTAGAAATACTCAGAATCGAAGGTCTGCAAGATGCATGAAAAAAGCATGAAGACAAATTTTCACACGCACACCACATTCTGCGACGGCAAAAACACACCCGAAGAAATGGTTCAAGAAGCTATCGCACGAAACTTTTCCATGCTCGGTTTTTCGTCACATTCCTTGTACCCGTTTTCGCTGGAAGGCAATCTGAACCACACCGAGCACCATTCATACGCTGAAGAAATACGTCGGCTGAAAAGCAAATATGCGGATAAACTGAGCATTTTCTTAGGCTTTGAGGCGGACTACATTCAGGGGATTTGCTGCCCACGTTTTGAAAACTATGCTGAATTCAAGCCGGACTACCTGATTGGCTCCGTGCATTTTATCGCGAACGCCAAACAGATTTTTGCCGTAGACAACACGCCGCAAAATCTTATGGAAGGCATCACAAATGTGTTCGGCGGAAGCGTGCAGGAGACGGTCTGCCATTACTTTGCGGTGCAACGGGAAATGCTTGAGCGAGGAGACTTTACTATTATTGGACACCCAGATTTAATCCGCAAATTCAACGGGAAACTGCATTTATTTTCTGAAACGGAAGAGTGGTACAAAAAAGAAGTAAATGCCACCGCTCAGGCAATCGCAAAAGCCGGTGTTGTAGCAGAAATCAATACAGGCGCAATTTCACGCGGACACATGAACGAGCCGTATCCATCAGATTATTTTCTTTCGGTACTGCATGAGCTGCACGTTCCGATTACAATCAGTTCAGACGCTCACTTCGCCGAAGGAATTGACTGCGCGTTTGAACTTGCCGCTGAACGAGCAAAAAAAGCTGGCTACACAGAAAAAGCAGTGCTCAGCCCAAGCGGCATCCAGTTCACTGCGCTCTAAAACGCGCCAAAAGCACTACCGGTTGCGACGCTCATCGCTGGTCTTGCAATCAACGCACATAAACGCATATGGCAACGCTTCCAGACGTTCACGGGGGATTTCCTTGCCGCATTTAAGACAAAGACCGTACTTTCCGCGTTTGATTCTGTCCAAAGCATTGTTAATCTGCTGAAGACGATTTGCATCCTGAGTTCCCAGTGATTCCAAGAGCTGACCATCAATAACATCTGACGCAACATCAATAACATCGCCCGTAGAATCACCACTTTCCACAATCTTTTTGTAGTCGGCATTTTGAGCTGCAAGGGCTTCCAAAATTGTCTGCTTCTGCTCCTGCAATTTCAATTTCATCTGCTCTACAAATTCTTTATCCATTTTTCCCTAACTCCCATGTGTTGACAATTTTAAGTATTTGTACATACTAATATAAGTGCAAAACGCAAAAAAAGCAAATTTTTTCGATTAAAATCTGCACAATTTTTTGGAGGACTTGTGGCAAAAGAGGAAGAAATTGAAGTAGACGGCCTGATAAAAGAGGCACTTCCGGGCGCGAAATTTCGCGTAGAGCTGAAACAGGGCGGTCATGTGATTATCGCATATCTCTCTGGCAAAATGAGAAAGCATTTTATTAAAATTGTTCCTGGTGACACTGTAAAAGTTGCGCTTTCTCCTTATGATTTGAACCAAGGAAGAATTATTTTCCGCGAGCGATAACAGGCGGACGACAACGGGTAATACCCCTCTAATGGCGCAGTTTTTCTACAAAGCTGCGCTCTTTTTTTTGTCTGACGCTATCTGGCAAACAGCCCCTTAAACGCGCGCACCATGCCTTTTGCGCCCTTTACGATTGCCGCAAAACACAAAATCGGTCCCACCGGCAGGATAAACAAACTGTACTTGAGGAAAAAAAGACCAAGACCAAGCACCATCAGATTTTGAATCAGCGAGCCAAAACTTTCCGTGCGTGTCATCGGTGATTCGCTTTGCCGACGATAGTATTCCGTCCAGCTCTGATAGCCGTTATTCTGATTCTCTGCATTCCGCTGCTGTTGCTCACGCTGAGCCTGCTGAAACGCGCTGTTGAACCATTGATAGAAGGCATCTTCTTGCTGATTGTAACCACCCCGATACGTGTTTCCGTAACCGCCGTATGTATTGCTGTAGCCACCGTAGGATGAAGAGTCATAGGACGAAGACGTAGAGCCGTAGCGGTCATATTGGTTGCGCTTGGTTTTGTCACCCAGCACTTCATAAGCCGCGTTGATTTTCTTGAATTTTTCTTCCGCATTCTTATCGCCGGGATTTCTGTCCGGATGATATTTGAATGCCAGTGTGCGATACGCCTTTTTGATTTCGTCATCGGTCGCGCTTTTTGTCACGCCCAGAACAGTGTACAAATCGTCCATACTTTAAAGATAATAAATTCCACGAAAGAATACAAGCAAAAAAATTGTTATTTCAAGATAACCCATGTGGCACCCGTTCCGCCTTGGGTGTGGTCAGGATGACCTGAGGTGCCCAGATGCTCGCTGCGCTCAATGTAGGTGCGCACCATAGCACCAAGCACTGGGTCTGAGCCATGGGAGTGATTGCCTTTTCCGTGCACAATCAGAATTTTTTTGAGTCCGCGTCGTTTGCAGTCCAGCACAAATCCGTCGAGCCGTCCCCATGCCTCATCGCGGGTGAGCCCATGCAAGTCGATACGGGCTTCCGCTCTCATCGTGCGCAGATATTCGCAGCTTTGCATTTTGTTTTCTTCGGCATATTGGTCAGCGATTTTGTCTTTGTCCACTGTACCATAGCGACGGAGCCACAACTCCATGGGATTGATAGATTTTTGCGCGTCCTGCTCCATGATTTGTTCAGCCGTATAGCCTTGCGCCATTGCCGCTTTCTCTTCTTTTGTAGGAGCGTTCGCTTTTTTGTGCGAGACCTGACTCTGCTTTTTCTTTTGATTTTCTGACTTCTGCTGGTCAGCCCACTGATTCAAAATATCGCCAAAATCCATTATTTTATCTCCTGCAATGCCGAGGTCTTTACCCAGCCGGAACATGTTTCCCCTGTAATATACACCCAATCGCCTGCCGTTTCTACCATTTTTATGCGCACGCCTCCGTCAACCATTGTCGAAGAAACGCCTTCCTCTGGCACAGGACTCACTTCCCCACCACAAAAAATCGCATACCTCGCAGATAGACGCGCATAGCCCCAAATACTTCCACCTAAGAATAACATGGCGATACACGCAAACAAAAACATCGTGCGCCTGTGACGGAACAAAAAGAATGAGATTGCAAGCAACGCAAAGAACACTGCAGCCGCAAGCAAGGTGAGCGGAAGCGGTTTGTTCGGCTCGTTTGGCGCATAAATTCCTTGCCCCGCCTCAAACGCTTTTCGCTCGGAACAGGCGCGACTAAACGGAAGCGCATTGCGTTCGGCGGAACGAAGTGCGGCAAGGCGCTTGCACAATGCGAGCATTTCATCGGAAGAAACTGCGCCCGCTACGGATTCAGATGCGAGAGCTGCCGATTCGGTGTCTGCCGAAGGCTGCGCGGGTTGGAATGCGCTTGTGAACAGCGATTCCGACTGGCTGTTCTGATTATGTCCGCCCGCAGGGGTATTTTGCCCGCGCCCAGAAACAGCGGACGGGTTTACGGAAAAGCGATAGGCAGGTGTCGCAGGTTTTGCGCGCGTTCCGTTATAGGCGGTCGCTTCTATTGCAAACTGCGGAAAATCATATTCACCGGCAACAAGTGGTGTCCATGTAAACTGGGCGACAGGAACGAGCTCAGGTGAAAATGATTTTGGCTGCGCTTCACCACGCGCGATGTCGTACCGCTTTGTCTCAATAAAAATCGCATTTTTGGGCAAGTTCCACGAAAAATGAAGCATCTGCACGCAATAGCGAATGTACAGCGTAAAACGGATTGTCTCGCCCACGGAAACGGGAATCGTTGCCGAAGATTTCCGTACGCGTTGCAACAGGTTATCTTGGAAGACAACGGAAACTTGCGGCTGAATCGTGGCCGGGTTTTCGTAGACGGTCACTTTTTCAAATGGTATCGCATAAAAACGGCGTTTGATGTACACGGAAAGCGGGGGCAACGAAATGGTTCCGGCCGAAGAAAATGAGATTTGAAAATCAAATTTTGTGCCCGTCTCACCTTCCGCACCGTAGATTTCAGATTTTCTTGCGGAAACAAAGCGCGCCACAGAGTCACGGGAAAAATCCGGCACTTCTGCACGGGCAAGCGATGGGTCAATGTCAGGAAGTTCCAGCGTAAAGACGACTTCCTGCCCCACAAAGCACAATTCTTTTTGCGGGGTCAGTTTGAGCGCACGGATTTCTGCGTCAGAAAGAGCATGAATTTCCGCGGCAAAAAATGAGAGCACAACGGCGAACAAAAAAACTGCGCTGCGGTTCTGCATATGCGTTAAAAATCTATCACACCATCGTCTTTTTTGTTTGACTGCACTTTTTTCCATTGATTTTGTTCATTCTCCTTTATTAGTGTGAACACGCCTTTTTGTAGCGCGGAATTGTCTTTGCTTTCACCGGTCTGCTGCATTTCTTTTTCCGCACCTTGAGCCTGACGCATGGACTCTTCGGTCTGACAAAGCTCAAGGTTGATTTTTGCATTCGTATTGTTCGGGTCGGCAAGAATCGCGGACTTGAACAATGAAATCGCCCGCGTGTTTTCACCGTTGTGATGAGCGACAATGCCTTCGTTGTAGAGCGCGGCACTTCTGACAGGGACTGGAGCATCGGGCGCAATTTGAGCCAAACGGGTAAGTGCGGCATCGTATTCTTCCTGCGCAAGATATGTCGCGGAAAGACCGAAAAGCGCGTACTGCTCAAGCTCAGAATCTTGTTCGGCAAGGGCCGCTTCATTCGCCTGCAAAAAAATCGCCGTCGCCTGATGAAATTTTTTCTGATACCACGCCCATGCGCCTTTTAATATGGAAGAATTTCCGTTTACATTGCAGGACGTAAAGAGCAACGGAACGAGGACACACAGCACAAGCAAAATAGACGACGAAGAACGTCTCAACACCGCACCGTCAAACTCTCCCACTACAAACGATGTGACAAAGCAGATGAGCGCAAGCAAAAGGAAGAGACCATGGCGGTCTACATTCTGCACTTCATAAGAATAGGTGGTTTCATTGAGCGAAGACATCGAGTTGTCCACCGCATTCGCCGCCGACACGGAATTTGAATCAAACAGGGCGGATATTTTGCCAGCTGAAATAGAACGCAACAACTGATACGCAGAGCCGGGAGCCGTTGCCTGCACATACTGAATTAATTCCGTGCGATTTTTGCGGGACGGAAGCGTATTTTTTTCGTTCGCGCGGTCACAGGCGGTAAGCAATTTTCCCGCGTTCAGGACAGTATGCACTTTTGTCTTGCCGTCGCCAGCGGTCACTTCTGCGCCTGACTCGCTTCCAAAGCCAATCAATGCCACGGGAATGCCGTAGCGCACCGCATCGTCCAGAGCCGCCTGCAAACCGTTGTCTGTCTCGTCGCCATCAGTAAACACCCACACATGCGGACTTTGCGCGACATTGTGCGGAAATGAATTGAGAGCCGCTTGAATTCCGCGACCAATGCTTGAACCTGCCGCCGTCATCAATTCAGGAGAAAGCACATCCAAAAGCGATTGCAAAGAAGCACGGTCTTCTGTGAGCGGAACCGCAAGCACACCGTCACCTTTTGCCAGCACCACGGAAACAGACGGAGAAACCATCGTGTCCAAAAGTGATGTCGCATAATGCCGGGCAGCGTCTAATCGGGAAAGCCCCCTACCCGCATCGCGCGCATTCATGCTGTATGAAATGTCAAATACAAAACAGATCGCCGCTCCGCTTTTCTGCACCGGCACCGTCTTTTTGCCCCATGAGATTCCTGCAAATGCCAGCACCAAAAACAACCAGCACGCGCTCCTCAGCAACGTCTTTCCCCAGACTATGCGAGCAAGATGCCGCTGAGCTTTCATTGTATGCGCGCCGTCATTTCCATACAGACTCCCCAGACTTGCCACAAGCCGCCGGAACCTCACCCAAGAGAGTAATACTGCCGGCACAATCGGAATGAGAAAAAGGAATGCGAATGGACGGGCTATGGAGAACATTACAGCACCTCCCCAAGAAGCAAGCGTTTGAAAAACCATGCGGTGAACAGAGCGACACCACCGGCAATCAAGAACATAAGCCAGAAGTGTTCGTCAGCAGTACGTAAGTAGTATGTTTGTGCACTAGTCTCCAACTGACTGATAGAGGTCAGGGCGTCAGCCAAAGCAACTGTGTCTTCTATGCCAAAATAATGTCCACCTGCAAGATGAGCGATTTCCTCCAGTGGCGTACTGTCAAATTCAGATTCATAATAGCCGGAGCGAACGTGTCCAGTCTCCGGGTCGATGTATTCGATAGGAACTGCGCCTCTGGTTCCAATGCCAAAGGTGTAGAGCGTGATGCCATTTTCTGCCGCAAGAGTTGCCGCTGTCTCTGGATGGATGGACCCCGCATTGTTTTCGCCGTCGGTAATCAGCACGATACATTTTTTTGGCGCAGAAGATGAAATCAGATGATAAACGGCGGAACTCAAGCCCACACCGATTGCAGAGCCTTCACCTAAGCCGCCAACCACAAGCGAATCAAGCCGCTGCAAAAACAAATCATGGTCATTGGTGGGCGGAACAATTGCGGCGGCTTCACTTGCCATTGCTACAATTCCGAACGACGCGCCTTTATTTGAATTCACCAGCGTATGGATGCCGAGTTTTGCCGCTTCAAGGCGAGTCATGCCCGCGATGTCTTTTGCCGCCATGGAAGGACTGGTATCAAGCACAAAGAGAATATCTGTTCCTTTTGATGTGTAGACTTTTTCCTGATGATGCACCACCGGATTTGCAAGCGCGATAACCAAAAGCACGTACCCTGCACCGCACAAAATGTTCGCCAACAGAGATGTAAAACGTCTGCTCGCGCCACTCCAGGCAAATGTCTTTCCGCCCCAATCCGAAAGCGTGAGCGGAAATGAAATGCGCTTGAACACACCAAGCCTGCGTAACACAAACAGCGCAAGAACCGGGAGAAAAAGCAGCCATGCGACAGGGGTTTCAAAGGACAGCATGTTCACCTCCGATTGCGCTAACGACATCCGTAGCGGTGGCCAGCAGCGTCTCGCGCTCTTCTTCGTTCAGGCGACCTTCTGCGTAGCGGATAAAATCGGTGCGGCTGAACAATGAAACCAGCGTCTGTACCATTGTGTCCTGCTCGTCGGCCAAATCGCCACCGCAGATGTCAGAAATTGTCTCGTAGAGTGCCGCCGTGTGAACGGAAGCAAAATTGTACGCAAAGCGTTTGGAAAGGTAGCCGCGCATAATGTGCTGGATGGCGGCGCAAAAACGCTTGTCTTCCATAGAGTTACTTTTTGCGGCAAGGGCGCGGAGTTTTTTCAGGGTCTCACGCATGTTTCGTCGGGCAAGCCGTTCGGCACGGGATTGCGTCAGAAAATCAGCAATCGCCGGAATATGGAACAACGCAAAAATCGCTCCCGAAAGCACTATCAAAAACAGCACCGCAAAAATTCCGAGCACAACAGTCGTTCCGGGCACGACAAGTGGCGGAGAGGCTGGACGAAATCCCTGTGCGCCAGTCTTTTCCACCACGGAATAAATTTGTACAGGATCAAGGTCAATCAGAAAGCCTTGGATTGTAAACGGCGTAAAATCAATCTGTCCCGGTTTCCAGCCGACGATGGTGAGCGAAAGCGTATATTCAGAGCCGAATTTATCAAGCGTGGCGGAAAGCACCGTACAATTATCGCTTTGTTTTACAAATGCGGGAAGGTCAGTCGGCACATCGGCGTGTGTCTGGTCATCTGGCAGAAGCGGAACATCCGTGTGGAAAATGTAGCGCAGCTCCGCCGTATCTCCCACGCACGCCGTCTTGGGCATAAAAATCTGCACGGAATCTGTCATATGCCACTCCGTCTTGCAAAAAATCGGGAAAGCACTTGCACCGCATCTTCCGTGGTGGAGAGCGTGAGCGGATATGCTCCGTGTCTGAGGCATTCGGCGTGCCAAAAATCAGTACGCTGGCGGCTGTCGGAAAGCCATGCCTGCTGAAACGCAGATGAAGATGTGGGGAGAAGCCGAAGCTCACCGGTCTCGCTGTCTTTGAACGGCACGGTGCCGATTGCGGGAAGTTCGGTGTCGGCGGGATCGGTCACACGGACGGCAACCACATCATGCTTGTGCGAGAGGCGCGCCATCGGCTGAATCCATTCGCTCGTGCGAAAATCTGAGAACACAAAGACAAGAGACTGTTTTTTGAGCAATTTTCCCGCGCCGTTCAAAGCGTTTGCCAAAACTGAGCCAGAAACAATTTTGTCGTCAACTTGGTCAAGATGGGAAAGAATGGTCATCACTTGAGCGCGCCCCGTTTTTGGCGCATACGAATAGCGGATTTTTCCGTCAAAAAAGACCGCGCCTGTCGCGCTCGCATTTTGTTCCGCCGCAAGCAAAAGCAATGCCGTCGCCTCACTCGCCGCCACAATTCTGCTCCGTCCCTTGCTGCCGCTGAACATCGACGCGGAACGGTCAAGCACAAAAAACACCTGCAATTCGCGGTCTTCTTCGTACTGTTTGATGAACGGCTTTCCCATGCGGGCGGTCACGTTCCAGTCAATCGCGCGCACATTGTCGTCCGGCGTATACTCACGCACTCCGCTGAACTCAATGCCTTGCCCGCGGTACAGAGACTTGAACGCGCCATTTTTCATGTTATCCGCAATCGCGCTGGCAGACAGGCGCAAAAGCATGGCCCGTCGCACCAAACGATCACGGTTTTCATCCAGAAGGTGTGGCATTACTTCTTTTTGTTAAGTTCGCCCAACGCCTCTTTTGCAGGGGCAAATCCACGGTCAGCGGATTTCTTTAAGTATGAGCGCGCTTTTTTGTCGCTCTGAGAAACACCGAGACCATCCTTGTAAAGAATTCCGATACAGTAGTAGGACTCACGAGAATCAAGTTTCTCCGCTTTTTTGTACCAGTTCATTGCGGTCTTGTAGTCTTGTGTAACGCCAAGTCCGTCCTTGTACATTTCGCCAATATTGAGCATGGCAAGCGGAAAGTTCTGCGCGACAGATTTATCAAACCAATAGCGCGCATTCTCATAGTTCTTTTCTACACCTTTTCCATCCAGATAGCAGCAGCCCAAATTATTCTGCGCACGCTTGTCACCTTGCTCTGCGGCAAGCGTATACCAACGCACAGCTTCTTCCCATGACTGCTCCACGCCTTCGCCATGCGCATAGGCTCTTCCGAGCACCGTCTGAAAATTCGCATTTCCACCCTCTGCAAGCGGACGAATTTTTCCGATATCGGGCTCGGTAGATTCAGGAGCCTTGTCTTTGGCAAATTTATCAAGATGCAGCTCGTCCTTATTTGCTGAATCTCCATTTTTTGCAGGATTATCTGAAAGCAAGCCCTTCAAATCATCGAAGGTGATTTTATACTCATAATGCACGTCATTACCGTTGGTACCGTTTTCCGCACCAATATTTGTGGTAACTTTTGACTCTGCAAAACAAAGCGTCATGCCGAAAGCTGCTATCGCAACAAAAAACAGTTTTTTCATCAATTTTATCCTTTTATCATTTCTTTGTAAGAGTAATATCGGTAGAAGAAGTTATACCAAGCGAACTCTCTCTCACAAAAAGTTTTCCTGTAGTAACTGGAACAAACCATGCATCTTTAGCAAAACAAAAATAAGACGAACAGAAAGAAAGCTTTTCAATCACTACACTTGGCTGGAACGAAGAAAAGTCGGTGATGCTATCTGTATCGCCGACATAGAAAGTAGCTTTCTCGTCACTTTCATCGACTAGCTCAATGACAGCATATAGATACTTGTTCGCTTTATTTATTTCGACCGCAGGAGAAACATATGTACCCTTATCAAGAACTTTCCAGATGCTAGCATCTAGCAATGAAGCCTGTACAGAGTCCAGAGAATAACCTGATGAAGCACTATTCTTTGTTCCAATAGCTGCACTACCAAGTATTGAGTCATATAGATATATCTCATTTTCCCCAACAGAAAACTTATATGCCTCTGTCCACCTCATAATATCAAAAACCCAATCCTTCGTAGCCTGTGTCTGCGAAATGATATCACCTGTTAACGCGGTCTGATTTTTCACATAGCGGCTAAAGGCTACATACCCCGAAAACTCATACATAGTCGCCGTATAGTTTTTTACATCAACCCGAATGACGATATTTGGGTGTTTCGTCTTATACATCCAATAACCGCCCTCTATTGCTGACACTCTATCAGGCGCTGTCGCC
>JAFSTK010000104.1 GCA_017450535.1 Treponema sp.
CTCTACGCTATCAACGGCGGACGCGATGAAGAAGCTGGTCTGACACCGGGCGTACAGGTAGGACCGGATCTCGCACCAATCACAAGCGAATATCTGGACTACAACGAAGTTATGCGCAAGTATGACATCATGCTGGAATGGCTTGCTGGCATCTACGTAAATGCTTTGAACGCAATCCACTACATGCACGACAAATACTACTACGAAGCTGCGGAACTCGCTCTGATTGATACTGACGTTCGCCGCACATTCGCAACTGGTATCGCAGGCTTCAGCCACGTCGTTGACTCACTTTCTGCAATCAAATATGCGAAAGTTAAAGTTCTCCGCCGCGACATCAACATCACTGACAAAAAAGGCAACAAAATCTTCGCTCCCAACATGGCGTACGACTTCAAAGTGGAAGGCGACTTCCCGCGCTATGGTCAGGACGACGACCGCGCAGACGAAATCGCAAAGTGGCTCTTGAAGACATTCATCGCAAAAATCAAGAAGCACCACACATACCGCAACGCAGAGCCCACAACCTCAATCCTTACGATTACATCAAACGTGGTCTACGGAAAGGCTACAGGCGCACTGCCCAACGGACGCCCTGCACACGCACCGTTCTCACCGGGAGCAAACCCCTCATACGGCGCAGAGACAAACGGCTTGGTCGCTTCTCTCAACTCAGTTGCAAAAGTTCCGTATGAATACGCTTTGGACGGTATCTCAAATACCCAGACCATCAACCCGAGCGCACTCGGACACGATGAGACAGAGCGCGTAAAGAACCTCGTGAACGTAATGGACGGTTACTTCGCAAAGGGCGCACACCACTTGAACGTGAACGTCTTTGGCGTAGAAAAACTCAAGGACTGCCAGGCTCACCCCGAAAAACCTGAATACGCAAACTTCACCGTGCGCGTCTCTGGCTACGCAGTTCGCTTCATCAACCTGACAAAAGAGCAGCAGGACGACGTTATCGCACGTACTTGCCACGCAACACTGTAGTCGGTGAATGCATTAGGATGCACACGGATGCATGATGATGAATAGGACGCTGTTCATTTTCATCCTGTGAATCCTTATAAAGCATGAAAAGAATCCCTGTTCCATGATTTGTGGGGCGGGGATTTTTTTGCTCTGGCCAAACATTGCAGACTGCACTGAGTCTGTGCTATACTCATACAACGAGGTGCGAATCATGGGCGTAACGGGAAGAATCTCCAAATTTGAGTCTTTTGGGTCGGTGGACGGACCGGGAGTGCGGTTCATTGTGTTTTTGCAGGGATGCCCGATGCGGTGTCTGTTCTGCCATAATCCGGAGACGTGGGAATTTGGAAAAGGTGAAGAATGGTCGGCAGAAGATGTCTTGAAACGTGCGCTGCGGTACCGCGAATACTGGGGAGATGAAGGCGGCATAACTGTTTCGGGCGGAGAGCCGCTTGCGCAGATTGATTTTTTGCTGGAATTGTTCAAGCTCGCAAAAGAAGAAGGCGTGAGCACTTGTATCGACACGTCTGGAGGACCGTTCAACCGCAGTCCCGCTTGGTTTGCTAAATTTGAAGAGCTGATGAAATTCACCGATGTGCTTCTGATGGACATAAAGCACATCGACCCCGAAGAGCACAAAAAACTCACCGGCATGGGAAACGACCACATCATCGACATGTTCCGATATCTGGACGAAATCAACAAACCGATTTGGATTCGGCATGTGCTGGTGCCGGGCTTAAGCGACAACGATGAATTTCTTACGCGAACAAGAGATTTTATCCGCACGCTGCACAATGTAAAGCGCGTGGAGATTTTGCCGTACCACAGTCTTGCGATTGCAAAATATGAAAATCTCGGCATTGATTACGCGCTCAAAGACACTCCCATGCCCACGGCTGAGAGAATTCAAAACGCAAAGACTATTCTGGAAACGGAAAAATATTCGGGCTATTTAAATTAGCGAGCCACCATCGCAAGTTCGATGCCACTACCCTGTGTCTGGAAGAAATCGTAGACTTCTGCAGTGAACATGCCTTCCAGGCGACCACGGTAGTTTTCAATCTTGCCAACGTAGTTCAGCGTGTGCTGAGGTGTCTCATTGTTTTTGACACGTGTGGTGCCTGCATTGTACATCGCGAGGGCAGTCACTTCGTTGCCAGCCACATCCATACAGAAGCGCAGATGCTGCATACCGTATTTTGCGCTAGTGTTCGGGTCAAAGAAATCGGCTTCAGTCAGTTTGGGGAAAGATGCGCTGTTCAACTGGAACAATCCGCGGTCAATCGTGTAGTTTTTGTTCTTGTTCACGGCACCCGGCTTATACTTGCTCTCTATATAAGCAAGCGCAAATGCAAGAGAAACCGGAATGTCATTTTTGTCAGCGTTTTCAAGGATTGCCAGCGCGACTTCGCGGTTTCCTGCAACATTGGTGTAGAACCATTCTACTGCGGGACGTGTTTTTGGAGCGCGATACAATGCCAATCCCTTGTCGTCACGTGAAGAGAATGCCTCAAATTCATCGTTTTTCCATGAAGCATCGGCAAGGAAACTGTCAGCGTCAGCGTAAATCGTCGTTGAGTGTGAATTAAAAGCGACCGGAGAAGCATCCTCTTCTGCTGCCGGAACAAAAAAATACACGAGCAGACAAGCGGTAAGAAAAAGCACGCAAAGAGAAACAGTTCCTTCAAAAAGTCGTCTTACATACGAATCCATGCCGTAATCATTACACAGAACCACGTTTAAGTCAATGGAATTTTATAACTTTTTATGATATTTTCTTACCATATTTCGCAAACATTACGGTTTATTGCAAATTTACAAGGTTCGCTGGTGCATTCTTACAGAAGAAAACATACTGACCATGTTTTTGTGAGAGTTCCGCAATATATTCTGCCGCACTGCCACCTTCTGCAAAGCCACCGCCTGCAATTTGTTCTGGAACAGAAAAACCGGCAACTGAAACACAATCTTTTATACGCCGAGCGCAATGTTTCATGGCGGCGGTAAACTGGGCGGCGTCCCCGTCTTTGTCAAAAACTGCGTCGATATACACAAATTTTCCCTGCTCTTCCAACGCTTTCAGCTCATCGCGCAAGGCCGCCAAAAAAGCCTCGTCGTATGCATCCGTCTCAGGCTCCACCTGGCTCCAGCGCACAGTTTTTGCCATGCCGTCCGTACTCAGTTTTTCTCCGCCGATTTTGTACAAACTGCCGTCTTTTACCTCAAAGATTTTTTCCAGTTTCATTTTCATTCTCCAACAAAAAAAGACCCTGTCTCGCAAGGGTCTTTATTCGAGTCAAATATATTTACGACTGCAACAAACTAGTCAGTCAAAATCTTAATGACTTCTGCCTTGTCCTGTGTAGCCAGAATCTGGGCACGTTTTTCTGCGCTCTTAAACAGCAAGCTTACTTCTGCCAAGAACTGCAGGTGCGGGCCAGTCTTGTTGACCGGAGAAAGTGTCATAATAAAAATACGGCACGGCTCCTGATCCAAAGAATCAAAATCCACAGGGTTGTCAGAAATACCGATACAAGCAACCAAATCAGAAACTGTGTCTGTCTTTCCGTGAGGGATTGCAATTCCATGTTTCATGCCCGTAGACATTTTGCGCTCGCGGTCAAGCACACACTCGCGTGCAGCAGCCTTGTCAGTTACCTTGCCAGCCTTAATGAGGATTTCCAGCATCTCGTCAATGATTTCTTCTTTCGTTTTTCCTTTGAGATGCAATTCTACCGTTTCCGGTGTTAAAACAGTTTTCAAGTCCATACTCTTAGTGTACTTTCTGAACCGTCAAAAGTCAAGAAAAAAATGGGGAAAATATACGGAAAAAAACTAAAAACATAACACTCTTTTCTATTTACATTAATAAAAAATGTGCTATAATTTCCAAAGCAACAAAAGTGTAAATCCAAATTTTTATGGAGTTTATAAGTGAAGTATTTTTCACGAAGAACATTTATTCTTACGCTTTGCACCGTTGTTAATTTGTTGTGCGCATTCTTAATCAATTATTTCGGGCAATCAAAGGTTCAATTATTACACATCGGTGACTTTGTCATATCGATTATTTCACTGCAGGGTATTTTCTCTGCAATGCAGACGCTTACCTGTATTCTCATGGTTTTCGTCAGCTACAAAATCGGTATCATCATCGCGATAATTTTGTCTGGGCAATCCTTGATAAGTTCCATGATGCCTATTATCAGGTTTCATTCATTATCCTCGTTGCCGGGCGTGGTCAGTACGACTATTTCCGTTGTCTCTCTGCTGATTATCTATTCCTTCTATAAAAAGGCTTCTGTCAACAGCGTTACGGACTATATCACCGGTTTGCAAAACAGACGCAGCTACGTAAAAGAAATGAACGAGCGTCTGAACATAAACAAACCGCTTGCTTTGGCGTGCGTGGAGATTGAAGGTTTTAAGCAGATAAACAATGACTTTGGTATGCAGGCAGGCGATTACATTCTGCAGCAAGTGGCAAAAAAATTCTCCGAGCAAGTCGGCAAAGATGACATGGTGTTTACTATCACCGGTCCAACATTCGCCGTTGTGTACGACGATGTAGCCAACGTGGACATTGCGCTAGAAAAGGTAAAGCATTTAATCAGACCGCAGCCCATGTCAATCGTTCTGTCAAACAGTGCGACAGAAACGGGAAAGACATGCATGGTATCGTTTGCGGCAGGCCTTACCTACCTGGAAAATCCTTCGTTTATCCGCAAAAATGCTTCCGCAATTTTAACAGATGCGGAGACGGCTATGCTTGCCACGCGAAACAGCGAGTCAAAAGTGTGTGTTTTTGACGAATCCATGGAAAATGCGGAGGCAAAGCAAAAAGAAGCTGAATTCCTCATCCGTGAAAGCCTGGCACGCGACTATTTCTATTTGGTCTATCAGCCACAATTTACGACGGGCAAAAAAGAATTGCGCGGTTTTGAGACGCTTATCCGCTGTAAAAAACCAGATGGCTCTATCGTAAGCCCCGGCTATTTTATCCCTGCGGCAGAAAAATCCAATTTGATTATGAAAATTGACGACTACGTTCTGCGCCGCGCGATGCTAGAGTTCAAGCCGATTTTGGATTCTATGAAAAAGAGCTGTATTCTCTCCGTAAACGTCTCTGCCAAAAACATTGGAAGCGAGCGTTTTGCAGATAAAATCAAAAAACTGCTGGAAGAGACTCAATTCCCTGCAAAGAATCTGGAAATCGAAATCACCGAATATTCTTTTGCGGAATCTATGGAAATTACGATTACCAATATCCAGGCATTGCGTGAACTGGGCGTACAGATTGCGCTTGATGACTTTGGCACGGGCTACACGTCTATCGCCCAGTTGATGAAGCTGCCGGTCAACTTGCTCAAGATTGACAAGAGCCTGATTGACGACATCGAGACGAACCAGACGATGCGCGATATGGTGGACTCAGTCATTTACATGGGCCACATCATGAACTGCGAAGTTATCTCTGAAGGCGTTGAAAACGAAAATCAACTTGCGATGCTCAAAGAACACAACTGTGACTTTATCCAGGGTTTTGTCTGGGGTAAACCGCAGTCATTCTCTGACGCTGAGCAATTGTGCAGACAAGAAGGCGCATAATCATGACAGACACACAGCAGTTTCTTTCCGAAGCAAAGAAAATTATCAAGCACGAGCGAGCTGATAACGGCGGACGCTACGATGGCAAACGCGCCTGTGACAAATTGGTGCGTCTGCTGGAAAATCGTAACCAGACGTTGGGTAACTTGCCCGGTTCCGTCGGTGATTTTTGGCTGAACACTTACATTCTGCCGTCTGCAGACGCTGTGAACGAACCGACTGACGCACATCTGGAAAAACTTTCGGCGTTCAATTCATTTTTGGCGGGTGAAGTTGAGGAAACTGACTGCCTCACAGCCGATGACTGGAAAAACTTGCAGGAACTGGTGAACTACGAGGCGGAAGATATGCCGCTTGATTTGCTGGAAAAAATGATGGGCATCATCGTGGACAAAGGCATCCTGTAATGGCAGCAGACTGCGCCGATTTTTGCGCCCACACCAATCTATACACCTCTTGTTCTCAATGTCCCCGCGCATGTAAAACAAATCGTGCAAGCGGCGCACGCGGATTCTGCACTGAAAACGCTGAGCTTCGCATCGCCGTCGCCTGTCTGCATTTTGGCGAAGAGCCACTGGTGACTGTGCACGGCGGAAGCGGAACAATTTTTTTGACCGGCTGCAATTTACGGTGCGCGTTCTGCCAGAACTATCAGATTAGTCAGCAAGGCATGGGTCGCGCCGTCTCAAAAACAGAATTTGCGGACATGTGCCTGCGCCTGCAAGATGCGGGGGCAGAAAACATCAATCTGGTGACCGGCTCGCATCACATTCCCGCGCTCGCAGAAGGATTGACAGAGGCACGAAACCGTGGGCTTACCCTCCCCATCTGCTGGAATTCAAGTGGCTACGACAGCCCGGACATGCTCGCACTTTTGGACGGACTGGTGACAATCTACCTCCCCGACCTCAAAACACTCAACGGCGCGCTTTCCAAACAATTGTGCGCGGCAGAAGATTATGGCGAACGGGCAAAGGCGGCGCTCCAATGGATGATTGACCACAATCCGCTGAAGATTATCGAAGTGACGAAAAATGGCGAGACAAAAGAAAAAATTCTGCAAGGCGTGATTATCCGGCACCTTTTCTTGCCCGGACGCTTTGAAGAGACCGCAGAAGTGCTGGACTGGCTCAAACAACATGCAGACGGCAAGGCTGTCATCTCGCTCATGTCGCAGTACACGCCCGTTCCGTTCAAAGACAGTGAGAGCGAGCTTGCGCGCCGAAAAAAAGCCCTTACCGCCATAGAAAACAGACTTGTCACCAAAGACGAAGACGCGGACTTGCAGGATTTAATCGACGCATACGACTTTGAGTATCTCTTCTACCACGACCTAAGCGACGACACCAGCTGGCTCCCCGACTTCAACCGCACCCAACCCTTCTCCAACGCCCTCGCAAAACCCGTATGGCATTGGAAAAACGGATTCGTAAGCGAATAGACAAGAATGGCGGCGCACAGGATGTGCGCTGAAAAGCCAAGACAGAAGCGAATAAGGCACATCTAGTTTAATTCAGATGTGAGTTTTTTTTGACAGGTATGAAATATCGGGGTACAATAGTCTATATAGAATGGAGGACTGTTGTATGCAAAGTTTCAAAAAAACTATTGGAATGATTTTGGCTCTTTTTCTTGCGGTTTTTGTGTATGCTGAGCCAAAAAGTACGGGATTGACCGACAGTGACGTAAAAAACTGGGCGAAAAATCTGAATGCAATTGAAAAAGAACTTGACGATGCGGGGCTTTCAAGCGACGGCATTGTTCAGGCTTCAAAAAAGCAGCGGGCGGCGGCGGAAAAAATTCTGCAAAAATATGGCATTTCTGCGCCAAACAGCATAGAAAAGTACGCGATGATAAATCAATGCGGCACGGTGCTGATGGCTGAAAGCGGTTCTGGTATGGATGGCGTAGACGCAAATTCACTTGCGATGATGAAGTCAATGGGAATTGACCCATTCGCCCAACTCAAAGCGAATATCAGTTCTAAAGACTACAAAGTGGTTCAGGCAAATGAAAAAGCGGTGTTAAAAGCAATGAACGGCTTTGCAGATTCTATTCCTGATGATTCTGGAACGGCGTATGAAATGAGTAATCCGAATGCCGGGTACGCTGCAATCTTAAAACAGCAGGCTCAGCCTGAAATTGACGCGATAAACGAATCTGCAAAACCAATCAAAAAGGCATATGAATATCTTTCAGCAGGGGAAAAAGCACCCGCTGGAACAAAGTTGTATCCGTCAAAAGACAAGAAAAACGCTTCGGTATACAAAAAACAGAACATCACCGCAAAACAACTGCCAATAGTCATCAACCAATATTATGACAATCAGAATCCTGTGCAAGGCGAAGATGTTGAATGCGGTCTTATGGCAACATTTGACCTGAAAAAAAATACTGCCGTATGTAATTTTACTTGGGTAGAAGCGGAATTTGATGAAAATGTTCCTGCCATGAAGACAAAGAAAGTCACCAAAACGATAAAAACAACCATAACATCTGCGGAACTGTATGAAGCAAAATATGGCAGCAAATACAATGAAGCGACCTGCAAAGAGTTTACCCTTGTCACAAAAGAAGGCGCGACCATCCATCTGTGGAATTCAATGAGCTATGACGGAAATGCCTATCTCTCAGAAATCCAATTCGGTACTATTGAGACTTCTTCGGATGAGACGAATTGGTACGAGGATAACGGAAAATAATCCGTCTGAAAAGCCAAGCGTTAGCGGGTGTAGCCCCGAAGTTCCAGAGCGACTAGAAAAGGAGCGGCGGAATGAGCGTGAGCGAAGGGCGAAACACGCGACGTGGCGCATCACATACGGGATGCGCCGCGGAACGCCCAGTTCAAAAACAAAAAACTAGTCGTGTTTGGGAACGACAAGACGCATATACAGCGGCATAAAAATGAAAATCAAAATATAGCCGACTATCATGCTGAGCACGAGGGAATGCAGGAACATCGGGAGGAAAGGCATTTGTGCGCCATGAGCGGTCGCCATTTTCCATGCAAGCGCAACCATTGACAGCGTGATGATTGGCGTGTAAATCAAATCGGACACAAAACTTTCGGCAAGATGCGCGGGAAGCGTTTGCGGTGTGAGGTGCAGCGCATTGCACACGCCGTCGCCCACTTTTTTCATTGGTACGAGAAAGCCGATAATCAAACTGATGACGGTGCTCACAACAAAACTAATCAGAAATCCCGGCAGCGTAAAATGACCGGACGCAAGATTTCCCAATAACGACAGCGCAAAACTGAGCGTGACACCCATCAAAATGCTCATCTTTCGCCCTATTTTTTTCATTGCCTTGGCTTTTGCGGCAGCCTGTGCCTGAGCCTGCGCTTGTGCCTGCATCTGTTCTTCTTCTGTCATAGTTTGATTCTCCTTTGCAAATTAAAATATATTGTTTTTATTGTCGCTCAAGAAATTTCACAAAGCACTCTTTCACACCCACCCAATTTTCTTTCATACCAGAAAAAAGCGGGCTCAGCCGTTCCCAATCAAGTTCATAACCGTAAGATAGGAATGCAAAATTGAACCGATTGCATTTAAATCAAAAAAATCTCAGTGCATCCCGCTTTTTTGAGAATATCAGTTGCTATAGAAAGCTGTCTTGCATCCATATTTAAAGAATACCACAGAAAGCGTGAAAAAGATAGTGTGTTGTGGGGAGGAGCGAGAATATCTTGACGCAAAAGTATTGATTCATTATAGTGGAGGCATAGACGAAGGCGTCTGTTTTACGCAATGTTTTGCGACGTTGTGTGAAGCAGACGCCTTTTTTTTGCGGCTGTTGCTTTTACGGGGATGGCTGCGGAGGAGCGTGTATGTGTGGATTTGTTGGTGCATTTGATTTGGCGGCGGGCAGTAAACCGATTGATGAGGGGCTGCGCGATGAATTAAGGGGACAGTTGTTGGATATGTCCCGAAAGATTCGACACCGAGGTCCGGATTGGAGTGGTGTGTATACGGGTGAAAATGCGATTTTGAGCCACGAGCGTCTTGCAATCGTTGACCCGCTTTCTGGAAAGCAGCCGTTGGTCAGTTCGGACGGAACGGTGATTCTGGCGGTGAACGGCGAAATCTATAATCAGAAGGAAATCCGTGCGGAATACGAAGGAAAATATGCGTTCAAAACTCAGAGCGACTGCGAGGTGATTCTACCGCTCTATTTGTACAAGGGCACAGATTTTCTGGAAGATTTGAGCGGCATATTTGCGTTCGCTTTGTATGACAGCAAAAAAGATTTGTACATCATCGGTCGTGATGAAATCGGTGTGATTCCGTTGTATCAGGGCTGGGATGAAGAAGGAAGATATTATGTGGCTTCTGAGCTGAAGGCGTTGGAGGGAGTGTGCTGTACTATTGAAGAATTTCCGAACGGCTGCTACTACGTGAGCGGAAAAGGTGCGGGAAAACTTGCTACGCCGGAGCCGGTGCGATGGTATCACCGTGACTGGGAAAAATTTGAGGCGGTTGAGCACAACAAGAGCGACATTGCGGAGCTGAAAAGCGGACTTGAAACTGCCGTTAAAAAGCAGCTGATGAGCGATGTTCCGTATGGCGTTCTGCTGAGCGGCGGTTTGGACAGCTCAATCATTGCGGCGATTACACAAAAATTTGCCGGTAAGCGCGTTGAGACGGACAGCACGGAAGCGGCTTGGTGGCCACGCCTGCACAGTTTTGCGATTGGCTTGGAAGGCAGTCCCGACCTTGTTGCCGCACGAAAAGCCGCTGAGTTTATTGGCACGGTGCATCACGAGGTGCATTTTACGGTGCAAGAAGCATTGGACGCACTCCCCGACGTAATTTATCACATTGAGACTTATGACATTACCACCGTGCGCGCGTCTACACCGATGTATCTTTTGGCGCGCGTGATTAAATCAATGGGAATAAAAATGGTTCTGAGCGGCGAAGGCAGCGACGAACTGTTTGGCGGATACTTGTACTTCCACAAAGCACCGAACGCGCGTGAGTTCCACGAAGAATTGGTACGCAAAATGAGCAAATTGCATCTCTACGACTGCTTGCGCGCAAACAAAAGTCTTGCAGCTTGGGGTGTGGAAGGTCGAGTTCCGTTTTTGGACAAAGAGTTTATCGACATCGCGATGAGAATCAACCCGGAAGACAAAATGTGCCTGAAGCAGGCGGATGGAAGTCAGAGGATTGAAAAATGGATTTTGCGCAAGGCATTTGAGGATTTGCTTCCCAAAGAAATCTGCTGGCGGCAAAAAGAACAGTTCTCGGACGGCGTAGGCTACAACTGGATTGACACGCTCAAAAAAGTCGCCGAAAGCAAAGTGTCTGACAGTCAGTTTGCAAACCGCGCAAAACGCTTCCCCGTAAATACTCCGGTAACAAAAGAGGAATACTACTACCGCGAGATTTTTGCAAGCCTGTTCCCCAGCGAGACTGCCGCGCGCACAGTTCCCCACGAAGCGAGCGTCGCCTGCTCTACCGCAAAAGCGTTGGAATGGGATGCCGCGTGGAAAAACATGGACGAGCCGAGCGGACGAGCAGTGGCTGGCGTGCATGAAAGTGCTTACTGACGCAGAATAACTTGCCGCGAGTTTGCTAAGCAAACTCGGTAATTGAGCGTAGCGACCGGCGTGTGCATGAGAGCGCGTATTGATTAAGAAGTAATTGTTTATTTGCTTCCGAAAATGCAGTTGCGGCCGGTGCGTTTTGCGTTGTAGAGCGCATCGTCTGCCTGCTTGATTGTCACTTCGTAATTCTGTGTGTAATAGTGGGGCGCAAAACCGATGCTGATGGTGACTACGCCCGCTTCATTTTGTGCGAACGGGATAGCAAGGGATTCTACGGTGCGGCGCAATTTTTCTGCATGAGCGCGCAACTCATCGTAAGTGTCTTTTGTGGTGAGCGCGCAGAACTCTTCTCCACCATAGCGATAGAATTCAAATCCGTTTTCCGCGCCAAAGTCTGCGAAGCATTTTCCCAAAAGACGCAGACACTGGTCGCCCTGCTGATGACCAAGTGTATCGTTAAAGATTTTAAAATGGTCAATATCAATCATAAAAAGTCCGGCAAGCGAGCCATTGTTTTCCTGGATGCCTGTCAGACGCTCAAACAACATGCGGCGGTTGGGTAAGTCCGTGAGCATGTCCGTACTTTTTTGATGCTCAAGAATGCGGTCTTTTTCAAAATTGGCGAGACGCACATATCGTTCATACAAACCGATAATCATTCCCACTACGGTAAATGCGCCACCATTGAATGTATCCAGCACAAAATCACTATAATTCTTGAAAAAATATGCAAGCACCGAGTGGATGACATACATGCTGAGAGAAAGCATGTTTATGCGATAGGAGCGGTCAAAAATCAAGAGCGGGAAAATAACTTGCAAACAAATGACAGACACCGCGGCGTGAGAGTCAGGAGTGGCAGAAATGCTCACAAAAATGCCGAACGCATACAGGTAAAGAACGAAAAAATACACTAACGGTAAAAAATGCTCGCTCTTTGCCACATGAGCACGACGGAACAAAAAAGTGAGTACCGTAAACACGGCAAATGAAATTAAATAGATAACAAGGTATTTTACGCTAAAAAATGGAAGGGCAAAAAAAACCAATACGCCAAACACAATGGTCATAATCAGCGAAATAATGGCAAAAACTTGTGTACAGAAATAACTGATATTCTCACGTTCTTGCACAAGCATGTTTTGCTCATTCTTATGGAAATCAACTAACGTGCGTAACGTATTGCCAATAAACATTTGATTATTATACTACAAACTATCTGAGATTGTTAAGTCATTCACTAGTGGAAATCAGTTTTTTCTATACATTTGGGAAAAATCTTTTTCAAGACATTCTTTGTCTGTAGGATATACTTTTTTGCACGTAGTTTACTAGATTGGATTTTTCTTATAGAGTTTAAATAAAGAGCAAAAAGAAATTTGTCGTATTCAAAAAACAGGAGCATCCTATGGAAAACTTGGTTTCTAAGCCAGAAAGAAGCGCAGGAATAGATATTTATAAAATTTTATGTATGTTCTTCGTCATTTGGTTTCATTTTTCTGATCATGGAAGCGTCCAGATCACCGCAAATGATGAATTTACATTCAACTGGCTTGTATTGGCTGTTTCAAGAATATTTGGTGGAATTTGTAATTGTACTTTTGTCCTGTCCACCGGCTATTTTCTTTGTACAAAAAAGTTTAATGCAGAAAGAATATTCAAATTATGGTTAGAAGTTTGTTTTTATTCTGTTCTATGCGGAACGATTGCTTTTGCAATAAACAATAATACCCCCCCCCCCCTCTCACTAAATTATTTTTTAATAATGCTTATGCCATTCTCATTTAATCAGTATTGGTTTTTTACAGATTATTTGGTTCTCATTTTACTTTCACCTGTACTAAATCTTCTTATTGAAAAAACGGATAAAAAACAACATTTGTGCCTTACTGTATTTTGTTTTCTGATACTTTCATTTCTTTCTTCATTCAAAATTTCCCATGGCGGAGGAATCAATTACACGTTTATTTTCTTGTATCTTTTAGCGGCTTACCTTAGAAAATATAAACCTGAGCAAAAATTCAAGAATTCTCTGTATGGATGGATTGGACTTCTCTGTTTTTTATTAGAAATCGCAAGTATTTTTGCCGTCCGCTATAGAAATTTTAAACTCGGAAAAACGACTGATTTTTGGATTTTCATTTGGGGAATGGAAAAAGTCCCGTGTATTCTGACTTCCGTATTTCTATTTATTTGGTTTGCAAATCTTAAAGTCAAGTACAATAAGTTTATCGGCTTTTTGAGTTCTTCTTTATTTGCAGTATATTTATTGCACATCGGAAGATTATGGGAATTATTCTTTAGAATTCTCTTTAACAATGAAAAAACATATTATACAAATTACATGCTCCCACAACTAATTTTATGCTCCGTCACAATCTTCTTTGGCGCAATTTTACTTGATAAATTAAGAATCAAATTTTTTGAAAAGCCAATCATTTTTGTGTTAAAAAAAATAACGGAAAACACGCAGGCAGACAAATTACATCTTCAAAGCTGAAAAAATTGCCGCAAATTCTTTTGCACGTTCCGATTTGCAGACACAGTAAAACTGGACATTCACTTCTTTGTCCGTAATCGGAACAGCAATCTTACCTTTTGGAGCGGGAAACTTTTTATTTGAAACATCGGTTATGAAAGAAGGGAGCTCTGTGGCGTTTACAATTTCCTGCATGGCCGAAAGTTCGCTCTGCTCAAGGTACGTCGCATTCGGAATTTTTTCTTTGCAGACACCGTACCAAAAACCGATTTTATTGTGAATCAAGATTTTTTCGCCAGCAAGGTCTTTAAGCGTGATGGAAGCGCGCTCTGCAAGCCTGTGATTTTTTGGGACCACGATGGAAAGATTTTCTTTGATGAATGGCTTTGAAAAATAAGCTGCGTTGTCATCAAGCGGATGTGTCAGAATAATCAGGCTGTATGTGCCGTCATCAAGTCCGCGAACAAGCACATCGTCACTTTCCTGCAAATCCGCGCTTACAGTCATGCCCATGTAAAGCTGCGAGAGAATCGGAATCATCTCCCACATCGGAGCGGGCGCAATTGAACCGTAACTGAAAGTGTGGCTCCGGCGGTCAGCTTCCTGCACAGCCCGAATCATCTCATTGTGGGCAGTCAGGACGACTTCAGCATGGCGCGCGGCTAGTTCCCCCAGTTCATTCAGCGCAATGCGGTTCTTTGAGCGGTCGAAAAGTTTTACGCCAAGCTCATCTTCCAGTTTTTGCATACTGCGGCTGAGCGCAGGCTGCGAAATATGAAGCTCTTCTGCGACACGGGAAAGCGTACCATATTTTGCGACAGCGGCAAGCTGCTCGATGATGTAAGTTTCAATCATAGATTAAATTTCTTCCTGTACAATACGTCCGTAAGCTTTTTCAGTTTTCAAAATGTCGTACACATAAAGAGGACTTTCAAGGTAGAGCCCCGTTTCAAAATCATTTAATTTCGCAAACGTTTCTGACTTATAAAGACTAGACATTGCTTCTTCCATAGAAACCTTTGCGTCGTCCATGATGTAGGAAATAAGATCGCTGGTTATGTATTCAATCAGCTGTTCCTGTTTAGACATATTCAACTCCATCTTTCTTTAGAAGAGCTATGGCACGCTCTGTGTGAAAAGAACATTGGTTAGTCAATTTTTTGAACTTCATTTCTTTAATCAAAGTTTCTACTGAAATTAGACCATCAGTAAACTGACGGAATAATAAAGCCAAATCATCATTAGCAATTGGTCCGATTACTATATCATATCTGTTATCCGAATTATTATCTTCTTGAGGGGTGTCGATTCTGTTATAGTTTCGATTTGCAATTACAAATTTTGCCCATTCTTCGCAGGGATTTTCAAATAATTTAATGTTCAGTTTTTCAGATGAGAATACCGCATCATCAACGAAGTATTTATTTACGCACGGAGTACCACCGAACATTCTGGCTGTTCGCAATGCCATCCGTTTTGCCTGTTCTAAAATCGTTGTAAGATAAAAGCCTTTACCAAAATCTTTATATGGCTTGCATTTTAAAAGTTCGATTTGTTGAATATTGACATTAGAACCATGAAAAAGAATCACTGAATTTTTCCTCCGTTTTGCTGACTTACATGAGTTAAATCCGAAATTGCATCTTCAAAAGACAGTGTATGTTCAACATCATAAAATTCATTGAGAAAACTGATAGCCTTATGCTCCAACAGATAAAAGAACGCCTGCGTTTTTGTGAGAGATTTACTTTTTGCAAACTCATTTACACATGCGACGGTATAACGGATTTTATTCTGTTCAGTTTTAGACATATTTTACTCCAAAATCATTATACCATATTTTTCGTTTTTTGCGAAAAGAATTGTTCAAGTTCCGACCACGGAAAACTTTCTGTAAATTTAGGCATTTTATGGTATACTATTTGTTAATCGAACGCCTGTGTTGGAGCATTGAATTTTTATGAAAAAAGTATTTTTGTCGATATGTTTTACTTTAATTGTCTCACTAGGTTTATATGCTCATGGAAATGCATTAGCAGACCATTCTAAAATAAAAGAATTATCATCTTTTATAATTATGGGAGAACTCGATTTACGTACAGAAAAAGATATTTCATCATCAGTAAAATATAGAACCTTAAATCATGAAGGCGGAATGAAAGTAACGGTTCTTGAAGTCCTAAAAAATGATGTGCAGGATGATAAATCAGGAAAATGGCTTTATATCCTGCTGACGGCACCTATGTGGGTAGATAATGGCGATTGGATTGAAAAGTACCAGAAATTTCTTATTTTCCTGCCTGATGATATGCCAGTCTTTAATTTTGAGGAATGAATGGCAAACTGGGGCTTATAAAATGGCATATGTTCCTCATATCTCATTGGATGGACACCCCCGAACAAAATAAATTATCTATAGCACGCTATCGGCAAAATATACAAACTTTTTCACGTATAAAAATCGCTTTATACTTTGCCGATAATATGATATAATATTTCCGATGAGCAAAATCACTTATATCTCAGTTGAAGACGCCTCAAAAATCTGGCACTTGAGTGAGCGGAGTGTAAGAAATTATTGTGCCCAGGGCAGAGTTATTGGTGCAATTTTAGAAGGAAAAACCTGGAAGATTCCGTCCACCGCCGAAAAGCCTGACAGAAAAATCCGTCATGTTGTAAAACAGGAGACTCTTTTAGACACTCTTAAGCGGGAAAAGGAAAACGAACTGAAGGGTGGAATCTATCATAAAATTCAGATTGAGTTGACTTATAATTCAAATCATATTGAAGGCTCAATGCTTACTCACGATCAGACCAGGTTTATTTTTGAAACTAAAACCGTCGGCATTACAGATAAATCCGTAAAAGTTGATGACATTATCGAAACGGTTAATCATTTCAGGTGCATCAATCTGGTTATAGAAGGCGCAAAGACAAAGCTTTCTGAAAGTTTTATAAAGCAACTGCATTTCATTTTAAAATCAGGAACCACCGACAGCCAAAAATCATGGTTTCGTGTTGGCGATTATAAATTGCTCGAAAATGAAGTTGGCGGCAATGACACAACAAAACCGGAATCAGTTGCTTCAGAAATGAAAACTTTACTAGCCGAATACAACTCAAAAAAAGAAAAAACGTTTGATGATATTCTTGATTTTCATGTTCGCTTTGAATTCATACATCCTTTTCAAGATGGAAACGGCCGCATCGGAAGATTGATTATGTTTAAGGAATGTTTGAAGCACAATATCGTTCCGTTTATAATCACAGGCGAATTGAAAATGTTTTACTACCGTGGAATCAAAAACTGGAAAAATGAGCGCGGATATTTAAGAGATACCTGTCTCACCGGCCAAGATGTCATGAAGCAGTGGCTGACTGAATTCAGCATAAAATTTTAGACTGCATTCATCGTCCACTCGCCCTGCCTCCCCCTTCTCCCACTATTCACTTTACGCATACTGAATTGCAAAAGTTCTATTGTACAAATCCTTTGTCTGTCTAGTACACTTAAAAGTATCTGGAGGCTGGAATGGATTTTCTGACTTTGAACAACGGCGTAAAAATGCCTCAGCTTGGTTTTGGCGTGTTTCAGGTGCCGGACGGGGCGATTGCGGAACAGGCGGTGCTCGATGCGATTGATTCGGGATATCGGCTGATTGACACGGCGGCGGCTTACTTGAATGAAGAGGCGGTGGGTCGTGCGGTGGCGAAACGGATTGCTGATGGAACGGTGACGCGCGAGGAGCTTTTTATCACGACGAAACTTTGGGTTCAGGATGCGGGGTATGAGACAACAAAGGTTGCGTTTGAGACTTCGCTTAAAAAACTGGGGCTGGACTACATCGATTTGTATTTGATTCATCAGCCGATTGGCGACTATTACAGTTCGTGGCGTGCGATGGAAGAACTGTACGAGGCGGGAAAAATCCGTGCAATTGGTGTGAGCAATTTTTATCCGCACGCGCTGGCTGATTTGTGCATCCATGCGAAAGTTGTGCCGGCGGTGAATCAGGTGGAATTGCATCCGTTTTTCCAGCAGGAAGACGCGCTCAAGACGATGAAAGAATACGGCGTTGTGCCGGAAGCATGGGGTCCGTTTGCCGAGGGAAAGCATGACATTTTTAGGAATCCACTTTTGCTCGACATTGCGGACAAGCATGGGAAGTCGGCGGCTCAGGTGATTCTGCGATGGAACATTCAGCGCGGCGTGGTCGTCATTCCGAAGAGCACGCACAAAGAACGCATGGCGCAGAACTTTGGCGTGTGGAATTTTTCACTTGATGACGAGGACATGGCGCAAATTTCAAAACTTGATATTGGTCACAGTGAGATTGTAAATCACTTTGACCCGGAATTTGTGAAGATGATTAGCGGCTGGAAGATTCACGGCTAAGAATGCAGAAATATATAGTAGAAAAGGAGGCACATATGAAGACTTTGATTGCTTATTTCTCTCACACGGGGGAAAACTACTTCGGCGGAACAATCCGCAACATCTCAAAAGGAAATACGGCTGTCGTGGCGGAATTCGCACAGAAAGCGACAGGCGGCGACTTGTTTGAAATCAAGACGGTAAAAGAATATCCGGTGAACTACAAGGCTTGTACTGAAGTTGCGGCGATGGAAGGAAGGTCTAGCGAGCGACCGGAACTCAAAGGCGCGCTTCCGAACATTGCGGACTACGACACGATTGTGCTCGGCTATCCATGCTGGTGGGGAACGATGCCGCAAGCGGTATTCACGTTCCTTGAAAGCGCGGACTTTTCGGGCAAAAAGATTCTCCCCTTCTGTACTCACGAGGGAAGCGGTATGGGACGGAGCGAAAAGGACATCAAAAAACTCTGCCCGAATGCAACGGTGGCACGGGGCCTTGCGATAAACGGTTCAGTGTGCAACAGCGCGGAATCCAACGTGCAGAAGTGGCTTGCGAGCAACGAGCTGTAATAGTAATTGTCACACGGAACTGTTTGTTTACGAAGTTGTTGCTAACGCCGCTGTGGGGAAGATGCTTGTAAAGCGATTGCGTTAGGCACTGGAAGGGCGCGAAGCGCGTGCTGAGCACCGAACGTAGTGGAGCCTGGAAGCGCCGACGTCGCGAGTTTTGGCAGCGAAGCGGACAAAACTCGTGAAGTGAGCACAAAGTGCGAACGGCGAACGCCCAAATTAAGGAGAAAAAATGGCTTACGAAAAAGGCTATGTCTACAAACTGATGGACGAAGGCGGTCCGACTGACTGCCGCGAGGAATATTTTAAGGAAGCTTCGGCGGAGATGATTCGTGCGCGGACGCTCTGTGCAAAGGCGAATGCAAAAATGCCCGATGACCCGTCATATGTGGCGGATTTGGAAGAACTTTTTGGTCGCAAGCTCGACGGAATCCGCATTCTGACCCCGTTCATCTGCGACTTTGGAAACCGCGTGAAGTTCGGAAAAAATGTGTTCATCAATCATTCGGCAATTTTGAGCGCATCAGGCGGAATCGAATTTGAAGACGGCGTTTCAATCGCTCCAGGAGTGCGAATTGCGACAATCAACCACGACTTTAACGAGCGGCACACAAAATACACTTACGGCAAGGTCACAAACAAAAAGAATGCGTGGCTCGGAATCAATGTGACAGTCTGCCCGGGCGTTACAATCGGAAAATATGCGGTCGTTGCGGCAGGGGCTGTTGTCACAAAAGATGTTTCTGATTATGCTGTCGTTGGAGGCTGTCCTGCAAAGGTAATCAAAATGCAAAATCTGGCGGCGGACAGGTTTTAATCTGCACGGCAGGAAGCGGCTGGTATCAGGAATGGGGAAAAGAACCTGTAAGTCTCGAACCGGGCAAGGTAATCGTAATTCCTGCAAACGTAAAACACTGGCACGGCGCAAAAAAGGACAGCTGGCTCAGCCATATTACGTTTGAGCCGCACGGCGAAGAAACAAGAAACGAATGGCTGGAAGCGGTCACTGACGAAGAATACAATAAGTTGTAGAAATTTGTTTAGAGCAGTATGCTATTCTGTACCCACGAAGGAAGCGGATTAAGGATTACGGAGAAGCAAGTTTCTTCCCTGTATTCGGAGGAAAACTGTAGGAGAATAAGATTATGTCTGAAAAAACTGATTCTTTTATTGCTTGTCTCAATGCTTCTTACCTCAACCGCCTGTGCAAGCGGAAACAACATGACAAACAAAAATGCAGAAGGAGAACTTTCTTTTTGGAAAAGTTGACGACGTGAGCAAGGCAGAACTTAAAAGGATTTTAGGAACCGGCAATGTAAAAGCGGTTCTTTGTATAACAGGATAAACAAAAGGAGGCATAAACTTATGCAGAACTTTGACTACATGACACCGACCCGCCTTATATTTGGAAAATGCGTTGTAAAAAATCTTCCTGAGGTAATTGCACCTCTCGGAAAGAAAATTCTTTTGACTTACGGCGGGGGCTCAATCAAGAAAATCGGGCTTTACGACAAAGTGAAGGAACTTCTCAAGAATTTTGAAATCTATGAGCTTTCTGACATTCAGCCGAACCCGAAATACGACCCGTCTGTTTTGGGCGGAGTAAAAATCTGCAAGGAAAAGAAAATCGACGTTATTCTTTCTGTGGGCGGTGGAAGTGTTCTTGACTGTTCAAAGGCAATTGCAGCCGGTGCATGTTACGACGGAGACCCGTGGGATTTAATCACTTACAAAGTCCGAGCAAAGGCTGCCCTTCCAATCGTTGACATTTTGACTTTGGCAGCAACTGGAAGTGAATACGACATGGGCGGCGTAATTTCACGCACGGAAACAAATGACAAAATCGGCTACATGGATCCGCACCTCTACCCTGTCTGCTCAATCCTCGATCCGACCTACACTTTCACCGTTTCCAAAAAACAGACCGCCGCAGGTTGTGCAGACGCAATGAATCACATTATGGAGCAGTATTTCTGCGAAGACTCTACCCTCTTGAACGACGGATTTATGGAAAGCGCATTGAAGAGCCTTATGACCCACACCCGAACCGCACTCAAAAATCCTGAAGACTACACAGCCCGCGCTGAACTCATGCTTGACTGTACCTACGGCTGCAACGGAATCTACTCGCTCGGAAACAGTATGTCAGGCTGGCCTTGCCACGGAATTGAGCACGCACTGAGCGCATACTACGACATCACCCACGGCGAAGGACTTGCAATCATCACCCCAAGATGGATGAAGCACATTTTGAACGAAAAGAGCGTTGACCGTTTTGTAAAATACGGTGTAAACGTATTCGGAATTGATTCATCCCTCGGAAAGTTCGAAATTGCAGAAAAAGCAATTCAGGCAACTTACGACTTTTTTGAATCAATCGGAATCCCGATGCACCTCAAGGAAGTCGGAATCGATGACAGCCGAATCGAAGAAATGGCTCATCACATCGCCGTGAATGAGGGGCTCGAAAACGCCTGGATTCCGCTCAAGGAAGATGATTTGGTGAAGATTCTGAAAGAGAGCTTGTAAAGTGTTGATTTTGAAATCAGCGCGGCAGACATGGAAATCTTAAAACGGATTGAGCGGATTAAGGATTATGGAGTTCCAGCGTTCTCCATTTTTCCTTTCTGAAAACTGTGCCCGCTCGTGTCGTGCAGTTCCGTTTGCTCGGTTTCAGTGCGCGGGTACTGTCCGGGCGATTTCCTAGCACACACGGCGGCTTCGTTCCTGCTTCGGGCATTTTTTCTGCAAGGTTGCCCACGAAAAGCCCCATTCGGCAAACTCCGCATTCACCGACTCAATTCTTGGTCTAGATGATACAAAAGAACTGATGGAAATGATTCCGCATGTTAATCCAGATGATCTGGAAAATATTGAAGGAATTGCTGCTAAATTTTATTTTCAACAGTTTCATCTTGGTTTAGTTCATGGTTACATTTTGTTGCAAAGTGAAGTTTTTATGAGAATAACAAACAATCGCAAAGGAGCAGAAAAACACTTGAACCGCATAAAAAGTTATATACCAGACACAGGAACTGTCAGAATATTGCGATTAACAGAAAAACAATTCTGTAATACGGGACTTTATCAGGCAGAGAGAGATTTCCAGGAAGAAATTGTCGATGTAAATGATTATATTTCCTTGTAAAATTGAGAAAAAATCGTGTTAAAATAAAGAAAAACATAGGTATAACGACCCGCAATTTTGATATGTACCCCCTTTTCTGGACAAACAGAAAGGGGGTATTTTTATGCATCAACACTACTCGTATGAGTACAAAAGACAATGCGTTGAAATGTACAGACAAGGTCTTTGGCCAGAAACTCCAGGACATTTCAAAAATCCAGAAGATTTCCATAAGATGATTCGAAGATGGAAAAAGATAGAGGATGCCAATGGACCATGGGCATTGAAAACAAAAACGAAGAAAAAACAATGGAGCGCTTCAGAACGTTATGAGCTCGTGGCACAAGTTCTTGCTGGTAATTCAATAAAAGAAGTTTCATGTAATGTTGGAATAGATTCAGGTCAGTTATGTCAGTGGGTTAAAAAATATAAAACTAAAGGATATGATGGCTTGGAGAACCTTACTATAGGTCGACCAAGGAAGTATCCTGAAATGAAAAAAGCATGCAGTCAGATAAAACCGCTTAGTGAATCAGAACGAGAAGAACTTATTCGTTTAAGAGCTGAAAATGAATATATCAAAGCGGAGAATGAAGTAATAAAAAAAGAGATCGCCTTGAGAGAAGAAAAGCAGGCTGCGCTACTCAAGGCGAAAAGGCAGCGATTATCAAAGAACTTAGAAAAGAAGGGTTCAGACTAAAATATCTCTTGATTGCCATGAATATGTCTAAATCAACTTATTATTTTGAAATTAGCAGAGAAGATGCTATTTTAGAGAAAAATAAGAGTTTAGCTAGGATAATCGAAGAAATATTTGTTGAAAACAAGAAAAGATATGGCGTTCGTAGGGTGTACAGAGAACTTGTAAATCGTGGTTATCATATAAATCACAAACGTGTTCAACGAATCATGCATTCCATGAACTTACTTGGAAAGCGTCCAAAAGAGAAATACCATTCTTATAAAGGTGAAGTTGGAAAAATTGCAGACAATATAATTAACAGAGATTTTTCCACAAGCAAACCGTTTCAAAAATGGACAACAGATGTTTCACAGTTTAATTTTAGCTGGGGAAAATGTTATTTATCTCCGATTTTGGATATGCATACGAATGAAATAATTTCTTATGATTTAGCTATGAGTCCTACTTTAGATCAAATAAAACGTATGCTGGATATAGCATTTGAAAAACATCCATTTTTAGAAGGTCTTATTTTTCATTCTGACCAAGGCTGGCAGTATCAACATATTTATTATAGAACAGCTCTGACTAAACATGGGATTATTCAATCTATGTCCCGTAAAGGAAACTGTTATGATAATTGTATTATGGAAACATTTTTTGGTCGAATAAAGAATGAATTATATTATGGTCATGAAAGGGATTTTAAATCTTTTGAAGAGTTTTCTGTAGCAATCGCAGAATATATAGATTATTATAACAACAAGCGAATACAGGTTAAAACAAAATGGATGCCTCCTGTAAAATACAGGGAAGCATCCATTCGTTCCGCCTAGTTTATACTATGTGTCCAGAATTATGGGTACATATCA
>JAFSTK010000105.1 GCA_017450535.1 Treponema sp.
CACTGACTGAATTGCAGGCATATAACGCTTCTGTTCCTGACAACAAAAAATTGAACATCATCATCACAACAAATGCTACTCGTGAGCAAAGTGTTGCCGCGCTAAAAAGTGGTGCGTGGGATGCGACGATTGGTCCGCTGACAACAGTTGATACCGTCAACAAAGACTGGGGCAATGTATATCAGATTGTAGACCCGGAGCATCCGGTACAGCACAACGCGGCGTATCATGTGTTCAATAAAAAAAGTTCCAAGCTAAAGGCAGAATGGGACGCTGTTCTTAAAAAACTAGTTGAAGAAGGTGTGGTTTCACAGCTTTCTATCAAGTGGTTTGGAAAAGACTATACCAAAGGTGCGCCGAAAAACTAGGTGCATTAAGAGCCACGATGTTTGTCGTGGCTCACTTCTTTTTTGAAGGGGCTTTCTGATGGATAAGTATTTTTTGTGGGAACGATTTTTTACTAATCTACCAAAACTCGCTGCAAAATTGCCGCTTACGTTCCAGATGGTCATCTTGTCGTCGATTATTGGCACGCTCTTTGCGCTGGTAATTGCAGGAATTCGGCTAAAAAAGATTCCTGTGCTTAGCGAAGTGCTCCGTGTGTTTATTTCGTTTGAGCGCGGTACGCCGATGCTCGTACAGTTGCTTATCGTTTATTTTGCTTTTCCGATGCTGCTTGAGTGGCTGTTTGATTGGGACACGCGCGAATGGGACAGGGTGACGTTTGTCATCATTACATTCGTGTTAAATGAAGGCGCGTTTCTTTCAGAGACATTCCGTGCGTCTATCCTGGCAATTCCAAAACTTCAGCGGGAAGCGGCGCTTTCTTGCGGACTTACGTCATCACAGGCATTCTTTCGGATTGTGCTTCCACAGGCGATTCGGATTGCAATCCCTAGTTGGGGCATGAATTTTATAGGTTTGTTTGCGCAGACGTCGCTCGTGTTTATGATTGGCGTCATCGATATCCTTGGTTTGGCGACTGCAATTGGCACTAGCACGGGACACGCATTGGAAAGTTATATAATCGTGGCGATTTTTTTTGTTATCATCAACGTAGCGTTGAGATTGGGTCTTGCCAAGCTGGAGCGTGCTCTTGATTATGCTGGTAGTCGAAAAGAAAAACAGGGGGCATTAGCATGAGCCTGACATATTTATTTGAAGATTTGCTTTCTGGCGCACATTTTATTCACGTGACGATGCTGTTAGGTATCATTCCGCTCTTTATCGGTTTGGTGTTAGGCACGCTGATTGCGCTTGTCCGTTTGTTTCGTATACCCGTGTTTTCTCGTGTGTTAGAAGTTTTTGTGGTCGTGTATTCGGGCGTTCCGATTATGGTGAGCCTGATTATTTATTATCTTTTGTATTTGTTGTTCATCCCGAATTTTAACGGCGGTGTGCTCATAGTCGCATATTTTGCGCTTTCGCTGAACCGCTCCGTGTTGCTTTCTGAAGTAATTCGCGGTGCTTTTTTGGCGATTCCAAAGATTCAGTATGAAGCGGCTTATTCGTGCGGACTCACGTTGTGGCAGACGCTTTCTCGGATTATCATTCCGCAGATGATTCCAGTCGCGCTTCCACCACTGACGAACAACGTAGTTGGCGGCATAAAAAATACATCTGTTGTAATGGCGGTAGGACTGATTGACGTTTTGAACGGCTCAACCTTGCCGTGTACGGAAAACTACAGTTACGTGGAAGGGTACATTGCGGCGGGCATCATCTACTGGCTGATTTCAATTGTAGTTGAATTTTTCTTACATCACTTAGAATTGAATTTTTCAAAGCACGAATGCAGGGCGCGTGCATAAAAGGAGAACAAAATGGTAAAACTGGAACATATCAAAAAATCATTCGGTCGCACAGAAGTGTTGCATGATGTCTCGCTTACGGTAAACGATGGCGAAGTGGTGGTCATCTTGGGGCCTTCTGGAAGCGGAAAGACAACGCTTTTGCGGTCAATCAATTTCTTGGAAAAAGCGGACGAAGGTTCTCTGACTATTGGAGACAAAACCGTTGATTTGCACAACGCGCGCAAAAAGGAAATCCTTGAAATCCGTCGGCGTACGGCGATGGTTTTTCAAAATTACGGTTTATTTGCTAACAAAACCGCGCTGGAAAATATCACCGAAGGCTTAATCGTCGCGAAAAAACAACATAAACAGGCTGCCCGTGCTCGTGCGCTTGAAGAGCTCAAAAAAGTCGGTCTGGCTGACAAGGCTGATTTTTATCCGGCGCAACTTTCTGGCGGACAGCAGCAACGTATCGGTATCGCCCGCGCGGTTGCTTTGGACTCAGATGTGATTTTATTCGATGAGCCGACAAGCGCGCTTGACCCTGAATTGGTTGGCGAAACTTTGCAGATTATCAAGCAAGTTGCGCGCGAAGGTCACACGATGATTGTAGTGACACATGAGATGGGCTTTGCTGAGGAAGTCGCCGACAAAGTGGTCTTCATGGATGGCGGTTATGTGGTGGAAGAGGGAAAACCCAGTCAGATTTTCTCATTTCCCAAAGAAGAGCGCACCAGACAGTTCTTGCACCGCATTTTGCCGGTGGACAACTACAATATCTAAGCCGTTATGAGCATGTGTGCCTATGCAGACAAAATCGGTGGACATGACGCAAGGAAACATTGCGTCCCTGCTTGTAAGGTTTGCAGTTCCGCTTCTCATCGGCAATGTCTTTCAGCAACTGTACAACACGGTTGACTGCGTTATTGTCGGAAACGTCCTGGGAAAAGATGCGCTCGGTGCGGTCGGCTCAACGACACATATTATCTGGGCTCTTATCGGCTTTTTTAATGGTTTTTCCACCGGTGCGGGCGTAGTGATTTCTCAGGCGTTCGGCGCAAAAAAATATGATGATTTGCAAAAAGCGGTTCACACTACGCTTGCCGGGACGCTTATTTTGGGCGCATTTATGACAGTGTTCGGAATTGTCGTCTCGCCGCTCATTTTACGTCTGATTTCTACGCCTGCGGAAATCTTTGTTCAAGCAGATGTGTATCTTAAAATCTATTTTGGCGGCATCGTCTTTTTGATGTTGTATAATATGGGTGCAGGCATTCTTCGGGCTACGGGAGATTCCAAACGCCCGCTTTATTTTTTATTGTTTTCTTCAGTGCTGAACATCGGTTTTGACGTGCTTTTCGTTGTGCTGTTTCGCTGGGGAATTGCAGGTGCGGCATATGCCACAGTTCTTGCGGAAATTATTTCAGCAGCGTTCGTTTTGTATTTGCTTATGCGCACAGATGATGTGTACAAACTTCGCTTGCGCAAATTACAAATCGATATACCCACGTTAAAAAGAATAATTGCCATTGGACTTCCCGGCGGCATTTCAGGTTCAATCACTTATTTTTCAAATACATTCATGCAGCGGTATTTTAACTACTTTGGGTCAGCTTGTACTGCAGCGTGGGCAAGTTTTTCCAAAGTTGACCAGTTTTCGTATCTGCCCATGACAAGCATCTCATTCAGCGTGGCGACTTTTGTGGGACAGAATTACGGCGCAAAACAATATGAACGTATCAGACACGGCATTCGTGTGGCGGTTAGAATCGGATTAGTAAGTATTGGTATCATTTCAGCGATAGTTTTTGCTTGTGCCGAACAGTGTATATCATTGTTTAGTCGTGAACCTGATGTAATCCGGTTTGGCGTAATTTTTATTCATGCAGCCGCGCCGTGGTATTTTTTGTGTTGTCTTTCGATGACGTATTCACAAGTGATGCGTGGCTTAGGCAATGTGGTCGTTCCCACCGTTACGGGATTTTGTGGTTTTGTTGCTACCCGCCAAATCTATCTGTTTGTCGTAAGCCGGGTGACAGATTCTTTTACTTTTATTCCTTATGCTTATCCGCTCGGATGGCCGGTCGCACTCGGACTTGGGTATTCGTATTATCGGTACTACACCAAGCGACATTTGTGGGGTTAAAAAAAATCAAAAAAAAGCACCCAAACAATGTATTGTTTGAGTGCCCAGCGTGCTCCGTAGGGATAATTTACCTTACGCCTTCTTCTTTTATGAATTTATCTTCATTTTGCGTGTACCACCATTTGGTGTAGGGAAGTTTGACGCGAGATGCGAGGTTCTTCTCAAAACTACGGTTTGTCACGGTGTCACGAATCATCTTTGCGAAACTCAGAGTTCCTTCATATCCAAACACAGTGTATTCATCTGCAACGTAAACTGCTGCCACTCCTTGTTTGATTGCCCATACGGTGGTTCCCGGATGACGGCTAAAATACAAATCAGGCTTGTATCTCTGCAAGATGTTCAGCACTTCGTAGTTCTGCTGGTCGGCTACGGCAACTTTCATGTCTTTTGGCGATGTTTTAAGCAAATGTTCCAAGGCCGGCGGAACTTGTCCGTTGTCGTATTTATAGTCATAATGCCAGGCAAGCGCATATTCCACTTTGATGCCAAATTCTTGCAGAACACGTGCGATTTCATACGTAAATCCAGGCCCCATACCGATGACGGCGCGCAGTCCGTGGAGTGATTTTGTCGCTTCCTCAATCTGTGGCAAATATATTGCACGATTTTTTTCGATGTAGGCTTCTGCCTCTTTTTCTTTTCCAATTGCCTTTGCAATGCCACGCAACCATGCCTCAAAGCCTGCGATGCCGGAATGATTTATGGTGCGCACGTAGGGAACTCCGTAGGTTTCTTCCAAAGCATTTCCCAGATATGTTCCCAGTGTGCCACAGATACAAACTGTCGCCAAGCTTTCACTCAGATGTGAAAGCTCTTCAATTGTAGAATTCAAGTACAAGAATTGTGGCTCTGCGTCAAAGACTTCGTTAAAAATCTTTGTGATTTGCGGACGATGGCTCTCATAAAAGTTTTTGATGTTGATGACACGGCGTTTTTCTTTGGGCGGCTTAACGATACCCTGCATAATCGCATGGTCTGAGATATCAAAACCACTTGCCCAAATGCGGCTCTTAAAGCCTTCGCAGTGCATGGAAATGATGGGTACGGGATATTCGTCTTTCAATTCTTCTACCAAGCCGTCGATGTCCTCTCCGATGACACCTGACACACAGCTTGACGCAATAAAGAGTGCGTCCGGATGAAATTTATCCCATGTGTATTTAATAGTTTTGCGCAAAGCTTCCACCGCACCAAAAACGGTGTCCTGTTCGTTTAAGTCTGTGCAGACATAAACTGTATTAGTTGTACGGTTGATTTTTTCTGCCAGCTGCTTGCGTCGGCTGTCTCCACTGGTAGCAAGTGCGGCGCATCCTGACGGAGCATGATAGACAATTGCCACATTACGAATACCTGCAATTTGTCCTAATGCGCAGCCAGACAAACATGAGCTTGACTGACTAAAACATCGTTCTCGATTTTTGAGCGATCCACACTCGGAGCGATAGACGAGCGTTTCCAAATTGCCCACAAAACCTGTAACCGAACCAAGACGTGATTCTCGCACGCCTACGTTCGCCGTTTTAAAATTAAATGCCATCCTGTACCTCCTCAGACACCTTTTTTACTTTATGTAAAAAAACAGACATGCTGCCGAAGTCACGAAAGGGGAATGACCTCGGCAGATGCCGTAAATTTCCCTGCAATCATGACCTCCGGTTGTCCGGTCAGTCAATGGTTTTACGCTTTTTTCTGTTTGTCAAAGCGGAATTTTTCATTCTTGTCAATCTGAATGATTCTTCCGTTCTCAATCTGGAGCGTAACCGAACCAAATTGTATCTGCTTGACATATTCCGCAATGACAGCGAATTCATGCGGATAGTCCGAATGTTTTTTTATGACAATCGTATCACCCATATTCGTACCTCCCGCCTGTATCATTAGATATGATACTCTACGCTGTCCATCATGCCGTGCTCGATTAAGATTTCTTCCAGCCGTTCCTGAGTCATCGGAGTCGGAATGGTGAACATCTCGTTCTCGTCGATTTTCTTTGCGAGCGTGCGGTATTCGTCAGCCTGGGCATGTTTCGGCTCAAACTCAATGACGGTCTTCTTGCGGATTTCAGCCTGCTGCACGATGTTGTTGCGCGGCACGTAATGAATC
>JAFSTK010000106.1 GCA_017450535.1 Treponema sp.
ATCAACGTAAAAGGAAATGGATGTAGCCTTGTAATGCAGAAGTTTCCTTTTACACCCCTCGACAAAAGGATTTGTCGAGTTACATACATAGTTCCACGGAGGAAAATACGATGGTTATCAATCACAACATGTCCGCACTGTACTCCAGCCGTCAGCTCGGAGTCACCAACCTGGGTCTTTCAAAAGACATGGAAAAGCTTTCATCAGGAATGTCTATCAACCGCGCAGGCGATGACGCATCAGGTCTTGCTGTATCTGAAAAAATGCGCTCACAGATTCGTGGTTTGAACAGAGCATCCCGCAACGCACAGGACGGTATCAGTTTCATTCAGGTAACAGAAGGCTATCTGCAGGAAACAACCGACATCATGCAGCGTATTCGCGAACTCGCAGTGCAAGCTTCTAACGGCATCTATACCGACGAAGACCGCATGCAGATTCAGGTGGAAGTAAGCCAGCTCGTTTCAGAAGTTGACCGCATCGCTTCACAGGCTCAGTTCAACGGCTTGAACATGCTTACCGGTCGCTTTGCACAGACAACTGGCGAAAACTCAGTCACCGGCTCAATGTGGTTCCACATCGGCGCTAACATGGACCAGCGTATGCAGGTATTCATCGGCACTATGACCGCTCAGGCTCTCGGAATTCGCTCAATGCAGAATGAAGAAGGCATGACAATCGGAGACCCGGAGTCAGCAAACAAAGCCATTGGAATGATTGACGAAGGCCTCAAGAAAATCAACAAACAGCGCGCCGACCTTGGTGGTTACCAGAACAGAATGGAATACGCAGTCAAAGGACTGGACGTTTCCGCAGAAAATCTGCAGGCATCAGAAAGCCGCATCCGCGACACTGACATGGCCGCACAGATGGTCGAATTCACCAAGAATCAGGTTCTCACACAGGCAGGCACTGCGATGCTCGCTCAGGCGAACTCTCAGTCACAAAATGTCTTGTCATTGCTGAGATAGTGTGCTAGAATAGTGGTGGAAGTGTAGGAAAAACCCTGCCCTTCCGCCATTTTCGGTGCCATTTTAGCGGCACCATATGTTCTTTGAAAATTGCCATTCATGGTTCTGTGACGACGGAGACAGTTGTTCGTTCAATTTGGGTTTGAAACGAATAACGGTTCCTGTTGTAAGGGGCTAAAACTGCTCGCGGGGGCGCAAAAACCGCTGGCAGCCCGCACAGAACAGGAGGTACAGCATGAAGCTGTATTTTTATAATCATGGAGGGCACAATTATGATTATTAATCACAACATGAGTTCTTTGTATGCTAACCGTACACTGGGTGTCAGCGACAGCCAGCTGATGGGTAACATCGAGAAACTCAGCTCAGGTCAGCGCATCAACAAAGCTGGCGACGACGCTTCTGGATTGGCAGTATCTGAAAAGATGCGCAGCCAGATCCGCGGACTGAATCAGGCTAACAGAAACATTCAGAATGGTGTTTCTTTCATTCAGTCAACTGAAGGCTATTTGCAGGAAACTCAGGATATCCTCCAGCGCATCCGCGAACTCGCAGTTCAGTCAGCTAACGGCATTTATTCTGACGAAGACCGTATGCAGATTCAGGTTGAAGTATCTCAGCTTGTTTCAGAAGTCGATCGCATCGCTTCACAGGCTCAGTTCAACGGCATGAACATGCTTACCGGCGCTTTCGCATCAGAATCTGCTTCTGGACGCATTATGCAGTTCCAGATTGGTGCAAACGTTGACCAGAACGCACGTGTATATATCGGCACGATGACTGCTCAGGCTCTTGGACTGAAAAATGTTCAGGGTAACGATGATCAGATCGGAATTGCTACACCTGACGCTGCAAACGCAGCAATCGCAACCGTTGACAACGCACTTTTGACAGTGTCAAAACAGCGCGCAGATCTGGGTGCATACCAGAACCGCTTCGAAACAGCTGCACAGGGCGTAGGAGTTGCTGCTGAAAACCTTCAGGCTGCTGAATCACGCATCCGCGATGCTGATATGGCTTCTGAAATGGTTGAATACACGAAGAACCAGATTCTTACACAGTCTGGTACTGCAATGTTGGCACAGGCAAACAGCCAGTCTCAGAATGTTCTCGCTTTGATGAGATAATTTTTGAGATAAGAACACTTAAACCGCGATTTTTGCCAAGAGATCACTGGATGTCGTCTTTTCGACAAAAAATCGCGTAAGGGGAATGGGTGCGCCCCCACTCCCCTTTCATTCCAGGAGGAGAGCCCTATGAATGTAAGTTCAATCGGGCAAAATGTGGCAATGGATGGCCGTATCTCCGCTGCGAATAATGCTTACAAGGTGCAATCTGCGCCCATACAACCGGCTCAGGTTCCCATGGCAGATGCAGCGCAAGTGGTTCAGAGCATTACCAACAATATTGCCCAAGTTCAAGAAGACGTCCGGCAGCTTCAAAAACTTTCGGATGTAGTGATGGGTCGCAAAGTTCAGTTCAACGTTAACCAGGAATTGAACCAAGTGATAGTAAGAATAGTAGATCCTTCTACCGATCAGGTTATCAAGGAGATTCCGTCAACTGATATACAGAAGTTAAAGGCTAGAATCAGAAAAACGATTGGAGTTTTGTTCGACGAGATGATTTAGTCGAGTCAAGAAAACCAACCGAGAGGATGATTTTACACAAATTTCTTTTAGTTGTGGAAATACTATGGCAGAAATCAGCATACCTGGCGTCGGCAACAAATATAAGACTAACGATTATATTGATGCGCTGATAAAAAAAGAGCGAATTCCTCTAACTAGAGAGCAGGAAACGCTTGACAGGTATAAAGAGCAGCAAAGTGCTTGGCGGGGAGTCAATCAGAAAATGACTGAACTTCGGGAGAGCACAAAGGCTCTTTATTCTTACGACAACCCTTTTAACAATAAACTTGCCTCATCTTCAAATGAAAATGCTGTGACTGCAGAAGCAGGACGGGAGGCAGCATTTGGTCAGATTAAAATCGATGTAATTAAACCAGCCTCTACTGACCGATTTATCTCAAAAGAATTGGAAAAAAATGCGGTCGTCCCTCAAGGCACGTATACTTTTCAAGTGGGCGAAAAAACCGTCTCTTTTAACTGGAAAGGCGGCAAAATAAATGACTTCATCACATCGTTGAATCGCCGCGGAAACAATGTGGTAAAAGCCTCTTTGGTAGGCGTAAGCGGCAATAAACAGTCTCTTTTGATTGAATCCTTAAAAACCGGCGACGAGAACAATCTTGTTTTTAAAGATGCCGCCCTTTCATACGCACTTTCAAATGGAATCATAGAAAAAACAAAAGCCGAGCTCACCGAATTCGGCACTGATAAAGGCGAATTTACCAATCCGCCGGAAGAAACAACTTTACCTGAAGTAGAACAAACAGGTCTCCCCCCCATGCTCGCGAACGACATTGAGCTTGACGAGGGAACCATTTATCTTCCGCCACGCACAGGCTTTTCTATTCCTGTCACTGAGAATATAACGGCAAATGACTCAGAGCGAATTGAATTCAGTTTTTCGCTCGAAGACGTTGAAGATATTACCGAAGAAATAAATGAACGTCTGGCAACTCGGCCGGAACTTCCAGACGCAGGAATCGCATCTTACGAAGAGATTACAATTCAGAACAACCCCAGCGAAACCAATCTGCCGCCCGTTCCTACTGAGCCATTGGTGCCCGTTATCGATGCGGCTGATTTTTATGTGCACAACGCAGACGGTACCGAAAAGAAAATCGAAACATCAGGGCTTGCACCCGATCCGAACACAAACGAACGGCTTGTCTCAATTTCACTAAAAGATTATCCCGACATGGACAGCATTGTTGTGCGGAACAGAAACACCGGTACAGCGGTTACCATCACCACATTTACCGCATTCGATGAGAAGAAAAATCTTGGCTACCAGCCTGTTCATCCAGCAAGCAGAGCCGGTGACGCGCAGATTAAATATGAAGGAATCACGATTACCCGCCCCACCAACACGATTGACGATGTGGTGCCCCATGTGACGCTGAACATCCACAATCCCACGGAAAAGACGGAGACAATCGACATAGCCGCAGACAAAGAAGCGGCAAAAAACGCGCTCATCCAGTTTGTCGGCACTTACAATCAGGTAATCGCTGAAATGAACATTCTGAGCACCAACAAACCAGAAATCATTACCGAACTGGATTATCTGTCACCTGAAGAGGCGGAAGAAGCGAACAAACGACTGGGCATGTTCCAAAGCGATTATTCGCTCACCCAAAACAAAACGCAGATGCAGTCAATTGTCGCCGCAAACTACAATTGGGCAGAAAATGCGCCCGTCACCATGCTTTCACAAATCGGCATATCCACGAGAGCGTCTGGCGGCGGTTCAGGGTATACGGCAAGCCAGTTGCGCGGCTATCTGGAAATTGATGAGAAAAAATTGGATTCCATGCTGGACAGCAATTTGGATGACATCAAAAACATCTTCGGCTACGACAAAGACGGCGACCTGATTATGGACTCCGGCATAGGCGTAGCATTGGACAAGCAGATTGGCTCATGGGTTTCTACAGGCGGCATTATCGCGAACAAGAACCGTGGCATCGCACAAAAAATTACGGCTTCAGAAGCAAATATCCGCCGGCTTGAGACACAAATCGACCGCAAGGAAGCCGAATTAAAATCAAAATATGGTCAGATGGAAGGAACGCTGAACAACTTGCAAGGGCAAGCAAATTCCATCAGTAACTTCGTAAATGGCGGACGCCAACAATAGGAAGGATATCATGGATTTATTTGTAAACGGAAACAATATAGATATTACGATTGAAAATGAAAAGACCGTGGGCGATGTGCTGAAAGGCTTGGAAGAAGAATTCGCAAGAAATGACGCGACGACTATCAGTATCGTTTTGAACGGCAAAAAAATTGAGGCGGACGAATTTGAAGAAGCCTCACAGACACCGCTTGCAGACGACACAAAACTGGTGCTCACCGTCATCTCTGTCGCAGAACTTCGCGAATCATTTGCCTACGAGGGAAAAATTGCCCGCGAAATTGCCGGCAACATGGAACAGATTCCCGTCCAGCTGCAAAGCGGCAAAGATAAAGAAGCGAGCACAATTATCGCACGACTTGCGGATTTGGTGGACAGTTTCTGCAAAACCTCTTCCCTCGCCTCGCTTTTCCCGGACCTGTACAATTCAATCAAAATCGACGGAAAAGACCTGAATGAATTCTTCTCTGACTTCTCGGCAATTCTCACTGACTTCAAGCAGGCATTGGAAGACAAAGACACCGTTCTCATCGGTGATTTGGCAGAATACGAAATCAGCCCACGCTTGAACGCAATCGCAGATGCTACACAAGGAGACGCATAGTGGGTGGCGGCAGTGGTTCTCCGCTTCTTGCGCGGACTCAAGTAAATATCTTCCTCGTCATCGCACTCTTGATGGGCATCATTGCGGTGCTGACATTCATTTACTTGGTCTCAAAAATCATCGGTAACTATCGAAAATCCCCACAATATCTCGAAAAAAAACGCCTGCGCCCCTCAAGCACAAGCGATGTAAACGAAGTGGCGAGATTTTCTCATCTTACAAAAGACGAGCGCGACCTGCTTTACAGAGCATGCAAGGACAACCCGTCGCCTAACATTTTGTATGCGGTGCAAGACCTCTCATATATCAGCGGAATCTTAAAAGACTTGTTTGAGCAGTTAGACGCTGAGGACGACGAAAAAGCAAAAACAGCCTTGTTCAGTCTGCGAACAAAATTATTCCGCTCGTACACACCGCCAGAAGAAATGACCTCTTCCAGAAAAATTGACGTCGGAACAAAAATGACTTACACCGCATCTCATGGCGTACATTATCGTCTGCAATATGTGGAGCGTACTCCCGACGCATTGATTATCAACTTGCCGCAAAATATCATCGAACGAAATGACCGCCCTGCCCCGCTTTCAAAAATTTCACTTATTTTTGAGGCGGCATCGGGAGCACCGTATCAGATGGAAACACGTGTTGTTCGTTATCAGCAGAATGGACGAAACGAAGACCAGATGGTCGTCATGCATTCAGAACAAATTACACCGCTGCAACGTCGTCAGGTGGAACGCATCGAAATGCATGAAGCGTGCGCATTCGCCTCTGTCACAGTTTCCACCATGCAAGACGGCAAAGAGAACAGAATCGTCTACAAACCGTCTGCCACAATGCATAAAGGACTTCTTCTAGATGTCTCGGCTGGCGGCTGTCGTTTAGTGACAAATATTCCTATTAAAGCAGAGCAGTTTATCTACATAAGCGGAAAGCTGAACACAAAAAATGAAGATTCAGCAATCGGTACTATTTTGCGTACGACAAAACGTGAAGACGGGAACTTTATCTTGCACATCAAATTCGTAAAGATTGAGCCGCCCGTTGTGAACAGAATTCAAGCCGTCGCAATTGGTTATGCATGACAGTTTGACAAAACAAAAACCCTTGACGGGGCAAGCAATTTTAGGGTATTCTATATAGAATGAAGGTGCTAGAACTACAGTCTGTAAAACGTGAAGATTTCGGACTTTACTACAGAAAGAATTATACCGCAATCGCCGTAATGGAAATCGTCACAAAAACTGTACAAGTACCTGTTTCATTTGTCATTGAGACTAGTCCGCTCGGCACCAAAGAGCTTGATATTGACATTTCAAAGGAAGTTGACATCAACTATCCGATGCTTCCAATTATGACGGGCTTAAAGACCTACATTCTGGAAATGGAAAAACAAGGCGCATTACCGTGACGGCTCTAACCTATACCACTTACACAGAATCAGAGACCATTGCCCTGGGGAAAAGAATCGGAAAAAAACTGAAAAAAGGCGACATTATTGCCTTGCAGGGAACTCTGGGCGCAGGAAAAACCACGATTACCAAGGGAATTGCCGCCGCACTGAACATTGAAGACACGATTACCAGCCCCACGTTCTGCCTGATTTCTGAATACGAAGGAACAATGCCGCTCTACCACATGGATGTATACCGGCTGGAAGGAGCGGAAGATTTCATCAACCTGGGTGTGGACGACATGCTCTACGGGCGCGGCGTGTGCCTTATCGAATGGAGCGAAAAAATAATGGACGAACTTCCGAAAAAAACAATCATCCTGCGCCTTGAGCCACATGAAGACGGAAGCCGCACGATTACACTTGAAAACTGGAACAACGGAGACTTAGACTGATGAACGCGCTTGCGATAGACTCTGCCGCCAGCTGCATGATAATTGCGGCAAAAAAAGATGATGACAAGGCGACGCTTTTGCTGGACATCGCCATGAAGCAGTCGGAAAAAATCTTGCCCGCGATAGATTTTGTGCTTTCGGAGGTTGGACTTACGCCCGCCGATTTGGACTACACGGCAATCACAAAAGGACCGGGCACTTTCACCGGCTTACGGCTGGGATTTTCCGCACTCAAAGCGCTTTCCCTTTCACATGGCATTCCGCTGTATGCCATTCCCACGCTGGATGCGTATTCATGGCCGTTCTCTGATTTTGCGGGCGCGGTCGTTTCTGTTATCGACGCAAAAAAAGACCAGTTCTTTGCGGCAATCTATCGCGGCGGCAACATCAGCATACCACCCGCCGACACAAACATTAGCGAAGTGCTGAAGAATCTTGCCCCTGAAGAAAGCGTCCTTGTCGTCGGACAGAATGCGGATGTGTTTGCGGAGAATTTACGCGCGCTTTCGCCCACGCTTGACGTAAGGTGTTACAAAGGCGCGCCCGCCGCAACGGACGCACTGTTCTCGCTCGCAGAGGCAATGATTACGAACAAAGAAGAGCCTCTTGCCGATTACGACGGTCCTGACTACATGAGAAAGAGCGAAGCGGAACTTGCCCTTGAGAAAAAAAGACTGAGGCAATAGCCATGGAAAATCACATCAACAATCCGGTCATGGACTCGTCGGGATTCGTAGTCCTTGCGGATTTTGTACCCCATATCGTGCAGGAAATCAGATATTATTCCACCTACAATTTTATCGGGGAGCGAATCGACGGATACGAAGAACCTTGCGCGCTCGTCACAAAAGAAGCGGCCAGGGCCTTAAAGGCGGCCAGCAACGAATTGTCCGTACAGGGCTACCGGCTGAAAATTTTTGACGCATACAGACCCGTAAAAGCCGTAAAGCAGTTCATGCTCTGGGCAATAGAAGACCAGGACATCCGCATGAAGCCTTATTTTTACCCAGATTTAGAGAAACAAGATTTGTTCAAGAAGGGCTATATCGCAAAAAAATCAAGCCACAGCAGGGGAAGCACCGTTGACCTGACCCTGCTTGACATGAAGACAGGAAAAGAAGTTGACATGGGAAGCCCGTTTGATCTTTTCAGCGAAAAATCCCACCCCGCTTTCAAGGGAATAACCGAGGAACAGTACGAAAACAGGATGATGCTCCAAAAGGCAATGTTCCGCAACGGCTTTTCAGGCCTTGACTGTGAATGGTGGCATTTTACGCTTGAGGACGAGCCATATCCCGACACCTATTTTGACTTCCCCGTATCATCCCACTATGCAGGATGACGAGTGCACCAGCTAATCCTTTGCACCGAGCAATTTGGACAGGGCTTCGAGCGTAGCGGTTCCTGCGGCGGCCTCGCGGTTCTGTGCCTGGATGGAATCGTACACTTCCTGGCGGAACACCTTTACGTTCTTGGGGGCTTCCACACCGATTTTCACCTGGTCACCATGGATTTCAATAATCGTCAGCGTGATGTCTGTGCCGATTTTGATTTTCTCATCAACTTTTCTGGACAATATGAGCATTATCTTCCCCTCGCCTGCAATGCTTTGAGGATGTTATGCTTTGTCGTCCACTTGGAGTCAGAAA
>JAFSTK010000107.1 GCA_017450535.1 Treponema sp.
AGGCGGAAACGAAGTTGCAGCCGAGGGGGAGACTTCCCCCATCTTGCTCAATGGAACAACCCCCAGTTCGCGCCCTGCTCAATTGAAACACGGAGCGGAACTTTGAGTGTAACGGCGTGCTCCATTTTGTCGCGGATAAGCGCAAGCGTGTTGCTTATTGCCTCTTCATTGTCGGGGCACTCAAAAATCAATTCGTCGTGCACTTGAAGCAATAGTTTTGCTCCCGTGGGGTGCTCTCGCAGGGCGGCAGTCACGTCCAGCATGGCTTTTTTTACGATGTCAGCGGCGGAGCCTTGAATGGGCGTGTTGATTGCCATGCGTTCGGCACCCGCCTTTTCAATTTTGTTCGCGCTGTTGATGGCTGAAATGGCGCGGCGACGACCCATAAAGGTTTCCACGTAGCCATTTTCTTCCGCTTTGCGTATGGTGCTGTCGATAAAGGTGCGGATTCCTGCGTACTGCGCAAAATAGTTCTCAATAAATTCTTTTGCCCGTGCCATAGGAATGCCCAAATCACGTGCCAGACGGAACGCGCCCATACCGTACATCACACCAAAATTTATCGTCTTTGCCGTGCGCCGCATCTCTCCCGTCACTTGGTCAGGAGAAATGTCGTAGATAAGCGAGGCAGTTGATTTATGAACGTCTACGCCATCGTTAAAGGCGGCGCACAAATTGGGGTCTCCGCTCAGATGGGCGAGCACAACCAGCTCAATCTGCGAATAGTCCGCGCTGATTAAAACCGTGCCGCTTTCTGCCGTAAATGCCGTGCGGATTCTTCTGCCCGACTCATCGCGGACGGGAATGTTCTGCAAGTTGGGGTCGCGGCTGGAAAGTCTGCCCGTAGCGGTGCCTGTCTGCATAAAACTCGTGTGGATTCTGCCATGTTCGTCAGTCATGTTCGGAAGCGGCTCCACATAGGTAGAAAGCAGTTTTGCAAGGTTTCTGTATTCCACAATTTTTTGCGGCACGGGGTCTTGGTCAGCAAGTTCTTCCAGAACTGCCGCATCCACAGAGTAGCCGCGCTTGTTTTTCTTTGGCGGTTTAAGTCCGCGCTCTTCAAAAAGAATCTCACCCAATTGCTTTGGCGAGGCGATGTTGAACTCGTGACCCACCAGCGCATATATTTCTTTTTCTGTTTTTTCAATCTGAACTTTCAGCTCTGTCTCATAAGATTTGAGCGCGCTTGCGTCCAAGTGAATGCCCCTAAGCTCCATGTCGGCAAGAATGGGGAGAACGCGCATTTCCATGTTTGCGAACAAATCGTACAAATTGTTCTCTTTGAGCTGCGGCTTGAACAATTGCCACAACTGCCATGTAAAATCTGCGTCTTCTGCGCCGTAGTCAGCAGCCTTTTCCAGCGGAACGTCGGCAAAAGAGCCGCCTTTGGGAACAAGCTCGTCGTATTCTGTGCCCTTTAAGCCCAATTTTGTCTCGCTCAAGTGCTCCAGTCCGTATGCCACTTTGCCGGTGCGGTCTGGTTCCAAAAGCCATGCGGCAATCATCGTGTCTGCAATCACCGCGTTGTAGCGGATGTCATCTTCATTCTGCGGCTGAACAAATTTGCCCAGTCCGTTTGTCCACAGCACTTCGATATCAAATTTTGCGTTGTGTAATATAATAGTAACATCTTGTGCGTTAAACAGGCGGGCAAGTTGTTCCAAAACCACTTTCTTTTCAATCGTCGTGGCAAAAAGCGAGTCGGTCAGTATGAGCGGCACATAGATTCCTGTTCCAGCCTTGTTGCTCAAACTGAATCCCACCAGATTTGCCGTCCACGTGTTCAGGCTGTCTGTCTCGGTGTCCAGCGCGACTTCTTTGTTTTCAGAAGCGAGCACGGCATCAATGTAGGCGATAAGTTCTGCGCTTTCGGTGACAGCCTTGTAATTTCCGTGATTCTGCGTGATGTCCTTTTGCTGTTCTATTTTAACGGCTTCACGGGAAGAAGTTGCGTCTCCCATTTCTTGACCAGATTCAGAAGCCAGCGTCATAAACAATTTTGCCACGGCGGGAAGCTCGCGTTTGACCAGTTCGTTCGCAGTCTCCTTAAAATTGAGTTTGTCCGTTTTGAACGCTTCCGGGTCTTGGATGCAGGGCACGTCGTAGCGCAGCGTAATCAATTCTTTTGAGAGGAACGCGTTTTCTTTGTCCGCGCGCAATTTTTCGCCCTGCGCTCCCTTGATTTCGTCGGCATGCTCATAAATGCCTTCCAGCGTGCCGTATTCAGAAAGCAGTTTGACCGCGCTTTTAGGACCGATGCCTTTTACGCCCGGCACATTGTCCGCGGTGTCTCCCATCAGGCTGAGCAGGTCCAGCAATTTTTCCGGCGGCACGCCCCATTCAGTTTCAACGCCTGCGGCATCAACTTCTGCCCACACTTGCGCTTTATCGGGTTTCATCATGTGCGTGGTGTCGCATGCGAGCTGCATCAAATCCTTGTCGGCTGAAAGCACACAACAATGCCTTCCTTCTTTTGCGCACTGGGTCGCAATCGTCGCAATCACGTCATCAGCCTCAAATCCATCGCACCGCACGACGGGAATGCCCAAAAGATTCAGCAGTTCTTCAATCCACGGAAATTGCGCCTTTAAGTCATCGGGTGTTTTTTCGCGGTTCGCCTTGTATTCAGGGTATCGCTCGTGACGGAATGTAGGAATGCGTGAGTCAAAAGCCGCCACCATGTACTGAGGGCGGTAGCGTTTTAGGATGGTGCTCAAATTGCGGAAAAATCCGAACAGCGCAGAAATATTTTCTCCCGCCTTGTTAGTCAGCGGATGAGAGATGAATGCAAAATATTCGCGGTAAATTAGTCCATAAGAATCAAGGATAAAAACAGTCTTTTCGTCAAAAAAATCGCTCATGGTTTAAAGTATAACGTCAAATGAGAAAAGTATCTACAAAAAGAATTTCACAATTTGGGGATTCCGTGGTATAATAAAACTAAATTTATCATAACGGAGAAAAATGATATGAAAAAAATCATGCTTGCCCTGATTGCATTCTGCGCGGTTGGTATGCTTTCTGCTCAGAGCTCATCAATTGCGGCAAATGAAAAAGTGGAAAAAGTTGCGACAACTGCTGCTATTTCAAATCCTAAGGGAACAAAATTGTTCGTTGTCGGAGACTCTACGTTGAGCCCGTTCAATGATGTGGCATATTATTACCCTCGCAACGGATACGGTATGTGGCTGCAGAATTATCTGAATCCCAAGAAGATTGAAGTCATCAACCTTGCTATGAGCGGACGTTCTTCAAAAAGCTTCCTTACCGAAGTGAACTACAAGACGCTCGTAAACAACATCAAAAAAGGTGACTATCTGGTGATTGGTTTTGGTCACAATGATGAGAAGGCGGAAGAAGACCGCTATTCTGACCCGAATGGCTCAAAAGAGACTGCGGGTTCATTCAAAAATGTTCTGTACGAGAACTACGTAAAGCTGGCAAAAGACAAGGGTGCGACTCCGATTCTGTGTACGCCGATTGTCCGCCGCTCAGAGTCTATCAAATATGAAGGCGCGAATGTTCACATTGTTGGCGACCAAGGTCCGTTCAAAGGCGGTGACTGGTCAAAAGCAATCCGTGAACTGGGAAAAGAGACGAATACCATCGTGGTGGATTTGACTGCCAGCACAAAGGCTCGCTATTCACAGCTCATGCCGTCTGAAACGCTGGTGTTCCATGCATGGCTTTCTCACAAGCCCAATTCTGTTGACAACACGCACTTGAATATGTACGGTGCCGCGGTGAACGCATATGACGTAGTGCAGGAAATCGCTCGCCAGGACAAAAAATTCGCAAAACTGGTGAACAAAGACATTACCGAGCCGAAGCAGGGTATGTTGAGCCCCAATCCCAAATATGTCATCCCCAAATATGATGGCTTTACACCGAGAGACAAGAGCACACAGTCTTCCTTCAAAAAAATCAAGGAGCCGTGGTTCGGAACTGCATTCGGTGATTGTGGCGGCGCGTCAAAAATCTCAACAAAACGCTTCAATGGTATTGAAGAGACTGCTGCGGGTACCGTGGTGATGAACTCTGGTCCGACTGATGGAACTGCTTCTTCAGGTAAAATCGCTGCCGGAAACGACGGCTTGTGCATGTACTTCCAGCAGATTCCAATCAACAAAGATTTTACGCTCACCGCAAAGGCAAAGGTTATTTACGCTGCGGAACACAGTCAGGTTTCATTTGGTCTGATGGTGCGTGATGATATCTACATCGATAACGATGACAAGTCAATTAACTCCGCATACGTCGCTTGTGCTGCGCTTGGACTTGCAAGAGATGAGGGCGCATGGACGACTAGTTTTGAACGCAGAGAGGGCGCGCTCAATCAGACAAAAGTGACTGTTGAAAAGAAGCCTGTAGCTGGTACGGTTGTTGACCTGTCTATCGTCAAAAAAGGCAATAACTATACAGTAAAATATGGCAAGGAGCCGGCAAAAACATACACTGCGACACTCAATGAGGTTGATGCCGACTACGTGTATGCGGGTCTTTTCACATCTCGTTGCGTTACTGTTGAATATAGCAATGTCTCTTTGAAGGTAAATTAGTCTGCTTTTAAACAGTAAATGTCCCTGTGCTGTATGGCGCAGGGATTTTTTTTCGATTGCTACGGAAAATCACTGTTTCTTACTTGCATATTATTTTATATTTTTGTATAGTATTGATGTATGCTAAACAAGCCTTTTACGGTGCTCGATTTGCTCGACATGGAGTTTACCGGTCAGAACGCATTGAATCTCAAATGTATCGGCGGTCGCAAAGGTCTGACTCGTGCGATTACTGTTATGGATACGAACCGTCCGGGGCTTGCATTGTCTGGTTTTTTTGATGCCTTTGTGTTTGAGCGTATTCAGATTTTTGGGCGCGGTGAAGTTGCCTACCTTGAGAAGCTCAGACAAGAAAAACGTACCGACACAATAGAACGCTTGTTTGCATTTGGTATTCCTTGTTGTATTTTTTCCTATGGTCAGACTCCGAATGTCGATTTTATGGCGATTGCAGAGCGGGTAGGCTGTCCTATTTTGCAGACGACATTGGAAACCGCCGAATTTGGTCGTCGTCTGGTGCGCGTGCTTTCAAACGTATTCGCTTCCAAAAAGACTATGCATGGTGTCCTTTTGGAAGTGTACGGTATCGGCATCTTGCTGACAGGTCATTCTGGTGTCGGTAAAAGTGAGTGTGCGTTGGAATTAGTAGAACGCGGGCAGCGCCTTGTCGCAGACGATGTGGTGGAAATTCGCTGCGTGAACGGCAATACACTCTTGGGTCGCGGTTCCAATACGCTTATCAGCCACCACATGGAAATCCGTGGACTCGGTATTATCAATATTTCGCAGATGTACGGAGTCGGCGCGATTCGTGAGCAAAAAGAGTTGCAGCTTATCATTGAGCTGGAAGAATGGGACTCCAACAAACTGTATGACCGCTTGGGCACTGAACATAAAACTGTAGACATTCTTGGCGTAAAAGTGCCGATTTTGGAAATTCCTGTTAAGCCGGGACGAAATGTGCCTATCATTATTGAGGCGGCGGCAATGAACGAGCGATTAAAGAGCATGGGTTATAACTCTGCCCGTGACTTTAACCAGAATATATTAAAATGGATTGAGACAGGAGAGGCGCAGTCCGCATATTACGGCAGCGATGACTCATATTAAAAAAAACAAAAGGATGTGTGTATGACAGAAAAAATCTTGACAGTAAGGAATCGTGCAGGTATTCATGCAAGACCTGCAGCGTTGATTGCTCAGACTGCGAACAAATTTGCTTGCGAAGTGCTTTTAGAAAAAGACGCCGTTTCAGTCAATGCCAAATCAATCATGGGTGTTATCACCATGGCGGCGGGGTACAACACAACGCTTACTCTTAAAGCTGAGGGCGAAGGAGAAAAAGAGGCTGCGGAAGCGATTTTCCAGCTGTTTGAAAATAAATTTGAGGAGGAATAATCATGAAGGGGATTACAGATCGTCAGCAAGAAGTGCTCAATTTTATCTCAGATTTTACTAAGGAAAATGAATATCCGCCGACAGTCCGCGAAATCGGTGACCATTTTGACATTTCTCTTCGTGCGGTTCAGGACCATATCGCCGCATTGCAAAAAAAAGGTTTCTTGTCTTTGAGTCAAAAACGCTCACGTTCAATTCGTGTGTTGCACGGTGGCAACGCTGAGCCAAACCCGTTTGTGAGCAAAGTGCCGCTTTTGGGAACAGTTGCCGCTGGCAAGCCGCTTTTGTGCGAAGAAAATCTTGACGGTTATGTTAATCTTACCGAGCCGTTTGTGCGTCCCGGCAAAAGTTATTTTGCATTGCGTGTACGTGGACAGAGCATGATTAACGCAGGCATTCTGGAAGGCGACCTTGCGATTGTTGAGCAGGCAGAAGTTGCGGCAGACGGACAGATTATCGTCGCTGTTATTGATGACGCTATTACGCTCAAACGCTATTACAAAGAAGCCGACCGCATCCGTCTGCACCCTGAAAATCCGGCTTTTAATGAAATCTACTGCACCGATGTGCGCGTGGTGGGTATTCTTTCAAATATCGTTCGCACGTACTAATCGATGGCAGTTCCCGTATATCTGCTTACCGGTCCAGAAATCGGTGAGCGGAATGACTTTGTAGAACAAATTAAGGCAGACGTAAAAAAGAAGTTTGGCTCTAGCGAAGACTATCTTTTTTATGCTGCCGATACTCGTGTCCAAGATGTGGTTGCTCAGTTGCGCACCCAGTCCATGTTTGACCCGGCAACTGTTATCGTATTACGGGGCGCAGAACAAATCAAACTAAAAGATGACATTTCTTTACTCGGCGAGTGGATTTCCTCGGTAACTCCTTCTGCGAGCAACAAATCGCCGTCAGATACATCCGTGCTTATTTTAGTGAGCGATGAAGTTTCGGTAGATTCAAAACTTGAAAAAATAATTCCAAAAGAGAACAAAAAAATCTTTTGGGAGATGTATGAGGACCGCAAAGAGGCGTGGGTTCAGAATTTCTTTCGCAAGAACGGATATTCTATCACCCCGGATGCAATCGCAGTTGTTTTGGATATGGTGGAAAACAACACGGAAGAACTGCGCAATGAGTGCGGCCGCTTTTTCCTCTGCTTTCCCAAAGACCATGCCATCACGCCGGACGATGTGGAGCAGATTCTTGCGCACAATCGTGAAGAGTCTGCGTTTACGCTGTTTGATGCCATGGCAGATTCCGAAGTTTCTGTGCAAAAGCGTTTTGAAAATGCCCTGCTGATTCTTCAGAAAATTCTGCTCACCAAAAACAACAATGCGGTCATGCTGATTGCAGGCCTTGCATCTTGTTTCCGCCGGCTGTCGCTTTGGCATCGTGTTCATGCGGGCGGAGCCTACGTGGACGAAATCACGCTCAAACAGAACGGCTTTTCAAGTAAAACGATTCGAACGCAGTACAGCAAGGCGTCTCGTGTGTGGACAAACGGTCAGACGACCGCAATTGTCGCGCTGCTTTCCAAGACTGATATGGAAATCCGCTCTATGGGGTCAGCTTTTACGGAGACGCAATTGGAACTTATGCTTTATGAAATTATCGTAAAGCGTGGTGCGCGCGTCGCTGATTATGATGCAACCGCCTGATTTTTGTCAGTCCAAAGTCACGTTTGCGAGCAAGCCTTTTAAAGCCTCAAGTTCTTCTTTTGTCAGCGTGATACCTTTGCCCATTTTTTGATGGTCGGGTGACCACGAGCGGATGTCGTATTTTGCAGGTCTTCCGCCCCAAGAGACTTTGTTCAGCTCCAATTTCCAGCCGCCTTTTCCTTCAGAAAGGACACCAACTTCTTTTTCAATAGAAAAACTAAAATCATCCGCCATATGACACTCCTTATAAACTCCTTCATGCATATAACAAGCGTTTTGATATTTCTATTATATCACATATTTCTAAAATTTGTGGAAATCAATGTTGCCCACAATTAAAATCTATTTTATAATTGACGATATATAAACTGATGCTATTTTCTTATAACATAAAAATGTTTTTGGGAGGAAAAAGTTGAAAAAGACACGGATTGTGGCAACGCTGTGCGCTCTGACGACGCTTGGCTTTGTCGCTTGTAAATCAGCACCAAAAGAAGAACCTGCTCCAGCGGCACCTGTCGTAGAAGAACCTCAGCCAGAGCCGGAGCCCGAACCAGAACCGCAGCCGGAACCTGCCCCTGAACCAGAAAAGCCTGATTTTTCTGAGGCGAATAAATCCTTGTTGGAAAAATTGGAAGAGGCTCGCAACAAGGCATTGGAGGCGGACGCAAAGTTTTATTACCCCTCAGAGTTTGCCGCCGCGGATGAAACTGGCGATAAACTGAAGAAAGATGTGGATGAGAATCCGAATACTGATTATTCCGCTGATATCAATGATTTGATTGCCCGTTACGAGGCGTTGGCAAAAGCGGCGGAAGCCCAGCGCATGAAAAAGCGTGTCGATGAGATGGCTTTCTCAGAATTCGACAAAGCCGCTTACGATGCGGGTGCCTCTGCCTTGGATAAATTTGGTCAGGGCGGAAGCGGTGCGGAGCAGCTCGTAAATGCAACCGCCGCTTATGATGCGTACAAACTGCTTTTGAACAAGGGATTTGTTGCCCTTGCCGGCAGAGAACGCAATGCCGCGCTCGAAGCAAAGAAAAATGCTGACAGCGTAAAGGCCGGTGTCTCTCAAAAAGAAACGTATGGAAAAGCGGCTGACTCTTTCAAAAAGGCAGACTCCTCATACGTTACCAAAGATATCGAAGGCGCGTACGAAGGATATAAATCGGCAAAAGAAACATACACCGCCCTCTATGAGAAAGTTTCTGCCGCTCGCGCCGCCGCACAGGCTGCCATTGAGCGCGCGAAACAACGTGCCGCGGACAGTGCCAATTATGCGACCGATGCAGACGAGATTGCGCCGCTTTCCGAACAGGTAAAAGGAATCGAAGACGAAAATGCCGTTTTGCTTGAGGATGACAATCTTGCTAATCCCGATGATGCGGTTATTGATGTGAACGAAGGTGCCACCGCACAAGCCGCCGAAAATGCCGCCGCCGCTGCAATCGCTGCGGAAGAGGCTACAAATGCGGCACTTGACGCTGGTGCAAAAATGATTGAATCCGCCGTAGATGGAGATGCAAAATGAAAAAAGTACTGACCGTTTTTGCGGCTCTGTTTGCCGCTTCAATGCTGTTCGCTGTGAGTTACAAGAACAACACGTATCAAAAACTCGCCGAAGAGTACACAAAGAAAGCAGAGAAGGCGATGGATGCCGGCGAATATGACCTTGCCGAAGAGTATGCCGCCAAAGCAGAAGAAAATGCGGCTCTTTCCGAAGCCTACATCAAAAAAATGCTCGCCAAAGCCGACTGCGACAAGGCGATGAAAGAAGCGTCTAAGCGTCTTGACTATGCAAAACAAATCCATGCGGACAGAAATTTCCCCATGGCGTTCAGTTCAGCCCAGCAATCTTATGCGAGCGCGCAGGAGTCATACGGTGGCGAAGACTATGTAACCGCAACGGCTTATGCAAATCAGGTGCTTTCGGCTCTTGCTGACATCCGTGAGATTACGCCGCTCCCCGAATACTATGTCGTCCGTCCGTGGGCAGACACAAAAGACTGCTACTGGAACATTTCAGGCCGCGCTTACGTGTACAACAATCCGCTTTTGTGGGAAAATCTCTATCAAGATGCGGAAAACAAAAAGAACATGCCCCGTCCGTCAGACCCCAATCTGATTCTTCCCGGCATGAAAATGAAAATTCCGAGCATCACTGGCGAATTCAGAGAGGGCACCTATAACCCTGCCAAGAGTTACGAGCCGTATAACGCGAACAGATAGTCTGGGCGTTCCCGCCGCCCTGCGGCGGTCGCTACGTCCGCCCTTCCGCTGGCGCTCCATACCACTTGCGTGGTACTTCGGGGCTCCCATCGCTAACGCAGTCTTACTGCTTGGCAATATATTCCCGGTATAATGCTAATCCCGCCGCCATCAGTGCGTGCGGGAATTCTTTTGTTCCCATTTTCGCATACACTTCTTCCTTCGGCATCTCAAAATAACTAACGTATTCGTCCTCGTCCAAATGCTGCTCTCCGGCTGGCTGCAAATCAAATGCCGCAAACACATGCACATGGTTGCTCATCAGCGCAGGATTTGGATTCATGGAACCAAGTTTTACCAGTCTGCCCGCAGAAAAACCAGTCTCTTCTTTCAGTTCGCGCGCTGCCGCTTTTTCCGGGCTTTCTCCCGTCTCAATTACGCCGCCAGGAAACTCAATGCTCAGAGCCCGCTCCCCATGTCTCCACTGTTTCACCATTAGGAATGAGTCTCCGGCGTCAGGAATGACAATCGCCCAGTCTTTTGCGTCCATAACAATGTAATCGCCTTTCAAGCCGTCCGACGATGTTGATTCGATAGAAGTAACATCCAGCACGGTTGTTTTGAGAAGCAGTGTTTTTTTTCCTTCTTTCCACAACAATTGCGAATCCGTATTGTCCATTTTTTCCGTCCTCCTCAAAAAATCTTTTTCGTTATTTCTTTACTTTACGACCTTTTGGCTTTATTATAGTAGTATATCAATTATATCAAACGGGGGCAGATATGGCAATTTTAACAATCTCTCGGCAAGTGGCGGCTTTTGGCGATGAAATTGCGCTCGCTACCGCAAAAAAGATTGGCTACCGTTTTGTTACTCGCACTGATATTGAAAAGCGGATTGTAGAGCTTGGTTTCCCTGCGGAAAAACTGCGCAAGTATGATGAAAAAAAGCCGGGATTTTTTGCTTCTCTCACAAAAGACCGCGACGAATATTTTGACTACCTTCAGACCGCAGTGCTGGAAACGGCGGCCGGTGGCAATGTGATTATGATTGGTCGTGGTGCGTTCATTATTTTATCCGACTTACCCAATCATTTGGCTTTTCGATTTATTGCGCCTGATGCAATTCGTCTGGAGCGTCTCAAGCGCGAATTTAACTGGAACGACAAACAGGCGCAAAAGCGTATCCAAGAAAGCGACGCAAACAGGCTTGGCTTCCACAAGAGTTTCTTCAATTACGATAACACCGACCCGGCTTTGTTCCATTTAGTTATCAACACAGGAATGCTTGATGTGGACAGTGCCGCCACCATGATAGCGGAAACTGTCAAGTCAACCATTACACCCGAAAAAGAAAAAGCAGGGCAGAAGCGTGTGGACGATTTGCTGATTGGCCAGCGTATTGTAAACATGCTTGTGTTTGACTATCACATCAACATCAATTTTCTTCGTGCTGTCATCAAAGACAGGAAAATCACTTTGCAGGGAGTCGCCGATTCCACTGCGATTGTGGATCGCGCCATGGCAATTGCATCCAGCGAACTTTCGGACTATACAGTAGAGTCTGCGATTAGTGTCGTGCAAGATTTCAAGGCATATCCGAGATGAGTTTTTTTTTTGCTTTTTTTGCCGCATTTTTTTTGCTCAGCCTTGGCAGTGCCGCAGGATGCTTGCTCTGTGTGCTCTGCGGAAAGATGTTCCATAAGCCGGTGCTCAAGTCTCGACTTACAGTCGCCTGTGTGCTTTTGAGTGTGGCTGTCGCGGTGTTTGCCTTTTCATTATTGCTTGCCCCGGAATTGTATGCGTCTTCCAGGCTTTTTGTTCAAAGCGTAAAAGAAAATGTTTTGTTCTTGGCAGCATTGTTTTCCTGCGGAGTTTTGTGCGCTGCTTTCTGGCGTTCAGTCTTTCCGTTTGTCGTCTCCTGTTACATCGCACTTTCAATTTTTACGGGAGTCAAACTGTATGGCGCATTCAGTGCGAATGAGGCGGTTCTGTCTCTTGTTGTTCAGAACGATGCGATAAAAGTAAACGGCACGTCATATCCCGTGGAGTCCGCTCAGGGAAAGGCGTTGGTTTTGAAACGATATACTTTGCCGTCTGTTTTGCTTATCCCGTTGCCAAGAGTGTGGTATGCAGTTTGTGGTGTCTCCGACATAAATACCGAAAAAACGCCTGTCACATCGGTTTCTGAATTGCGTCATTTTTCAGGACAAGCAGAACGCCCCGTTTCGTTCTCAGGGGAAGGCGACGATGTGTTTATGGGCGGAATTGTGCAGTCGTATCGTAAATGGTTGCTTTCTTCGTCTGAATATCAACTTGTTTTATTGGAGGACCCTGTGATTTATCCCTCGCTTTATACTATAAAAATCAAAACGTATGGCGAAAAACTTACCGCAACGTTCTCCCGCGATTTGTAGAAGTCTTGACCTTTTGCCCCCGATGTTAGATACTTGCAATGTGAGACTTTCAAATAAATTTACGATAATGCGCGTTTGTTTTGCGCCGATTTTTTTTCTGATTTATTATATTCCGATTTGGACTGGATCTGATGTATTCGCCCGCTTGTCTGCGTTTACAATGGTTCCTCTGCTGGCTATCTTTGAGCTTACTGATTTTTTTGACGGCTATTTTGCAAGAAAAAACAATGAGGTGAGCGATTTCGGAAAACTGTTTGACCCGTTTGCGGATGTCATGCTGAACTTGACGGTCTTTGTATGCATGATTACATCGTTTGACCGCATCTCTGGCGGCTACATGCCAGTGGTCGTTTTCGTCTTGATTTTGTATCGCGAGCTTAGCATGAACTTTTTGCGTATGGTTGCATCAAAACAAGGCGTGGCAATCGGTGCGCGTAAAGGCGGAAAATTCAAGACAGTATTCTATATCACCTCCGGGTTTTACGCGCTTTTAATCGAAAGTGCTATCAGGCTGGGAATTGGTTTTGGCGAGTATATGAGCATATTGCATACCGTTGCGTTGGTAATGTTCTGCATCTGTCTCGCATTGAGCTATATTTCTTTTATTGATTACTTGAAAAATTTCTCTTCGTACATTCGAAAAGATTTGTAGAAAAAAAATAAAAAAAAATGAAATTTTCATGATTGACCACTTGACGCGAATATATGCGTTGTGATATAGTCATTCTTACCCGCCGCCAAGCGGCAGGCAGCCCACCCGGAGACGGGCGGTGCGAAAAAAAAATGAAAAAAAAATGAAGAATGTGCTTGACAAAAACCGCGAAACGGTGATACACTCTTCATCACCCGCCTCAAGGCGGAACGATGTTTGAAAATTACCAAGGGAAGGAAGGAAGACGAAAGACAGAGGTTTTTCGCAAGCGACGAACAAAAAAGCCAGCGGCCGCCGGAGACGGCGGACGCGAAGATAAGCGGACGCGAACCCGTGAGGGTGCGGCCGCGAAATCCTAATCAATTCGACAAGAAGAGATATTCTGTCGGGACGGATTTAAGTGAGAATCTTTGGCCCCTCGGGGCCTTAAGAATAATCATGGAGAGTTTGATCCTGGCTCAGAACGAACGCTGGCGGCGCGTCTTAAGCATGCAAGTCGAACGGGATTCATGTGCTTGCACATGATGAGAGTGGCGGACTGGTGAGTAACGCGTAGGTGACGTACCCTCCGGACGGGGATAGCCCTTAGAAATAAGGGGTAATACCGGATACGGCTCCGTGTGTCAGAGGCACGGAGGGAAAGGGGCTTCGGCCCCGCCGGGGGATCGGCCTGCGTCCCATCAGCTGGTTGGCGAGGTAACGGCTCACCAAGGCAATGACGGGTATCCGGCCTAAGAGGGTGACCGGACACATTGGGACTGAGATACGGC
>JAFSTK010000108.1 GCA_017450535.1 Treponema sp.
TTATCTTTTGTTTCGTTCGCTTCATTTTCAGGAGGAAGGTCAACTTCCATCAAAGTCTCGGCATTTTCTTCATCAGATTCAGCCGATTCCTGCTCAGAGCCATTTTCTTGCGCTTCGGCAACGCTCTCCTCATCTGCACCCTCAGCGTCCGTCACCTTTGAAGATTTACATGCGGCAAACAAAAAGACCAGAGAAACACATAAGAACAACCAGTTTCGCATCATTTTGTTTCCTCCGTACTTTTCTGTTCTTCAATAATATATTGCAGCTGGCGGGCTTTACGCTTTAATGCCTCCACTTCAGGGTCCCCCTCTGCTCTCGGCTGAACGACAGGCGCATATGGACTTGTGTAATAAGGCGCGCCAGACTGTGACGTACCCGTTTTTTCAGGAGAAGCAGAAGTGCTTATATCGGTTAAATCATGCACACCTCCCTTCTCCGTTTTTTTTGCGACCTTATCTGAGCGCGCCGGTAATTCTGCAAGACTTGCATTCGCCTCTCCGAGCTCTTTTTCAAGCTGTTCAATGCGAGAGCGGGCATCCGTGAGCTGCTGACGCAAGCCAAGCTTATCCTCAGCCTCAAGCAATTTTAGCTGACGCTCATAATCCTCGCGCGCGGCAAGACTTTCTTCGCCAGTCACTTTAAGCAGATACAGCAGTTTTTCTTCACGGCTTTTCTGGTCAATGGAATCGATGCGATACTGTGCCGCACCAACTTTTGAATCCCGCGGAAAATCCATGACAATGCGCTCGTACAATCCGCGCGCCGAATTATAATTGTATTCCGCATAGAAAGATTCCGCTATCCAGTACAAAGCCGACGCATACAAGTCATGATTCGGATACTGATGGCAAAAGTCACTCAGCGCAAGCACCGCATTCTCATTCTGATGCAAGAAATGCAGGCAGCGTCCACGCTGATACTGAATGTACGGGCAATACATGCTGAACGAATATTTTCGCAGGAATGTCTCGCAGTCGCCCAGCGCAGACTTGAACTCGCCCGCATACATTTCGCTCATAATCAGCATATACCATGTCTCATCCGTCGCGCCACCAGAACCTGAAACCGCTTTTCTAAAAAAGAACATTGCGCTCGTCCAGTCTTCAGAACGATAAGCTTCATATCCGGATGTGAGCGTCGCAGAGTCGGCAACCGTCGCCGAAACTTTCTGCGCATACAGAGGAGCACCTAACATCAATACCAGTATGCTGGCATACACCAGCAGCCGTTTTTTCTTCATACCTTAAAACTCCCACTTGAGCGAGCCGTTAAAAAATGCCGAGCCTGATACGACAACATCCGCACCCGCCTCAACAACGGACTGTACGGTCTTGTCATTCACGCCGCCATCTACAGAGATAAGGAAATTATATCCTTTCTCTCTACGAATATCGGCAAGTTGAGAGATTTTATTGACACAAGAGGGAATTAAAGTCTGTCCGCCAAAACCTGGATTTACGGTCATCACCAACACCAAGTCCACGTCGGAAAGAATTTCGTCAAGCACATGCACTGGCGTAGATGGCACAATGGAAACGCCCGCCTTTTTTCCCAGCGCGTGAATTTGCTGGACCAGACGATGCATATGCACCGTCGCCTCACAATGAAATGTAATCCAGTCCGCACCAGCTTTTGCGAAAGACTCCACCATCAGCTCCGGTTTTTCCGTCATCAGATGCACGTCAAAAGGAATCTTCGTAAGGGGGCGGATAGACTGAATCACTGGCTGACCATAAGAAATCTGAGGCACAAACTGACCGTCCATCACATCGATGTGAACAAAGCCTGCCCCTTTCGCTTCAATCATTTTCATCGCGGCGGCGAGATTCGCAAAATCCGCAGAAAGCAGGGACGGCGACAACACTGGTTTCTTCATAATATTGTAAAAATTATATCAAGAAATGGTCATATTGTAAACTCTTTATAGAACAGAGCGAACAATGCAACGAGCTCAATAAACTTTTTTTTAAAATATAAAAATAATCACTTGACATCTTTATGAAAAAACATTATAAACAATTCCCCCTTTTACGATTTTTCTTAGTTCTATTGACTAAAATCCGTCATTTTAATATTATAGACTGTATACGCTATGGGGTTTCGTTCAGAAGAAGGATTGACAAAAGCATACGCTCTGCTTGAGGAAGGAAAACCAGCCCTTGCAAAACAAGAACTGGCCGACTCACTTCTGTATGATTTAGACAATTCGGAACTGAAATTTGCTGTCTGGTGCTGCACTTTTTGGGCTGACTTTGTCCAGCAATTGCCTACTCTCGATTTGTTTGAGCGTGGCGAAGGACTTATCTCCCGATGGAAAAAGTTTCACGGAGAAATGAACCGATACCGCACCATCCCGGAACGAGCCGTATACGCGACCGACAAAGGCATTTTTACTCTGGCTCTTCAGAATTATGAGATTCTGCAAGACGAAAGCACGGATGACCAGAAAGCGGAAGTCTACCGAAAGATTGGGTTCTGCTACAAAAAACTGGGGAATTATGCGAACGCATTGCAGTATCTGACTGAAGCAAACCGTAGCGCAGCCTCATCAGCGGCAATCATCGCAGAAATGGCGGACTGTTACGCACTTTGCGGTGAAGAAAAAAATGCGAAGCTGCTGTTCAGGGAGGCGTTTTTTATTGACGCGCAGGCGATTGACCTCGCATTGCTTGACAGTGAGCTTATCAGAGTGCTGATTCGACAAGTGGAAGAAAAAAAATACACTGGCGCGGCACTTAAAGAATGGATTCCTGTCTACGGAGTGCTGTATGGAGTTTTTTCCATAAAGCGGCAGCTGCGCAGTCAGGAAGTGGGCAAACTGAAACAGGATATTTTTGCCGCAGAAAACGAACTGCGGGATCCTGCCAGTGACTTAAAGACGCTCACGCCAAAATTGATCAATATGTATTTCTGGTTAATTGACCACTACGTCACAACGGAAGGCGGAAGGGAAAGAACCAATGAAGTGCTGTTAAAAATAAAAATGATGGATAGAGAGATTTACACTTTATACAACATGAAATGATATGAAGCGATAGGAGAACTTATGTCAGAAGAACTTGTAAAGAAAGTCCAGGAAATGTTGAAGGAAGAAACATGGACTCGTGCGGCAATCAGTAATTACACAACGAACAATTTGATTGAACTTGAAACTATCGTTGAGCAGACGATAAACGAAGACCGCATCGATGAAATCAAAGAGATTTGCGACGAACAGTTGTCTCACTCAAAAGACAGCATCATCGCATTGTACATCTCTGGTATGCTCGCAATCAAAAAAGGTACGCTGGACTACTCTTCCCTGGAAACCCTTGTTGATATTTTCCAGAAGAATCGCAAGGACAATATCGTAACCTGGCTTTGTGAGAAAATCACAGAAAAAAGCCCGACAAACAAGTTCGCTTTGCGCACACTCGCAAAACAGTACGCAGAGAAACAGAATGAAGACGTATGGAAAATCTACGAAACGCTGGCAAAAGTTGATTTCGAAGATGCTGAGACTGCAAAAATTCTGGCAGTTCACTACGAGGAAGAAGATAAACTTGATGATGCGAAAGACTATTACAAGAAAGCCCTCCTCCGCTTTGTAAACGCAAAGAATTATAATGCGGTAAAAGAAGTATGGGGAAAACTGCTGACGCTCATTCCCGAAGAAATTGAATTTTTCATGATGGTGCAGAGAAAGATTGCGAAGGTAATCGGCGAAGACAAAAGCGCGCTGCTTATGAGCGACCTCTGCAAATACTACATGGACAACAGCAAGTGGGATACAGCTATTTCCATCCTCAAGCTGATTCTTACAATTGACCCGAAAGACAGTGCCGCACGCCGCGACATTACGACATGCTATCAGAAAAAATATGCGGACCACAGCCATGTTGATGAGTACATCCGCTCTTCAAACTTGAACCAGAATTTCCGCAATGTTTTTGAGGCAATCAATGACTTTGAGAAGCACATCGCTTTTGACGTAAATCATTTTGTGTTCCACCGCACATGGCATGTAGGCGTTATCACAAAAGTTGTCGGCGACAATCTGCTGATAAACTTCGGCGCAAAAGTGGGCGTAAAAGAAATCTCTCTCAAAATGGCAGTCGATGCATTGCAGCCGTTGGCAGATGACCACATTTGGGTTATCAAAGCCACACAGACTATTCCTGGTGACCCCGATTTTGCCGCTCTCAAGGCAGGAAAAGGCGCTTCAAAAGAAGAAAAAGCAAATATCGCAAAACAGAAGCGCAACTTGCTCATCAAGAAAATCAAAGATGACAAGACTTGGACGCTCAAGACAATTATCAAGAGCTTCAACAACAGCTGCGACTTAAAGAAAATTAAGGCGGAACTGGTCAACACCGTGCAGAAAAAAGGTGAGAAAGAGAAAAAAGAACTTGGTCTTCTCACTTCAAGCGAATGGACAAGCTGGAGCAGCGCGGCAAAGAAGATTTTGGAGACGGACGCATCATTCGGCGTAAACCCGAACAACATCAACGAATATATTGTCCGCGACCATGAAATCACCCAGTCTGAAAAACTCAGCAACGAATTCAAGGCGCAGAAGCAGTTCTTTGCTAGAATTGACATTCTCATGCGCTACTTGCTCGACCCGACAACTGTAAAAGACAGCGATTTGTTTGCCGATATGTTCAGCTACTTCACAGGATTCGTAAAGTCTTTTGTCACTACGAACGATGCGAATGAGCAGGTTGTGGCATCATATCTGGTTGTTCAGAAAGTTATCGCACAGAATCCGAGCCTTGCGCCCGATACAAAATATACATTTGAAAAATTGTATCGCCGCATTGAGAACCCCCGCGCAATGTACACGGAACTCAAGGACACAAAGAACACCACATTGCATGAAGATTATCTGAATTTCGTCTGGATGCTGCCGGACAGAGTTGAGCAATACATCAACCTTTTTCCAACTGTTCTGGAAAAGAAAATGCTCGACACACTCATCAAAGACGGACAGACAGAGAAAGTTAAAGAACTTGCTGTCACCGCATTTGACGACTTCCGTGGCTACCGCAATGCTATTCTCTACTTCTTTGAGAACTGCCGCAACGAAGACTGGTTCAAAGAAGCGAATATTCCGTTCCAGAAGCAGCTCATTGCACTGCTGAACATCATCGCGCACGCATACCGCGAAATCAACAGCCATGTAGACACAACAGAAAACAGAAAAATCATCAAGACTGCAGAAAAACTGCTCTTTGATGACGGCACATTGGTAAGCTTCATGCTGGAAAGCGAAGAACCGGTGATGACCCACATGTACACGCTGGTAGAGGATATCGCAGACTTGGACGGCGCAAAGAAAGCTATGCTCCGCAACAAGATTCTGGAAAAATACCCCGAATACAAATTCCACAAGGCAGAAGAGCGTTCAGTGGCACCAAAAGGTATGTTGGTCACTCAGGCAAAGAAAGTGGAAAAAGAGGCGGAACTCAAAGATTTGTCAGAAGTGCAGATTCCTCAGAACGCACAGGAAGTTTCCGAAGCTCGCGCAAAGGGCGACTTGAAAGAGAACGCAGAATATCAGGCAGCAAAGGAACACCAGCACTATCTGAACAAGAAACTTGCACAGCTGCAGGGAGAACTTGCGCGCGCAGTTATCTTCGACCCCACAACGGCAACCACATCTTACATTTCTTTCGGTACTGTGGTCACCTTGCTCAACAAGGATACCAACAAGGAAGAAAAATATACGATTCTGGGACCGTGGGAATCAGATACCGACAACGGCATTATTTCTTACATGTCTCCGTTCGGAAACGAATTGCTTGACCACAAGGTTGGCGAGGACCTGGACTTTGAGATTAACGGACACGCGTATAAGTTCAACGTGAAGTCAATAAAATTGGCAAAATTCTAATCTAGGGGAGTTCCCCTAGCACCCCCTGTTATTAGGGGCGGCGCTCCCCTCAGGGCATAGTCCTGAGGGGAGATTCGCTCAAAACTCACTCTGTGAGTTTTGTCGGCTACGCCGCCGCTCCCTACCTACTGCGAAACGAGGGTTTCTCCGCCCCTAAAACCCCATCTTTTCCCGGCACGCCTTAGGGCTCCGCCCTAAGAACCCGTTTCGAGATTCAAAACAATTCATTCACACATCTAAAAATCTACATCAATCTCGATTGGGCAGTGGTCGGAGCCAAGAACGTCGGACAGGATGCGGGTGGATGATACATTTGGTGCGAAGGAATTGTTGACGCAGGTGTAGTCGATGCGCCATCCGATGTTCTTTTCGCGGGCGTGAAAACGGTAGCTCCACCACGTGTACAGATTCGGTTCCGGGTGTTGGGCGCGGAAACAATCGGTGTAGCCGTTGGCGGTGAAAAAGTCCATCCATGCGCGTTCTTCGGGGAGATAGCCTGCGTTGCCTTCGTTTGACTTAGGGTTGGCAAGGTCAATCGGTTTGTGGGCAATGTTGTAGTCGCCACAGAGCACGATGTTGTAGCCATCAGAAACCAATTTGTTCAGATACTTGAACATGGCATCGCAAAAGCCCAGTTTGTAGTCAAGACGCAAGCCGGGTCCCTGGCTGTTTGGAAAATACGCGCTTATGACAACCAATTTGCCGTAATAGGCGGCGGTCACCCTGCCCTCATCATCGTAGAGCGGATCGCCGAGGCATTCAACTTTGTCGGGAACGGTGCGCGAAAAAATGGCGGTACTGGAATAGCCGGCTTTCTTTGCCGACGACCAGTAGGATTTGTACGCCGCCGTATCATCAACAATTGCGACGGGAGAGGCAGCAGTTTTTTCTGGAATAGGAAACAAAATATTCTCTTCGCTTCCGGGGGCAAGCAATGATTGCGTGAGCTGGGAAGGATGGGCTTTTGTCTCCTGAATGCATACCACATCGGCATCACAATGCAAAAGCCAGTCAACAAAACTTTTTTTTTCTACGGCGCGGATGCCGTTTACGTTCCATGAGATAATTTTCATTTTATTTGTTCAACTCCATATCAAAATAAGAACTGTCATCAAAAACAAACCGCGAAGGATTTTCAAACGGAGATTCAAAGGCTTCCACCGGCGAACCACCGCATTTCCATCCGCTTGGTCTTTTGAATTCAAGGTGATGCAATTGTGTACATCCAGCAAATGCCTGCACACCAATTTTTATGACGGTCGCCGGAATGATGACTGAGGCAAGCGATGTACAGCCAGCAAATGCGCGAGTATTGATTGAGAGCAGATTACAAGGGAAATGCATTGCCAAAAGCTGCTTATTCCCCTGAAACGGACTGTCAAATACGCGGGAAAGCTCCGTCACGGAAGAGAGGTCGAGCGTAACAAGCACATTGCTTTCCCTGATAATGCGACTCAAATTGTGCACGGTCGTATTGCCGACAGTTCCCTGCGCTACCACCGCAACTTCGCTCCCCGGTGGAAGCATATGCAGCGCGCTCTCAAAATCAGAGACTTCAACGGAGGTATTTCCGTTAGTCAAATGGACAACATCGTTTTCTGTGGTCATCGTCTCATCAGAACTGACATGAGAGACCATAATCGCCAATCGCGAATAACGTCGCATATCGCACCTCCATTTTTCCGGGAATTTTTTCTTGCTGTTCAAAGTATAACACGGGATAGAAAATCACGCTAGGGAAAAAGCGCGTTCATGATAGCGGCGGCAATCGTTGAGCCACCTTTTCTTCCGCGGGCGACAATATGCGGTATTTCACTTTGCAAAATCAATTCTTTGGCGGCAACTACGTTCACAAAGCCCACGGGAACACCGATTACCAATGCCGGAGAAAACAAGCGTGCATCATGCAGTTGCCGAACTCTGACCAATGCCGTGGGTGCGTTTCCGCAGGCAAAAATGACCGGGCGGGAGGAATTGCCAAAAAGATGCGCCATTTTGTCCACGCTGCATGCCGCACGTGTCAGTCCGCTCTGCTTGCTGGCTTCTCTCACATCTTCGTCCGCCATAAAACAATGAGTTTCGATGCCGAACCTCGCACATGCCGTTTTGTTAATGCCTGCAAGCGCCATATTCGTATCAGTGACGATAACAGGCTTTTGCAAGAGGATTTTCGCCGCAATTTCCATGACATCGGGAGAAAAAACAAGATTTTCCGCATAATCAAAATCTGCGCTTGCATGAATCGCCCTAAACACAACGGGCTGTAAGGCGGACGGCACTTGCACCCCCTTGGCAGAGAGTTCAGCCGCAATCGTCTTCATGCTGGCCGCTTCGATTTCTTGCGGCTCATGGTGCTCAATGCTCGGAAATTGAGGCAATTCATTTTCAGAAAAAAGAGACAAACTGCTCAAAACTCCACTCCTCTTCTCGCCACAAGTCCGTTATCGAACGGATGGCGGATTTTTTTCATCTCGGTGATGTAGTCAGCTTTTTCCAAAAACAATGCCGGAGGATTTCTGCCAGTCAAAACCAGCTCAACATTTGCGGGAGGATTACTCACAAGCGCATCCACGGCATCTCGGTCAATCAACTCATATTGATATGCGGCACAGATTTCATCCAGAACAAGCAGAATCTGCGAAGATTCAGGGTACTCTTTGCACAATGCAAGCGCGCGGGAAAAATTCGTGTCGGAAATCGCTTTGCTTTCAGTCTTTTCTTGCTCGGTCATCTGAGAGAAAAAATGATTTCCCGCTTTTCCACGCAGAACCGTTGCGCCCAGTTTTTCAAGAGACGTGATTTCCCCAACAGGCGTGTTTTTCAAAAATTGCACAAATATGACTCGCCATCCATTTCCCGCCGCACGAATCGCCAAACCGAGAGACGCTGTCGTCTTACCTTTTCCTTCGCCATAGTAAAGATGAAGCATGAAAGAAGTATATCACAGTTTTTCGCCAAAGACAATTTTGTAAATCGCATCCATATCAAGCGACTTACGCACCACATCGGCAAGGCGGTCGTATGATTTATCGCGCTCGTTTTGATACGACTGGTACGAAGGAACTGGAATGCTTTTTCGCTCACACAACAACGTGATAAGGGCACGGGTAATCTCATCGCTGTCAAAAAAACCGTGGATATAGGTGCCGAGCACATTGTTTTTTACGAAGACCAAGGGCGCACGTTCCGCTTTGTTTGACATTTTTTGCGCTGACAGCTCCGCTTCCCTGCCCGAAACAAACTGCGTCTTTCCGTGATGAATCTCATAGCCGCGCGCAAAACATCCCGTCAGCGGAGAAAAAACTCCGTCAATATTCGGAAGTTTTGACTGAACTTGCACACGCGTTTTTTCCGAGGTGAAGGACGTTTCCGCAGGAAGCAGATTGAGCGCGGGAATTGTCTCTTGTGCGCTTGCATCTTCATTTCCGTCAGCATCATGCAATGCTGTTCCTAACAGCTGAAAACCTCCGCAAATGCCAATTGTCGGAAAACCGCTTTTCGCTTTTCGGACAATGAGTTTGTCAAGATGAGTCTCACGCAACCATTGCAATGCATGCACCGAATTTTTTGTGCCGGGGAGAACAAATAAATCTGGCTCACCGTATTCGTTTACCGCCTCGGCATACGAATCAAAACTGTCAAAAAAACTCACCTGCACAAACGGAAGCCGGCTGAATGCCTGTATGTCCGTAAAATTGGAGATGTACGGGAGACGCACCACGGCGATATGAAGCAACGCGTCTTGTTTGGGCTGATCTTGACCGTGTCCTTCCCCAGTAAGCTGACTGCTCAGGCTGTCCTCATCGTCAAGCAATAAATCAGGAATAAACGGCACCACACCGACCACCGGAATACCCGTTAAATCGCGGATTTGATTAAGTCCGTCCTGCAAAAGTGACACGTCGCCCCGAAATTTGTTGATGACAAAGCCTTTTATCCGCGCACGCTCCTGCTCTGTGACCAATGCCGCCGTTCCGTACAGCGAGGCAAACACTCCGCCCCGGTCAATATCGCCCGCAAGCAGCACTGGCGCGTCCACAAGCTCCGCAAGCCCCATGTTCACAATGTCATCTTTTTTCAGATTGATTTCCGCAGGGCTTCCCGCGCCCTCAAGCACAATGATGTCGTTTTCTTCGGCAAGAGAATGGTAGGCTTCCAGAATCTGCGGGATGAGCGTGTGGCGAAAGGCAAAATATTCGCGCGCGTCCATCGTTTTTGTCGGCAAGCCTTGCACGATGACCTGACTCGTTCGCTCACCAGTTGGCTTTAACAAAACGGGGTTCATGCGCACATCGGGCAAAAGACCTGCTGCCTCAGCCTGCATAATTTGCGCGCGTCCCATTTCAAGACCGTCCGCCGTCACTCCGCTGTTGAGCGCCATGTTCTGACTCTTAAACGGTGCGACGCGATAGCCGTCCTGTTTGAAAATCCGGCACAACGCGGCGACCAAAAGCGATTTTCCCGCATTGCTCATCGTGCCTTGTATCATGAGTACCGCAGCGTGTGGATGCAAGCTCTGCAAGTTTTCCGTTGAAAGCGCGTTGATAAGCAAATCGTTTTCGTTTTTAGAGCGCACCGCAATGCGATACCAATGTGTGTCCAAGCCATAAAAATCTGCGCAAGAGCGGATGGCGATATTTTTCTCTAACAATTTTTCCGCAAGGTCTGTGTCATCCGCACGGAACAAAATAAAATTCGCCTCGCCCGGCACGACAAAAAAGCCTGCGCCCTGCAATGCGGAAGCAAGTCGTTTGCGCTCATCTTGAACAAAAGTATGCGTCTGTTTTTCCCAATCTGTCCGAACCGTTTGCGACGAATTGTTTTTCAGCGCATTTTTTTCGGCAAGTTCCGCGCTCATCACCGCACAGCCTGTCGCCAATTCCGCGCTTCCCACTGCCCACGGGCGCATCGCTTCAAAAATGCAGCGGGCAATTTCCTCAGAAAAGCACAACGCATAGCCTAGACGCAATCCCGCCATGCCGTAAAACTTGGTAAACGCATTCAGCACAACCGTGTGCGGAAAATCTGTGCGGCGGGAAAGAAGCGTCCGTATCCCCTGCTCCGCCTCAGAAGAAAACTGAGAAAAACATGCGTCCGCCACAAACAACACATTTTTTTCTTCACAGAGCGTAGCAATCTGGCAAAGCTCATCACCTGAAAGCACAACACCGGCCGGATTTGAGGGGCTTGCCAAAAAGAGCATTCCCGCTCCGTCCAAGTTTTCTGCAAGGCGCGCCATATCCGATTGCGCAAAAGCAAAAGAATTGTTTTCAGAAAGCAAAAAATGGCGGACACTACAGCCATTCAATTTTGCCGCGCGCTCATATTCCGTAAAAGCTGGCTCAACAACCACCACATCCGCAGCATCACGATGAGCGCACCATGACTGCACTAGTGAAAAAAGTATATCTGATGCGCCCGCACCACACACAATGTGTTCTTGAGGAAACGCATAGAATTCCGCCAAAAGACGGCGCAATTCCGCACAGTTTGATTCGGGATAGCGTGAAAGCGTTTTTGTGCGTAAGGCAAGAGACGAAATCGTCCCCTGAGCGGCGGGATGCAAGCCCAGAGGGTTTATGTTCGCAGAGAAATCACATTTATCTGAATACGTTCCGCCGTGGACGCCGCTCATGAACTACAGAATGTACCGGCTCAAATCTTGGTCGGTGCTGATACCTTTGAGTCTTTCTTCCACAAACGCGCTGTCAACTTTTATCGTTTCGCCCGCATGCTCATCAGCTTCAAAACTGATTTCTTCGGTTACCTTTTCCATAATCGTATGCAAACGACGCGCGCCAATATTTTCGCTGCGGCTGTTCACTTCTTCGGCGATGCCTGCCATCTTGTCAATCGCATCTTCGGTAAAGTCAAGCGTAACGCCTTCTGTCTGCAAAAGCGCAATGTACTGTTTGGTGAGCGCGTTTTTCGGCTCGGTAAGAATGCGCTTAAAGTCATCCTTGCTCAAACTTTCCAGTTCAACGCGCAACGGGAAACGTCCCTGCAACTCAGGAATCAAATCGCTCGGAGCGGACACACTGAATGCGCCTGCCGCCACAAAAAGAATGTGCGTGGTGTCCACAACGCCGTACCGAGTGTTCACCTTTGAGCCTTCCACAATCGGGAGAATATCGCGCTGAACACCTTCACGGCTTACGTCCTGTCCGCTCGTCTGTCCGCCTTTTGTGGCAATTTTATCAATCTCATCAATAAAAATAATGCCGCTCTGCTCCACACGATTTTTCGCTTCTTCGGCAACCTTTTCCTGGTCAATCATGGAGTCCAGCGTCTCTTCGGTGATAATTTTGCGCGCCTCACGGATTGAAACTTGCTTTTTCTTAAAACGTCCGCCCGTGAGCATCTGCGTCAAGTCTTCCATGCCGGTCTGCAAA
>JAFSTK010000109.1 GCA_017450535.1 Treponema sp.
TGAAGTACCGAACAAAGAGCGCGCCGTGGTCAGCTTTAAGGAAATCGTTGATTTGGATTTGCCGCAGTTCAGCAAGATGGCAATTCCTGTCATTCTGGGTAAGGATATTTCCGGTGAGCCACAGGTACTCGACTTGGCAAAGACACCGCACTTGCTTATTGCAGGTTCAACGGGTGCCGGTAAGTCAGTCTGTGTAAACAGCATGATTCTTTCTATTTTGTACAAGCGCAGTCCGCAGGAAGTCAAGCTGATTATGATTGACCCCAAAGTGGTTGAGCTTAAACTGTACAATGATATTCCGCACCTGCTCACGCCGGTCATCACGGAATCAAAACGCGCATTCCAGTCTCTCCAGTACTGCTTGTGCGAAATGGAACGCCGCTACGCATGTTTGGACGGCATGGGCGTTCGCGATATCGTCAGCTACAACAAGCGCATTGTAGAACGCAACATCGCGGCGGAAAAACTGCCGTACATCGTGGTGATTATTGACGAATTTGCAGACTTGATGGCGACAACTGGTAAAGAGCTGGAATCAACGATTGCCCGCCTTGCCGCAATGAGTCGCGCCGTTGGTATCCATTTGGTACTGGCAACACAGCGTCCGTCAATTGACGTTATCACCGGTCTGATTAAGGCGAACATTCCGAGCCGCATTGCGTTCATGGTCGCGTCAAAAATGGACAGCCGCATCATCATTGACCAGGTGGGCGCAGAAAAATTGCTGGGCAAAGGCGACATGCTCTACGCCAGCGCAACCGACCCGTTCCCCGTGCGTATCCAAGGTACGCTCGTCAACGACAACGAAGTAGAAGCCGTTGTGGACTACGTTAAGCAATACGGCGAGCCAGAGTACATCGACGACGAAAGCTGTGTGGAGGATGACGAAGAAGGCGGAACCGGCCCCGGTCTGTTCAGCGACGGCGAAGACCCGCTCTACGATGAGGCATTGCAGATTGTGGTGCAAGCAGGCAAAGCGAGCGCAAGCTACATTCAGCGCAGACTTAAAATCGGCTACAACCGCGCCGCACGCCTCGTAGAAGAAATGGAAGAGCGCGGCATCGTTGGTCCCGCAAATGGTTCCAAGCCCCGCGAAGTAATCCATGTGCCGAGTTAAAGATGACATTTGTGTCATCTTTAGCCGAGTGACTTTTGTAAGCAAAACTCGCTCAGCTTTGCAACGTGCAGCCATATACGTTCGATTCTTCAGTTTAAAAAACGAAATCCCTGTCAAAACGGCAGGGATTTTTTATATCAAATTAAAACTAATTTACTTTGATTTTTTTGCGGGAGCTTTTTTAGCAGCCGGCTTTTTTTCTGCTTTTGCAGCGGTTTTCTTTGCAGGAACTGCTTTTTTGGGCTCTACACAGACTACTACGCTGTTATCAGTGCTGCTGAACGGAGCAGGAATATATTTGTCAGCTTCCCAGTCGTTGTCCCAGCGGCTGCCGTCCAACAAATAGCGGAACTGATATTCTTTACCAGCATCCAATTCCAATTCGGTAGAGAAAGAGCCGTCTTTTGCTTTTTTAAGCGGTGTTTCAGTGCTGCTCCAGCTATTGAAATCTCCAGCAATTGAAATTGATTTCGCACCCTGTGCAGCTTCTTTCTTTACTGTAAAAACAACTTTACACTTTTTGCCATCAGCAGAAAAAGTCTTTTTTAATGCCATAATGCTTTACCTCTTCTTTTTCCTTACAATCAGTGCGATATTAAATCGCCAATCCCTAGTATAATGAATAATATTTTTTTAGTACAGTAGTTCATAGAAAATTCTTTTTTGTAAATTCAATAAATGCGGCAAAACTGGGTAACTAAACGAAAAGATTGTAATTAGTTCATGCAAAAACATCATGCAAAAACAATCTTTACGAAAAAACTGTTTGGGAATATACTGTCTGTATGACAAAGCAGGAAATGATAGATGAATTATCAGCAGAACTTCTCATCTCTAAAAAACAGTGTAATGAAACTATCAATACACTTATAGAAGAAATTGTCTCAGCTGTCGATACTGATGATAAATTCATTCAGCCTGGTTTCGGAACATTCAGGGCTGTCATCAGCGATGTTCATATCGGAAAAAATCCTTACGATAACCATTTTTATCTGTACCCAAAAAAGAGAAAAATGCGATTCCGATTGTCGCCCGTGTTCAAAGAGGAAATAAATGAGTAATCTGCTTAGCCAAAGCGAGCTTATTCAAAAACTTGCTGACAAAAATGAGCTCCCTTACGAAACTTCAAAAAAATTTGTCGAACTCTTCTTCTCAATTGTTAAAAGAGAACTTAAAAAGTCAGATACATTTTATATTTCTAACTTTGGTACTTTTAAGCGTGTATGGGTTGAAACATCTGAAGGCATAAATCCTGCAACACAAGAAAAAATCACTATTCCTGCCCATTATCGCATTAAATTCTCTCCCAGTTCATCAGTCGCATTACGGATGAACAAGCGTTTTGAGCACTTAAAAGCACACCTTCTCCCAGATGACCCTGAGCCAGAGGAAGCAGTACCTACACCAGTAGAAGAAACACCCGCTCTCGCTGAACCAGCACCTCAAGAACCGGAGCCCGCTGAAAAAACAAAAGGCGGCATGGGAAAGATTATTCTGGGCATTTTACTTGCTCTTATCATCCTCATTATTTTGTTGTTGTTCTTCATCAAAGGCTGTTCTGGAAAAGAGAACTCTGAACCGGTAACGCAGAATCAAGAAATCACTTCTCAGCAGCAAGAGCCAGAGCCTATTCCTGAACCTGAACCAGAGCCGGAACCGATTCCAGAACCTGAACCCGAACCAGAGCCGGAGCCTATTCCTGAACCTGAACCAATCCCGGAGCCAGAACCAGAGCCGATTCCTGAGCCGGAACCTGTTGCCACGTATGAAAGAAAACCTGATATTCAGTACACCGTACCGTCAGGCAGCAACTATCACACGATTGCAGAAAAACAATACGGCATACGTCATTTGTGGCCTTGTATTTACAGCGCAAACAAAAACAGAATCCCTGATCCAGACTTAGTTCCGGTAGGCGCAAAAATCAACTTGCCGCAACTTGATTCTGTATCAGCAGACCGCGAATTCATTCAAACTTCGATGATGGATGCGTTTGAAGGCTATCGAAATCAAATGGCTAACAGCAATTCTTCCTCTGAAAATGCTCAGCGGCAACGACTGGCAGCCGGTGTTCTTGCAAGCGCAGAAATGTTGTACCCTGGATTTATTGATAGCCATGCAAAGATTCCGTCAAAATATGCGGCGCAGGCAAAAGAAATCATCCAGCAGCATTACCCGGATTACAAGACGCAGACGTACAAAATAAAGAATTAACTTGCCGAATTTCGACATTTTATATAAATTCTCATTGTGGATTTATGAAAGTTGATATATACTGATATATCCAAATCCCGTTGATTTATCCAAATTGCAGACGGGAACCGTTCCGTATGGATCGGCAAATCTTGCTAAATAGGAGGCTCGAAATGAGTTCTGTCTTATCTAACAATCATTATCTTTTTACCTCAGAGTCTGTCGGCGAAGGTCATCCCGACAAATTGTGTGACCAAATTTCAGATGCTATTCTGGATGCATGTCTTGAAAAAGACCCTGAAAGTCACGTCGCATGTGAAACATTTGCGTCTACTGCGCTCGTGCTGATTGGCGGCGAATTGACCACAAAAACATACGTGGATTTCCAGCAGGTTGCCCGTGATGTGGCAAAAGATATCGGCTACACAAATTCCGATTACGGTCTGGACTGCAATTCTATGGCTGTGCTGAACATGATTCATGCGCAGAGTCCCGATATCGACCAGGGAGTTGAAGGTCGTGGTCTTTCTGAATTCAAAGGTCAGCAGGGTGCGGGCGACCAGGGCATGATGTTCGGTTTCGCTTGTAACGAAACTCCGGAACTGATGCCCGCTCCGATTATGTACGCGCACAATCTTTTGCACCGCGCAACCAGACTTCGCAAAAACAAGACAATCGCATGGCTGCGCCCGGACGCAAAGAGCCAGGTGACGATTGAATACGAAGGACACAAGCCCGTCAGAATCGACACGGTGGTTATCAGCCATCAACATGACCCCGAAGTAAGCTACGAGACAATTAAAGAAGGCGTCATCGAAGAAATCATCAAGCCAGAACTTGAACCCACTGGCTTGATGGACAAAAACACCAAATATTACGTGAACCCAACCGGACGTTTCGTTGTTGGCGGACCATTTGGCGACACTGGCTTGACCGGACGCAAAATCATTGTAGACACTTACGGCGGCATGGGTCGTCACGGTGGCGGCGCATTCAGCGGCAAAGACCCCAGCAAAGTTGACCGTTCTGCGGCATACATGGCACGCTACATCGCAAAGAATGTGGTTGCCGCTGGTTTGGCAGACCGCTGTGAAGTGCAGCTGGCATACGCAATCGGCGTGCCCTTCCCTGTCTCTATCATGGTTGATACCTTTGGTACTGGCAAAGTGGAAGACTTCAAAATCAGCGAAGCCGTAAAGGAAGTGTTCGACTGCACGCCCGCAGGCATTATCAAGACGCTCGATTTGAAACGCCCGATTTACCGCCCCACCGCTTCATACGGTCACTTTGGACGCAATGAATTCAGCTGGGAAAAGACTGATAAAATCGACGCGCTCAAAAAGGCAGTAAAATAACATGGAGTCTGCGCAAGCCCGACGTGAGGCACACATTCACTACACCGTCGCATTTATTGGCGGCTGGCTGGGATTATTTCCTCTGGTGAATGTGTCGCATTTCTTTGGCTCTGCGCAGACAGTCAATATCACTGAACTTATCACCGAAAGCCTTGGCGGAAATTGGTACGCAGTTGCCTTGCATGCGCTGGGGCTTTTTTTGTATGCGGGCGCAGTTTTTCTTGCCACATTTTTACCCAAGCATACAAAATTGAACGTCAAACTGCTTGCCCTTCTGATTGACGCGCTCGCCTGTGTCGCAATGTGGCAATTCCCAACAGAAAAAAATCTGCCGCTTTTAGTCTATCTCTACCCCACCTTTTTTTCCATGCCGTTCCAGTGGTGCGCATTTGACGGCGCATACGACTACAAAAGCTCCACCATTTTTTCCTCGAACAATGTCCGCCAGTTCGTCTCCGCACTCACGGAAGTTTTTTGCAACGGCGACAAATCGTTTGCGCTCAAAGCAAAATTTTTTGGCGCGACGCTGCTCGGCTTTTATCTGGGCGTAACAGTCAGCTGGCTCTGCTGGCACTTTTTTGGCAACGCAGGATTTTTGCTCGCGCTCGTACCAATTGGCGGAGTGGTGTTGCTTTTGCGAAAAACTGTGATAAAATAAAAACACTTATGTCAAAACTTCTCTCGCCACAAGAAATCATTGAAGTCTTTACGCGATTTAAGGCGCATAACCCGGAGCCAAAATCTGAACTGCGGTGGTCGTCGCCGTTTACGTTGTTGGTGGCGGTTGTGTTGAGCGCGCAGGCTACGGACAAAAGTGTGAATCTTGCGACGGAAGAATTGTACAAGGTGGCGGACACGCCGAAAAAAATACTCACGCTTGGTGAGGACGGGCTGATTCCGTATATCAAATCTATCGGACTGTACAAATCGAAAGCGAAACATATCATCGGCTTGTGCGAAAAATTGCTTTCTGATTTTGGGGGCGAAGTGCCGCGCGCACGTGAAGAATTGATGTCGCTTCCCGGCGTAGGACGCAAGACGGCAAATGTGGTGCTGAATGTCGTCTGGGGCGAACACACGATGCCGGTGGACACTCATCTTTTGCGCATCTCGCCAAAAATCGGGCTTGCGGAAGGCACAACTCCTGAAGCGGTGGAACAAAGTCTGCTTGCGCGCGTTCCCGATGAATTTATGGAGCATGCGCATCACTGGCTGATTTTGCACGGGCGGTATGTGTGCACGGCAAGAAATCCTAAATGCGCGGAATGTTTTTTGAATGATATATGCAAGCACAATGAATAGGAGGTATGTATGTTTGGAATTATTGCGACGGTAATTGTAGGAATTCTTGTAGTGCTGATGATTGTGGGTTTGGTGCGGATGATTATCAAGCCAAATCATACGTCTGTAATGGATCATCTGCGTGGTAATGACGAAAAATACGAATAATGTTAGAATAGACTAAATCCGCTTATGCAGGATTTATAGGAGCTAAACGTATGGACGAATCTAATATCACGATGCAGGTCGCCAATAAAACGGTTGACAACATGCAGAATTTTTTTCATGTAAATGAAATCATCAATTATGTAACAGAACCTGAGCATCTCATAAAATTTGCTACGGGTGTTATCGCTGTTCTGATTTTCTGGGGTGTGTATCGCATTATCCGCATGATTATCAAGAAGGGCGTGGCTAAAAAGATGGAGCCGCAATCAGTCAAAACAGTCTCAAAGATTGTTTCGTACTGTTTTTACATCCTCATCGTAATGTATGTGCTGAGTTTGTTCGGCATTAACTTGGGCGCGATTTGGGGAGCCATGGGTATCGCTGGTGTTGCGGTCGGCTTTGCTGCTCAGACAACCGTAAGCAATTTGATTTCCGGCATTTTTATTGTTACCGAAAAAACGATGAAAGTCGGCGACTTTATTGAAGTGGACGGCGTTTCTGGCACAGTGGACAGAATTGGCTTGCTTTCTATCAGAGTTCATACGCCAAACAATCAGCTCATCCGTATTCCAAGCTCTGCGATTATCAACACGAAGCTGATGAACTATTCTTCCTATGACTATCGCCGCTACATTTTTGAAGTGAGCGTTGATTATTCAACTGATTTGGACAAAGCGGTAGAAGTGTTGAATTCCGTTCCCGCTCGTTGTTCACTCACAGTAAAAGACAATCCTAACTACGCGCCAAAAGTGCTGGTAACAAATTGCGGAGACTCCGGCATCGGCATGAACCTGATTGTCTGGTGTGAACGTCCGAATTTCTTTGACTTAAAGACAGAAGTGTGTGTACAGACAGTAAAAGCTTTTAAAGAAAACGGCATCAACATTCCGTACAACCGCGTGGATGTTTCTATGCTTACAGACAAGACAATTCCATCGCTGTCATTTAAAGCATAGAACGTGCAAATGGCAGAAAACTTATTTTCCCAAAAAGACCTGCGCCGCCTCATCCTCCCGCTCGTGGCGGAGCAGTTTCTTGCGATGACAATTGGCGCATGCGATACGGTTATGGTCGCATCAATTGGCGAGGCTGGCGTAAGCGGTGTTTCGCTGATTGACCAGCTGACGCAATTGTTCATCCAATTGTTCGCGGCATTTGCCACAGGCGGTGCGGTGGTCTCCAGCCAATATCTTGGTCACAAATCCCCGGAAGATGCGCGGGTGGCGGCAAGACAATTATTGTACATATCCACGCTTGCCGGCATATTCATCATCGCGTTGTGTATGCCCCTGCGCCATATCATTCTCAATCTGATTTACGGAAAAACTGATGCCGCCGTCATGCAAAACGCATTGATTTATTTTGTGTGGGTGCTGCTTTCATTTCCGTTCCTTGCCATTTACAGCAGTTGCGCAGCCTTGTACCGCTCCATGGGAAACAGCAAAGTGAGCCTAAAGGTCAGCATCCTGATGAATCTGACAAACATTGCCGGAAACGCTGTTTTGATTTACGGGGCAAAAATTGGTGTGGCTGGCGCAGGTATTGCGACACTCGCGAGCAGAATTTTGGCGGCCGTGGTGATGATTGTGCTGCTCACTGGAAAATCCGCACGGGAAAACAGCCCCATCTATCTGGAAAAAATATGGCGCATTGAACTTCGGTTCAGCATGATTCGTAAAATCCTCAAAGTTGCAATTCCGAGCGGCATTGAAAACTCAGTGTTTCATATCGGAAAAATTTTGGTCTATTCATTTATGTCTGGATTTGGACTTGCGGCAATTGCGGCAAACGCCATCACCAATACGATTGCAAGTTTTTCAAACATTCCCGCGCAAGGAATCGGTCTGGCAAGTGTTACCGTCATCGGGCAATGCATCGGCGCAGACGAAAAAGAACAGGCAAAATCCTACGGGCGCAAATTGCTTAAAGAAGCGTATATCGGCATGGCAAGCGTCGCCACGATTACTTTTGTGCTTGCGCCGCTTTTGGTTCGCGCGTTCAATCTTTCTGACGAAGCACAGCATCTTGCTACGGGAGTCATCCGCACCTGTATGGTTGCGAACACATTATTTTGGCCCATGTCGTTCACACTTCCCAATGTCCTGCGTGCGGCAGGCGATGCCAAGTTTACAATGCTAGTGAGCAATATCAGCATGTGGCTCTTCCGCGTCTTATTCAGCTTTTTGATTTCCCAATGGATTCTCCGCCACTTCCCTGACAACACAAGCCTCGCGCTGTACGGCATTTGGTTCGCCATGTATTTGGACTGGATTTTCCGCGGCGCATGTTTCCTAGTGCGATTCAAACACGGACGCTGGCTGGAAAAGAAAGTGATTTAGAGGGAGCGTCCCACCGTCACCACCACGCACGCACCGCCGTCAGGCGCATTCTCCGCACGAATATCCCCGCCGAGAGCAAGCGCAAGCGTCTTAGCGATTGAAAGCCCCAGACCCGCGCCAGAAACATTGCGGTCATGCGAAGAGTCGCCTTTGTAAAAACGCTCAAACACATGCGGAAGCACTTCGTCAGAAAAGCCTGTGCCGTCATCGCTTGCCGACAGTTCTGTTTTGGAGCCATTTTTCTTTGCGGCGAGCGTGACCGTGCATTTTTCGCCCGCAAATTTCAAACTGTTCGATAAAATCACCGTAAAAATCTGATGAAGTTTTTGCTCATCCGTCTCAATTTCCAAAAAGTCCGGGTCGGAAATATGAATCGTGCAGTCCGGGTGCGTAATACGGACTTCCTCTTTCAGTTTCGTAAAAAAATTAGTCACAAAAAATTTGCTCGGCTCAATGCTCAACGTACCATTTTCAATCCGACTCATGTCGAGAAGCGTCGTCACAATCTGATTCATGTTTTCCGTCTCGTGCAAAATTGCGTCGATTGACTGAGAAAGCTGTGCGGGGTCATCTTTTCCCCAGCGTTTGAGAAGATTTGCGTGCCCGTCGATAATCGAAATCGGTGTTTTAAGCTCATGGCTCACATTGCTCGTAAAAGCCTTCTCGCGGTCGTAGTCAGCCTGCAATTTTTTGAACGCAAAAATCGTGCTCCGTGAAATCAAAAATGAGAGCGCGAACGAAAGCACAAGAATCGGAACAAGCGAAACAAGCGCAAGACGTGGAAGCGCAGAAAGCATTTGGGCGGCAGAATCATTCGCAATATCAAGCGCACATTCAGCCACAAGCATCTTTTCGCCTGACACAATCGTCCTCGTCCGGTACCGAATATTCAAATCGCTGTCCGTAAAAAAACCTTTCTCAAAATGCGTACGGCTCTTCCCCTCAGACTCCAAAAGCGGAAGCAGACTGTCATTCGTAGAAAGCACCGCCCGCCCCTCACGCTCCCACACCGCATACGTGATGTAATACGGAAGCTCCAAAAACGCAAGCTCATCCGTCCCGCGCCCCTCAATCGTCCCGCAAATCAGCGCAAGACTTTTTTCAAGGTCAGCATCCTGCTTACGCGTAACCGAAAGCCTCAACAACGCGACAAACAACACCGAAAGCGAAAGCATTGACAACGCAAGAAGCAGCATAAATCGAAAAGAAAGAAATACAGAAGGGGAAAGCCTTCCCCTCGCTCCAAACCTGCGGTTTTCCGCTACCCCTTCTACGGGGATACCCCGTAACGCCCCGTTTTTCATCAGATTGACTCCATCGGTAAATCAATGCCAAAATACGGCGAATTGTCATTAATTTCAAGAATAGTTTCTAGAGGCTTGTCAGAGTATTTGAGAATTCGTTCACGATATATAGAACGTGTTTTTTCATCTTCAATCTCCATACGCCGATTTTTTGATAATTCCAAAAAGGATTCTTCTTGGTCAAGACCTAAGAAACGACGATTTAAAAGCGATGCCGCAATACCTGTTGTGCTTGAGCCTGTAAATGGGTCTAAAATCCATGCACCTTCTTTTGTAGAAGCAAGAATAATTCTTGCAAGCAACGGTAACGGTTTTTGTGTAGGATGCTTTCCACAAGATTTTTCCCACTTCGCTATTGCAGGCAAAGTCCACAAATCGCGCATCTGAGTTCCACCGTTAATTTTTTTCATTAATTCATAATTGTAGAAATGCGTGACTTTTTTATTTTTTCTTGCCCACAAAATAAATTCGGTTGAATGGGTAAAAAACTTACATGAAAGATTCGGAGGCGGATTAGTCTTCACCCAAGTAATGCAGTTGAGAATTCTGAAATCCAATTCGTTCAACATTTGGGCCACAGAAAAAATATTGTGGTATGTTCCGCTAATCCAGATTGTTCCGTTTTCTTTGAGTTTGTCGCGGCAAAGTTTGAGCCATTTTCGGTTGAATTCATTATCTTTTTTTAAGCCCTGTGATTTATCCCATTCGCCTTTATTTACGCTAACTTGTTTTCCACTTTGTACAGAAATCCCACCATTTGAAAGGAAATACGGCGGGTCAGCAAAAATCATATCAAACTGAAAATTGATGTTTGGAAGCAAGTCTAAGCAATTTCCTTTTGCAAGAGTGAAATCTTTGTTTTGTGAGCGATAATAGGAAAGTATAGAAATAAGGCATCTCCTCTATCGGTGAGTAGCAGTTGAGACAACTGAAAATATATCAGAATGAGATTTTAACTGCTCAAGCAAGTTTTTAAACATAAAAGCTCCATGATTATTTGTCTTTTCTTGAATCATAAGAAGTTTAGCAAGAAGAATTAAAAACCTTATACTATATTCACCTTTTTCCGCTAACTCTGGATATTGTAACGATTCCTTATTTACTTGCGTTAATAGTGTTTCTGTGTTTAAGACCTCATTTCGTTCTTCTGCTGACAAAAGTGGTGTAACATTTTGCCAATGCTCTAACAAAAAATCCAAAAAACGGTTTGTTGCATCAGGGTTTTCATGTTGTTTTATTAAAATATCTACAGCCCAATGAATATGCTTTGGAGTTCTTGCTCGCGACCATTCGCCGCTTATCAATTGTTTATAGCGAATGAGCATATCAAATTGTGACAAGGTACCTTGATAAATTCCAATTTGAAAGTGGTCATTCACAGGAAATTGTGTCAGCAATGGAAGTAAACTTCCATTCAGATTGATAGTTTTCGCCATTTCTCGTGAACCCATTGAAACTCCTTACTTAAAGATTTTTGCCATTACATCATTTTCCATATCCGCAATGCAGTAGATATGTTCCATTACATCAAATGTTTCTTCCAAGTTGTGCCGTGCGCTTTTCCACCCATTTCCATCTGTAAACCAAACGAAAGTTACACCGTCAATCGTGACGACTTCCTGCGCAAGTGTTTTATAACTTCGTGCGGTTTCATTCAGTTTTGAACCACCACTACCATAAAAACTTGTTTCAATTACATAAATCTGATTTGCAGTTTTTATAACATAATCAAAGCGTTTTTCCATTTTGCCTTGAAATTGCAGATAGATTTACATTCCATTTTTCCGAGATCTCGTGAATATACATTTCCTTAAAATAGTTCTTTCCTTTCACAAAACCCGCTTTTTGAATATATGATTCAACCAAGCCCTCCATAAGATGTCCGCCACGATTCTTACGACCGTTTGAATCAAGTCCTGTTTCAACACCTGTAGCATAATCAAGAAGATTTCCAATTAAATGATTTTGAAGCAAATCGAAGAGACCTGATTTTTTCATAAAAGTTGCATAATCCGCAATTGTGAATGTCTGGGTTGCAAAATCAAACATTCGGCTTCCTGTTTCATCGGAAATTGCTATTTCTGAATTCCGCACGGCGAGTAAAATTGGAATGCATTTTAGCGTCTCGGGATATTTCTCAAGAATTTTGACAAAATCTGATTCAATATTTTTTGAACCAATCAACGAATTGAGAATATTAAGTTCTATTTTAATATTCTCAACATTGTCATATACTTTTTTAAAATCGACATAATATGAATAGGTTGCAATGCTATCTCGAAAAGTTGAAAGCCATTTTATAAAATCTCGTTTCATTTTTTCCTTCCTAAAATACGCCTGCAATATTTGAAATCAGCAGTTCGCTAATAGCTCCACGTTTTTTTGCGTTGGAATTTATCATTCTCGAAGCGATGATTCGTTTAATTTCAAAGTGGGAATACAATTCATCGAAAAAATTATCATTTTTGTCTGCATTTTTTGGATCGGAATTGCTCGCAACAACTTTTGCACCTTTTTCAGAAATTGATTTGATAAAATCGGCCAATTCTGATTGCTCTTTGTCCGAAAATCTGTTCTCTGAATACGATGTAAATGCCGCTGTCTGTGTAAGTGGACGATACGGTGGGTCGATGTAGACAAATGTTTTTTCATCAATAAAAGATTTGCATTCTTTGTAATCACCAACCGTCATTTCTACATTTTGAAGAAGTTCTGAACATGCACGCAGATTTTTTTCGTCGCATAGAAATGGATTTTTTGCGTTGTTGAACGGCACATTAAACAGCCCTTTTGCGTTTACTCGATATAAGCCGTTGAAACATGTTTTATTGAGAAAAATGAAAAGCGCTGCTTTTTCAAGATTTTCTAACTCGTTTTTATTTGCTTTAAGTTCATTGTAGCGCAAGCGTTTTTCATAGAAGAAAGCCTTATTTTCTTCATGCGTATGTGCTTTATAATCCCCTTGTAATGTAGAAAGACAACCTATTAAATCTTCATTATTGCTTTTTATTTGAGCATATGTATTTATGAGTTCCTTGTTTATATCATTTATCAAAACTTGTTCTGGATGGAATTTTTGAAGCACATCAAAAAGTACCGCTCCTCCACCGACGAATGGTTCGCAGTATTTTTCAATTTGAGAAGGATATTTTTCTCTAATTTCATTTAATAATTGGCTCTTTCCACCAGCCCACTTTATAAACGGATGCGCTACAACCATATTTTTATATTACCCCATTTTTCTAAAATATTCCATATTCTCCCACGTTAGGCTATGGAGCACCCGCAAAGCAGCCGACTGCAACGAAGCCGACGGCTTTAGCCGGAACGCACTTATTTTACCGAAATCAATTTAGGCGAAATCCATTTCGGTAAAACTTATTAAATCTTTATAATTATGTTTTGGAAAAAATCAAGATTACATTTCCTGCATGATATACCCCATGCCGCGGACCGTTTTGATTACGTTGTCGCCGAATTTTGCGCGGAGGTGACGGACATATACATCGACGCTGTTTTCTTCGATGTAGTAGTCTTCGCCCCAGACGGTTTTGATGATTTCGTCGCGGGAGAGGATTTTGCCGATGTTCTCCAGGAAATATTTGAGGAGAAGGAATTCGTTTTTGGAAAGCTCGGTGGCTGCGCCTTCAAAGGTGACTTTCATTTCGGCGGCGACCATTTCAAGCGGGCCGTTTTTGAGGACGATTGATTTTCCGCTGGCGTTTTGCTTTTGTGTGCGGCGGAGTACGGCGTTCATGCGGGCAAGAAGTTCTTCAATTTTAAATGGTTTGGAGATGTAGTCGTCCGCGCCTGAATTCAAGCCGTCCACTTTGTCTATCGTTTCGCCACGCGCTGTCACAAGAATTACTGGGAGCTCGCTTTGTAGTTCATTCCGCACTTTACGCAGGATTTCAAGTCCGCTCAGCCGGGGAAGCATCACATCGAGCAGAACAAGGTCAGGAGATTCCGTCTGAATTTTTTCAAATCCTTCGCGTCCGTCTGCTGCCGTAACCACGGAAAAGCCTTCGTGGGTCAGCTCAAGTTCTGTGATGTGGGAAAGTTCCTTGTCGTCTTCTACAATGAGAATCTTTGCCATGTTCGCTCCTGTCTTGAAAATTTGCAGAATGAATTTGGTTCAAGCCCTGGGATTTCTGTCGGATTTATGATTCTGCCGTCAAAAGAATGTATGTTCGTAAGCGTAAGGGAAAACGGTTCGTGCATCATAGGAATAGAAAAGCGCACCATGTGTCTGTTTCTGCTGAACAAAAATTCAGTTTCCTCACGGACAGGCATTCCGTTTATCATAATATGCTTTGCTTTTACGGAATTTGAATCCACCGCATCGTTAAAAAAAATCGAAATCGTAAGAAAATAATCCGTATCTTTTACTTTTAGTCCGATGACAGAAAAATTCTCACTCCGTGGCGGCATTTTTCGTCCGTTAAAATTCATTCCGGGCATAAAAGGAGGACGTGGACGAGTCTGCGCGCTCAACGGAAAAGCAACTGCCACAAATAAGAGAAAAATCTGCATGAAAAGCAAAACTGTTTTCTTCATTACGTTCAGTATATCACGCAAAAAAACATTTTAAATGAATTTAACCCGCCATTTTTCTGAAAATTCTTTCATCTTCGTTTCACTCTGCCTTCATGCACCTGACCACGAGATGCAGTATAGTCGGTATTGTCAGCAAGAAAAAACCGCTGGCAAGGAGCAAACATGAAAAAGACAGTAATCACAACCGTTGCAGTTGTAACATTGGTATTTGGCTTGGGCACTACAGCCGCTTTCGCAAAAGGCAATCGTTCTTGGGAACAGAACCAACAGAATTGCCCCCAGCAAAATAGAAACATGCCCCCACAAATGGGAATGCAAAACGGCATGGGTATGAACCCGATGATGGGTATGATGGAAATGGGTATGAGACAAGGCGGCATGAAAAAAGAAAAAGCTGACCTTTTCGGCACAGTAAGCGCGGTCTCTACCGACAAAAAAATACTCACCGTAAAAGATGCCGATGGAAAAGAAACGCAGGTCCATGTAAATCCGTTCACCCGCTTGCACGCATTCCCCACCGCAGAAGAACGAAAAGCCGCTTTTGAAAACAGAAAATCCGGCGAGAAAAAAATGCCCGCTGAAAACACCCTCACCATTTCCGACGTAAAAGTTGGCGACTGGGTAAGCGTAACCAAACTCGGCGGCGAAACAAAAACCATCGAAGCCGGAAGAATCTGCGTAGTAAAAGAGTAGTCACAAAGCAATAGCACACCCGCGCCTTTTCTGCTATAATGTCTTATGCTAAAAAAGACTGACTTTGATTTTATCGTAATCGGTGCGGGGGCGGCTGGCTTGACGGCGGCTCAATATGGTGCCCGGTCGGGGTTGGACACACTGGTGATTGACCTTTCTGATGCGGGCGGACAAGCACTGAACATTTTTACGCTGGAAAATTATCCGGGTGTGTTTCCACCGATTCCAGGCCGCGACTTTATCAAAAACATGGAAAAGCAGGCGAAAAGCTTTGGCGCAAAAATCATCCATTCAAAAGTCAGTTCTATCGACAAAATAGGCCAGCACTTTGTGCTCAAAACGGCAGACGGCGAATTAAAATCTTATGCGATTTTGATTGCGACGGGAGCACAACATCGTTCACTTGGTGTGGACGGCGAAAAAAAATTGCTCGGCAAAGGAGTCTCTTACTGCGCCACCTGTGACGGTCCTTTCTTTAAGGGCAAAAAAATCATGGTGGTCGGCGGCGGAGACAGCGCATGTTCAGAGGCATTTTATCTTGCCACACTTTCCAATTCCGTTACGCTCATCCATCGCCGCAAACAACTGCGCGCACAAAAAGCGGTGGCGGAAAAAATCCTAAATCATCCGAATATCACGGTGCGCTATAATTCCGTCATCAAAAAAATCAATGGCAAAGACAAGGTGGAATCCGTCGTTCTGGAAAATGTAGAGACGAATGAAGAAGTCGAATTGCCGACAGATGCCGTATTCATTTTTATCGGCATGAACCCGCGCACAGATTTGGTGATGATGCTTCCCAAAGACGAAAGCGGTTATCTGATTACGAATTACAAAATGGAAACGCTTGTGCCCGGCATGTATGCGGCTGGCGACGTGCGCGCAAAACCGTTCCGTCAGATTATCACCGCATCAAACGATGGCGCAATTGCCGCTCATCAGGCGCACGAATATGTCAACACACTCAAAGCAAAAATGGCAATGGGAGCGGCAAAGTGAAACGAATTTTAGCGTCTGCAAAACATTTTTTATCCGCAGGCAGATTTTTTGCGCTGTGTACGGCATTCACTCTCTGCGGATTCTCATCACTTTTTGCACAGAAAGCAATTCCCGAAAATGCTGACTTCTGGAGCGATTATCCCGCGGAACAACTGGCCGATTTTTTGGTCAGCAAGATGACTGATGAAGAGCTGCTCTCTCAGATTTTGATGTTCGGTTGGGCTGGAGCGGAACCGAGCGAATTGCTGAACCAATGGGTTCTCGACCGCGGCTTAGGCAGCGTAAAAGTATTCGGCTGGAATACTGAAGATTTGGTACAAGTCGCAAAATCAGTGACGACACTGCAACAAAAATCCCAGAGCCGCCGCCTGCGCATTCCCTTGTTCGTCGCTACTGACCAAGAAGGCGGATGGATTCGGCACGTAAAGGGCGAGACCGCAATGACACCGGGTAATATGGCAATCGGCGCGTCTGGCTATCCAATTGATGCCTATTACTCAGGATTTTACATCAACCGCGAAATCAAGGCACTCGGCATCAACATGAATTTCGCGCCCACGGTGGATTTGTACACCAACCACAATTCTTCGGTTATCGGTCCGCGCTCCTTTGGTGAGGACGCAGAATATGTTGGCGAACTGGGCGCGGCATTTGTGGCTGGCTCGTTAGCGGCGGGGGTAATTCCCACAGCAAAACAATATCCCGGTCATGGCGACACCAGTTTGGACTCTCACGGAAACCTGCCCCAAATCAATGTTGATTTCAACACGCTGGAAAATCGTGAGCTTATTCCGTTCAAATATCTCATCGCAGAAAAAATACCCGCCATCATGAGCGGACATTTGGGCTTTCCAAAAATCATTGCGAATGGAGAGCCAGCCTCACTTTCCAAAACATTTTTAACGGATATTCTGCGCAATCAGCTTCACTACGAAGGCTTGATTATCACTGACGATATGATGATGAACGGAGCCACCATGTATGCGGGAAGCCTCTCCAATGCGTTCAAACTGGCTATTGAGGCGGGAAACGATATCGTCATCTCTTCCACTACGGCAAAACTTGACGAAAATCTGTGGACACTCAATCTGAGCGAAATGAGTCGCAGCACATTCTTTAAGCAGACGGTTCAAAAAGCCGCCCGCCGTGTAATTCTGTACAAACTCAATTATTTCAAAAGCGGGAACGCCGCACCCCTCTACCCCGATATCGCCACTATCAATCAGCACATCCCCGACCGCGAAGGCCAGCAGTTCTTCTTGACTCAGGCATGTCGCTCTATCACCATGTACAAAAAAGGCAATGTTCCCTACCGTCCGAGACAGGGCGAGCGAATCTTGCTGGCAGGACCAAAAGATTTCCCTGTTTTCTTTAACGAGGCACATCGTCTGTATGACCGCTTCTCTGCGGATGGCAAAACAGCGGAATTCAAATATGACTATGAGATGGGTCCGATTCAAGCGGATTGGATGGGCAACAATATCGAAAGGATGGCTCTCAACTACGACACCATTATCATCTGTACGGCAAACGAGCGCAATGCGTCGGTAGCGGCGCGCCTGGTCAAAACGGGAAAGCGTGTCATCATTTTGTCTGTGCTCAGCCCTGTTCCCGTCATGGATTTTAAATGGGCAGATACGATACTCTTTGGTTACAGTTATTCGCCTTATACATTTAAGGCATTGTTTTCTGCGCTTAACGGTGAATATGAGCCACAAGGAATACTGCCACTCAAATGACCACCAAGCAATCTGTTCTGAACATGCTCAAAGCCTCTCCTGATTTCGTCTCAGGCGAAGACTTAGCCACAACTTGTGCCGTCTCACGCACATCGGTATGGAAAGCAATCAAATCGCTCCAATCAGAAGGCTATTGCATAGAGGCCGTCTCCAACCGTGGCTACAAACTGACTTCTCTGCCCGACACCATTGACGGAGCATACGTCGCCAAAACGATTGCCGCACTCGGAATAACACCGGGCATGGTAAGCGGCTTTCCAGAAATTGACTCCACTTTGTCCGAGTCCAAGCGGCAATGTGCGGCGGTAAGCACATTCTGGGACGCACAAGGCGAACTGACTGCGGAAGGGGCAAAACTCCACCGCTCACTGATTGTGGCAGGACAACAAACTGCGGGTCGTGGTCGCATGGGGCGTCTATTTGTCTCACCACCGAACAGCGGCGTATATTTTACGCTTATCTATGCGCCAAAACAAGGCGTTACCAATCCTGCGCTTTTAACCGCTGCCGCCGCTGTTGCAGTCGCCCTTTCCGTTGACGAACTTTTTGACACCCATACGCAAATCAAATGGGTAAACGATGTCTTTCTGAACGGCAAAAAAATCTGCGGCATCCTCACGGAAGGAGTCGCCAATTTTGAGACAGGACGCATTGAGGCGGCAAATGTCGGCATCGGCATAAATGTGCGCGACATGGGCTTTACCGGAGAACTGGCAAAAATTGCGGGTTCAATTTCCCAGGGCGCACCCGACAAAGCAAAAGCCGCCGCCGTAAGCCGCAATGAATTGGCAGCTCATGTCGCCGCTCATTTGCTCCGCTTTTACGATGCATGGGAAACAGGCGACAAAACGACCGTTACCGAATGCATGTCAGAATATCGGAACCGCTCTATCCTTTTGGGAAAAACCGTCACAGTCAATCCTGCCGCCGGACTACAAGGCGAAGCCTACCAAGCCACTGTTCTGGACATTGCTGATGACGCAAGTCTTGTGGTACAACTTTCTGACGGAACAAAAAAATCCTTACAAAGTGGCGAAGTCACTCTGCATAACAACTCTTTCTAACAAAAAACATAAACCCTTTTCTCTTTGTATAAATACCTATTGACTTGGTAGGGAATAATCAATAGTATTTTACTAGGAGTTTTAGATGAAATTTTCACCGGAAACAAAATGCATCCACTTGGAATCCCCTTGCGAACAAGGCAAACACTATGGCGCAGTAAGTTTTCCCATTTACCAGACGGCAACATATGCGCATCCCGCCGTAGGACAGAGCACGGGATTTGACTATTCACGCTTACAAAATCCCACTCGCGAACATCTGGAAAAAGTGGTCGCACAGCTAGAAGACGGCATTGACGCGCTGGCATTTACTACGGGTATGGCGGCAATTTCGTTGCTCATGGAAATTTTTAAGCCGGGCGACCATCTGGTGATTGACTCCGATTTGTACGGCGGGAGCATTCGTTTGTTCGACGCTGTTTCCGCAAAAAATGGCATTCAGTTTACCCGTGCCGATTGCAGTACCGACGATGTAGAATCACTTATCCGCGCGGAAACAAAAGCGATTTACCTTGAGACTCCCACCAACCCGATGATGCATGTGACCGACCTTGTCAAAATGTCCGCCATCGCAAAAAAACACAATTTGCTGCTAATCGTAGACAACACATTTTTGTCACCGTATTTTCAAAAGCCGCTCACATTGGGTGCAGATATCGTTGTGCACAGCGGTACAAAATATCTTGGCGGTCACAACGACACATTGGCTGGATTTTTAGTGACTAATCGCGCGGACATTCAGGAAAAATTACGTTATCTTATCAAAACAACGGGCGCAGGTCTTGCTCCGTTTGACTCATGGCTGGTTCTGCGCGGCATAAAAACACTTGCGCTCCGCATGGAAAGAGCACAGCAGAACGCCCTCAAAATTGCCGAATGGCTCAAAACCCAGCCCGCCGTGACCAAAGTGCTCTACCCAGGACTTCCTGAGCACCCCGGTCACGACATTATGAAAAAACAGGCGACTGGCTTTGGGGGTATGCTCACCTTTGACGTAAAAGATGAGGCGACCGCAAAAAAAGTGCTCGGCGCAGTGCAATTGATTCAATTTGCGGAGAGCTTGGGCGGCGTAGAAACGCTCATCACGTATCCGCTCACCCAAACTCATGCAGAAGTGCCCGAAGAATTGCGTCTGAAAAACGGCATCACCGCGCACACCCTGCGCCTTTCCGTAGGCATTGAAAACGCCGATGATTTAATTGCGGATTTAGCACAGGCTTTAGCATAAGAAAAAAGGTCGTTCAAACGAGCGACCTTTTTCTTATGCCACTGTCATGCGAGTAAGCGTGTAGCCTGTATCGGCGATAACTTTCCGCAGTTTTTCTTCGTCCAAGGGCGTGTCGCTTGTAATTTCAGTAATGCCTTTTTTGTGTGATGACTTTACGGATTTGACCGAAAAATTGTTGCGGATTGCGTCATTGATGTGCGACTCGCACATGCCGCACATCATGCCGTCAATGTGGAGTACGGTGACATACGGGGCGTTGGTCGCACCTGCGGTGCTTACCGACATTTTGCTTCGCAAAAGTCGCGGGGTGTTGCGGGGTGTCCCCGCAGAGGGGGTAGCGGACAAGCCAACAAAGCGGAGAGAATCGTCACTGCTTGCAGGGGCGATTCGTGGAGCGACTTGGCTTGGGAGCGAGGGGGAGACTTCCCCCTCCTTATGACAACTCCCTCCCATTGCACAATGGGCGCAGTTGTTTCCGCATGAGGATTTGCCTTTCTTTTTGTTTTTAATCTGGCTCACAATGATGGCTGCGACTACAGCCACCAAAATGATGCCGACAATGGCAGTTCCCATTTATTTTCCTACTTTTGCCGTAAGGGTTGTGGCTTCGCTGTACTTCTTAAAGAAGAGCATGTAGACCATACAACCGAATGCGATGAGGGCAAAAATTAGTCCGATGACGTTCACATTGCCCGTAAAGAGTTTTCCGAACTGGTTAATCAGGAACGCGATAACGTAGGCAAAGCCGCACTGGTAGCCGATGGCAAACCAGGTCCACTTGATGTTGTTCATTTCGCGTTTGATTGCACCGATTGCCGCAAAACACGGAGCGCAGAGCAGGTTGAACACGAGGAATGAGTAGCCTGTAACGCTGTTGAATGCCTGACCAAGTGCCTGGAATGCGGTAAGGTCGCCAGTGCCATAGAGAATGCCCATGGTGCCAACGATGTTTTCCTTTGCGACAAGACCAGTGACGGATGCCACGGTTGCCTGCCAGTTTCCCCAGCCAAGCGGAGCGAAAATCCATGCGATTGCGCCGCCGATTTTAGCGAGAATAGAAAGGTCAAGCTCGTCTTCTTCGAGCATACGGAAGCCGTCTTCTGCCCAGCCAAAGTAAGAGGTGAACCACACGACAATCGTAGAAAGCAAGATGATGGTGCCCGCTTTTTTGATGAATGACCAGCCGCGTTCCCACATGGAGCGGAGGACGTTTCCGAGCGTGGGCATGTGATACGCGGGAAGCTCCATAACGAACGGAGCGGGCTGACCGGCGAACATCTTGGTCTTTTTGAGCATGATGCCAGAGATGATGATTGCCGCCATACCGATAAAGTATGCTGAGGTGGCAACCCATGCGCTGCCCGCAAAAATTGCGCCCGCAATCATAGCGATGAACGGCACTTTTGCACCACAGGGAATGAACGTGGTGGTCATAATGGTCATACGGCGGTCGCGTTCGTTTTCTATCGTGCGGCTTGCCATAACGCCGGGAACGCCACAGCCTGTGCCGACGAGCATGGGGATAAATGACTTACCAGAAAGACCGAACTTGCGGAAAATGCGGTCCAGAACGAATGCGATACGAGCCATGTAGCCGCACGCTTCCAAAATCGCAAGCAAGAAGAATAGGACGAGCATTTGCGGCACAAATCCGAGCACCGCGCCAACGCCGGCTACGATACCGTCCAGAATCAAGCCTTTAAGCCAGTCCGCACAGCCGATTGCGTCCAGCACTGACTCCACTACCACTGGAACGCCGGGAACCCATACGCCGTAGTCTGCCGGGTCTGGCTCGTCACAGCCTTTTTCGGTAAAGTACGCGAGCGCGTCTTTGTAAGACATGGGGTTTACATCGTCGTCTGCATCGCCGGGAACTTGGTTAAAGTACACGGTTACTTCGCCGTCTTCCAGTGTCTCTTCGTCCACGGTGGCGTACTGCACGGTTTCGCTTTCGGGAACGTAGTCGTTCAGAGCGGCAAGCGTTGCTTCTGCGTTAAAATCTTCGGCTTCGGTGTCCAAACCGGCGAATGCGTCTACGGCTGTAGCTGCCGCTCCATAATTTTCTGCCTCTTCTTCATACGCGCTTGTGCCAATGCCAAACAAATGCCAGCCGTCGCCAAACAAACCGTCGTTTGCCCAGTCGGTTGCGCTTGCGCCAACGCCTACCATAGCAATCCAGTACACGAGGAACATTACCGCTGCAAAAATGGGAAGACCCAGCCAGCGGTTGGTCACTACGCGGTCAATCTTGTCTGACGTGGAAAGGCTTCCCGCATTGCGTTTTTTGTAGCTTGATTTTAAAATGTTCGCAATATAAATGTAGCGTTCGTTGGTGATGATGCTTTCCGCGTCATCGTCCAGCTCTTTTTCTGCCGCTTTGATGTCGTTTTCAACATGGTCAAGCGTAGATTTTTCCACGTTGAGCTGTTCCAGCACTTTGTCGTCACGCTCAAACACTTTGATGGCGTACCAACGCTGCTGCTCTTCGGGCATATTGTGGACGATAGCTTCTTCAATGTGAGCGATGGCGTGTTCCACGGGACCGGCAAATGTATGCTGGGGAACGGTTTTGGTGTCTTTTGCGGCTTTAATCGCTTCTTCTGCCGCTTCCATAACGCCGTTGCCTTTGAGCGCGGAAATCTCCACGATTTTGCATCCCAACTGGCGGGAAAGTTCTGCGGTGTCAATTTTGTCGCCCGCTTTTTTGACCAAATCCATCATGTTCAGCGCGACCACCACGGGAATGCCCAGCTCCACCAATTGTGTGGTAAGGTACAGGTTGCGCTCCAAGTTGGTGCCGTCTACAATGTTCAAAATTGCGTCGGGGCGTTCGCCAACCAAATAGTTACGCGCCACCACTTCTTCCAACGTATAGGGAGAAAGCGAATAGATGCCGGGCAAGTCCGTCACGATAACACCGTCATGCTTCTTTAGTTTGCCTTCTTTTTTCTCCACCGTAACGCCCGGCCAGTTTCCAACAAATTGATTTGAGCCGGTAAGCGCGTTGAACAGCGTGGTTTTTCCCGCATTCGGGTTTCCTGCAAGTGCGATTCGTATATCTGCCATTTTTTATTCCACCTCAATCATCTCAGCATCTGCTTTGCGCAGAGAAAGTTCATAATTCCGCACTGTCACTTCCACGGGGTCTCCCAGCGGCGCGACTTTACGCACATACACTTCTACACCTTTAGTCACACCCATGTCCATGATTCGGCGTTTTACCGCGCCCTCACCGTGGAGTTTGACTACCTTGACCGTTTCGCCGACTTTGGCTTCACGCAATGTCTTCATTTATACCTCCAAATTATTTACAACGTAATTATTGTGTTGACAATCACACCATGATTTTTCGTGCCATTTCTTCGTTAAGGGCGATGCGAGATTCTTTTACTCTGACGATGATATTTCCATTGAGGGAATTGACCACGGCGACTGTTCCGCCAACCGTAAAACCAAGATTGGCCAAATGATGTTTTACTTCATCACTGCCACCAATTTTTTTGATAACCAGCTCTTCTTCACGTTCTGCAAACACTAACGGCATCATTGTAGCTTCCTTACTTTTGCTAGATATATATAATATATATTAGCATAGGATAACAATCAATAGCCTAATCAATTTTTTTTAACTCTAGAGACAAAAAAAACGGCACGCCGTTTAGCGTACCGTTTTATGATTTACAGAAATCGATTACTCTTCGACTGTGTCTGCTTCGTAGTAGTCTTGTTTCAGATACCAAGCACCATTCAGAGTTTTGCCGGTGTACACATTTGCGTATACTGCAAGATAGTTCTGCGGAACTTGTGTACCTTCAGTAGCATCACCAGCGACATACCCGGTAACAGATGTTGGGATATCAATGCTTTTAACTTTTGTCAACTTAGAAAGATCTTCGTCACCAGCAGTTCCTGTATACAAATCAACCGTATAACCACCGGTAAAATCTTTAGTATCATCTGTTTCACCAATTTTGTGAGTTTTTCCAGTCTTTACCGTCGGGTAAATATCAGCCCAGAATGCAAGTTGCGAAGTTGCAGATGTGCTGGCAAACGGCTGGAGACCACTGGTAATATCATATTCACATGCTGTACCGTTCTGAATTGCAGTAGCAAGGGTATCTCCACTCAACGCAGTCGCACCAAAGTTTTTTGCATTAATGTCTCCAATATTGTAGTACTTTGAAGCATAGTATGAAATCCTTCCAGTATTATAATTAGTCGAAAGACCAAATACCAAGAAATTTCTGCCTTTAGAACCAGTTTCAAGTTTTGCCTCAGTCTTTTCCAAA
>JAFSTK010000110.1 GCA_017450535.1 Treponema sp.
ACAGAATATTTTTTCACTTTTTTTCTGAAAAATTAGCCTAAAATGCAAGTTCATTGCCTATATATATACGTAGGGCAAAAGAAAAAAAACATCGCTCTACGAAGAGGTTTAAATGAAAAACAGTTTTACCAAAACAAGCCCGCACCTGCGCTACCAAATCATCATCGACGAGGAAGTGAAAGAACAGGCTGCGGAAGCCGTCGCGCAAGGAAGGACGCTGAACCTAAAAAACGACATCGTGTTCAAATCGTTCTTCTCCAAGGACTGCCCGGAGTCCGCCTACTGCCGAAAGAAGATGCTCTCAGCCGTCATCGGCAGAACCGTCAGCGAGACCACCGTACTGAACCCTGAGCTCCTTCCTACTCGTCTCGACGGCAAGTTTCCCCGTCTGGACATTCACTGCAAACTGGATGACGGAAGCGAGGTTGACGTGGAGCTCCAGAGCTCCATGTACAAGGACGACCAGATAAAACGCTCCGTCTACTACGCCGCCACCCTCACCCACAACGCGCTTTCATCGGGCGAGCCGTACGCGTTCCTGCCCCACATCTACCAGATAATGTTCATGGACTTCACCGTGACGAAGGACGAACGCCTGCACCACTCTTATATCTTCAAGGAAAGGAAGGACCACACCGAGCTGACAGACATCGTGCAGATACATTACGTGGAGTTGTCAAAAATCGCCGATATTCTCAAAAAACAGAGCGAAGAGTTGTCAGAAGTGGAATTCTGGAGTATGCTTATAATGTCAGCCGAGCAGCCTAAAGCGCGTTCTCTGCTCAAAAAGCTCGCTGACCGGCAGGAGGAAATGGACATGGCACAAGCATTACTGAACACGATGAGTCGCGACCAGCAGGAATGGGAGAACCAGTTCGGCTATGAACGCTTTGTCCACGACTGCATCTCCAGAGAAAAATATGCCTTCACCCAAGGCGAACAACGAGGAATACAGCAAGGCATGCAACAAGGCGAACGCAACGCGCGGCTTGAAACTGCACAAAACCTTATGCGTTTAGGAATCAGCACAGACATTATTATGCAAGCAACCGGCATCGAGGAAGCCGAACTACATGTATGACACTTTGCTCAAGAGCCTCGCCGGCAGACAGGAGGATACACCATCCATGGTGCGCCGCTAACGCGGAGTTTATAAGGAAATGGACATGGCACAAGCACTCTTAAACACGATGAGCCACGATTAAAAATTACATCCTGTAATTTTTAATCTACGAGAAACTGCGTTTCTCGCTCACTTTTCAAGGCGCGTCCATGCGCCTTCATATCTTTTCAGGCAAGGCTACGAACGCTTTGTCCATGACTGCGTCTCACGGGAGAAGTACGCGTACTCTCAGGGCGAACAACGTGGAATGCAACAGGGCGAGCGTAAGCGTGCACTGGAAGATGCGAGGCGTATGCTGGAAGAGGGCGTTTCTCAGGAAATCGCCATCCCCGCGTCATCTACACCGGAAGCACAATCCCGCTCTTCACGTCTGCATTATTCCTCGTGATAATCGAACAGTGTACTTCCTTGTTTTGCGAAAGCGGCAAGACGTATACAGACGGCTTTTCCTTAGCGACGTTAGTCGCGTACCATGCCATCTCCTCAACACTTCGCTCCGCGTGACAAATTTCTAACAAATTTTTATTTGAAATTCCCGTCGATTTTTGTAACCGAAAGACCGGTTTTGATATTATCTTTATAGAAGAAACGTGGAAAAACCACCAGAAATAAAATAGGGAGGCTTTTTAGGCTATGAAAATTTGGACAAAAAGAATCTTGGCTATGGTCGCGGCGGGGGCGTTTGCGTTTGCCGCTGTTTCAATGTCTTGTGCAAAGACTAAAGTGGAGGGAACGGCAGACACCGCTTTTGCAGATACAACTCCGGCGGTCTCTATTCCTGCTGACAGCTTAAAAGTGATTGAGGCCTTGCAGAATTCATTCCGCTCAATCAGCGCAGGCGTTCTCCCGTCTGTCGTAGAAATTGATGTTACTGAAAAAAAAGAGGTAAAGGCATCCCCGTTTGATGAGTTGCCATTCTTCTTCTTTGGTTTCCCGAACCAGGACGAAAATGGACGTGGAAAAGGAAAGACACGTGAATACGAGCAGAAGGGCTTGGGCTCCGGCGTTATCGTGCGCAGAACAGGCGACACCGTGTATGTGCTCACCAACAACCATGTTGCGGGTTCGGCTACTCAGATTTCAGTCAAACTGAATGACGAACAGGAATTTGAAGGCAAACTGGTTGGCTCTGATGAGCGTCAGGACATCGCATTGGTTTCTTTTGAGGCGAAAAAAGATTCAAACATTGTTGTGGCAACGCTTGGCGATTCAGACAAAGTGCAGACCGGCGACATCTGTTTGGCTATGGGCGCACCGCTTGGCTACAGTCAGTCTGTCACACAGGGCATTATCAGTGCTACAGGACGTAGCGGAGCTGGAATCGGCAATATGAATGACTTTATCCAGACCGATGCGGCTATCAATCAGGGTAACTCTGGCGGCGCGCTGGTAAATATCTATGGTGAAGTTATCGGCATCAACACATGGATTGCAAGTCAGTCTGGCGGAAGTCAGGGCTTGGGATTTGCGCTTCCGATTAACAGCGTCAAGAGAGCGATTGAAGACTTTATCAACAAGGGCAAAATCACTTATGGCTGGCTTGGTGTCTCGTTGGTTGAAATCACACCTGAGTACAAAGAAGCGCTCGGTTTGAAGAATCAGGACGGCGCATTTGCCTCACAGGTGTTCATCGATTCTCCAGCGTACAAGGGTGGCATGCAGGCTGGCGACTTTGTGATTGAATTGAACGGCAAAAAAGTGAAGAGTCAGTATGAATTCGTGCGTGAAGTGGGCTATCTCCCGGCAAATGAGACTGCTACCTTCAAAGTTATCCGCGGTGGTAAAGAACAGACTGTTTCCGTAAAGATTGAGGAGCGCACAAAAGAGACTTCAACTGACAACAGCAAACTCTGGCCTGGCTTTATCGCAAGTCCGCTCACTGACAAAGCGCGTGAACAGCTGAAGATTGACGACAAGAAAGTGAAGGGCGTGCTTGTTTCTAATGTGCTTGAAAAATCTCCGGCTGCGGCATTGCGTTTGCAGAATGGCGATATCATCACGGCGGTAAACGACAAGAAAGTGGCAAGTGTTTCAGAATTCTATGAGGCGCTTGACTTGACCAACGCAAAAGAAATCTGGTTCGATGTGTACAACGATGGTCACACGATTACAACCGGACACTACAAAATAGGCAATTGAGACAATTTGCGCGCCCGTATCGGGTACTGATGATTTGTGCTCCACTTCTCATGGTAGGGGAGGTCGCTTGTGACCTCTTTTTGCCGTATCTCATGTCATTTATCGTAAACTACGGTATTTTGGGCATGGATATCAGTGGCGCAAACGGTTCCGCTTTTGTGGCGCGCATTATGCAAATGCTTTGGGGGTCTGGTCTCACTCGGCCGCGACTTATCGTTACATTGGGCGTGCTGATGCTCGTGATTACGCTGGTCGGCGGATTCTTTGGCGTGTTCTGTTCTTTTGTCACGCAAAAAGCGGCGCAGGGATTTGGACATGATTTACGGTGCGCCGCCTACAAGAAAGTCATGTCGCTTTCTATCGAACAGACTGACGCTTTTACGACTGGCTCCCTTGTCACCCGATTGACCAACGACATTACGGTGGTGGTGGAATTTTTGCAGCAGTTGTTGCGCAGTTTTGTCCGACCGCCTATGTTTATGTTCGGCGGCATGGTCATGCTGTTTTCGTTACATGCAGGCTTCGGTATGATTGTGCTTGCGATTATTCCCTCGGTCGCCCTGCTGATTTATATCATCCTCAAAAAAGCGTTGCCGCTTTTCAAAGAATCCCAAAACCGCTTGGACACGATAAATCTGATTGTGCAGGAAAATACGGGTGGCGCGCGAGTTATCAAAGCCTATGTCCGTGAAGACTACGAATACGACCGCTTTACCGAGGCGAACACGCAGTACAAAAATGTGAACCTTGATGTGTTCAAGCTGATGGCGACGCTTCCGCCGATTATGCAGTTTATGATGAACTTTGCGGTGCTGCTCGTGATTTTTATCGGCTGTCGTGCTATCGGTCTGGGAAAGACCATGACGACGGGTGCGATTATGGCGGCGGTCACGTACACCACGCAGGCAGTCCGCTCGCTTATCATGGCAACAAATCTCTTGCAGTCCGTCACCCGCGCGCAAGTTTCTTCTGCCCGAATCAATGCGGTTTTGGAAACAGAGCCCGTCGTCGCAGACCCCGATGAGGTTGATACCGAAACACCGCATGAAAGCGATTATGCCGTAGAATTTGACAATGTAAGTTTTGCCTATCCGCAGGCTTCGGGAAAACTGGTGCTGAAGAACATAACGCTGCGCATAAAAAGGGGAGAGACTTTTGCGATTATCGGCTCCACTGGTTCTGGTAAATCGTCATTGGTCTCGCTGATTCCGCGCTTTTACGATGCGACGACTGGCAGAGTATGCGTGGACGGGAAAAATGTGCGCGACTACAAGCAAAGCGAGTTGCGCTCAAAACTTGGCTACGTGATGCAAAAAAGCGAATTGTTTTCTGCCAGCGCAAAAGAAAATATCACCTTTGCAAAAAACAATGCGACCGACCAAGAAATCAAGACGGCGGCACAGGCTGCGCAGGCTGACGAATTCCTGTCTGCCAAAAGCGATGGCTACGACACATTTATTGCGGAGCGCGGAAACTCGCTTTCTGGCGGACAAAAACAACGACTTTCCATTACGCGCGCGCTCGTGCGAAAGCCTGACATTCTCATTCTGGACGATGCCACCAGCGCGCTTGATTTAGCGACTGAAGCGAAATTCCATGCCGCGTTGCATGAACAGTATGCGGGCACAACGGTTATCATGGTGGCGCAGCGCATTGCGAGCGTAAAGGCGGCGGACAGAATCGCTGTCATCGAAAACGACGGCACCTGCGCCTATTGCGCGCCCCACGAAGAATTGCTGCGATGTTCTGAAACGTATCGGGAAATTTATGACTCACAGATAAAAACAGGCGCGCTCATTGAGCGAAATCCTGAGGGGGCAGTGTAATGGCAGGTCCCCAGATTCAGATGAACGGCAGAACTCCGGGCGCAGGTCCAGGCGCGCACATGGCGAACCGAATGCGCGGTGAAAAGCCAAAGAACCGTAAAAAAACATTGGCGCGACTTTTGGGCTATATCGGGAAAAACAAGCCGATTTTCTTTGCCCTGCTTTTGTGTATGCTTGTGGTGACTGCGGGAGAAATTTCTTCTCCGTTCTTACAGCAAAAGGCGTTGGACACCATTTCCTTTGCTGACGGTCATCTTTCGGTACATATTGCCGCATGTTTCCGCTATCTGGGAATCCTTGCGGGCATTTTTGTGCTGATTGTGGCGATTTCCTATGTGCAGGGGCGGCTTGCGGCAAAACTTTCGCAGGAGACAATTTATCTTATCCGCCAGAACCTGTTTGCCAAGATTTCACGGCTTCCCATTTCTTACACGGATTCGCACAAGCACGGCGATTTGATGAGCCGCATGACAAATGATGCGGACAATATCTCCACCGCAGTCTCTCAGTCGATAGCGGCCTTGTTCTCTGCCGTGCTCACGCTGGCTGGCTCTCTTGCAATGATGTTCATGTACAGCGTGCGCATTACGCTGGTGGCAATGGTGACGATTCCCACGATTATGTTTGTCTCCACACGGCTTTCAAAATGGATGCGCAAATACTACGTGCGACAGCAGCAGCTTTTGGGCGAGATGAATGGCGAAGTGGAAGAAAAAGTGACCGCATACCGCACGCTTGTGGCATACAATCAGGAGCAGGCGGCCGTGGAGCGTTTTACAACCATTTCTGCGGAGCTTCGTCACAACAGCATTGTCTCCAAAGTGCTCGGCTCAATCGTCGGTCCGATAACCAATTTCTTGGGTAATCTCCAATATGTTCTGATTGCGGGAATCGGCGGATTTTTGATGCTGAGCGGAAAAGCCGCCATAACAGTCGGCACGATTCAAGCATTGCTTTTGTACTCAAAGAAACTGAATCATCCGGTGAACATGATTGCAGACCAGTATGCGAGCATTCTTTCTGCACTCGCTGGTGCTGAGCGAATCTTTGAAATACTCGACACAAATGATGAGATTGACGCAGGAAAAACACCGCTTGAATCCCCTGTGCGCGGAGAGATTTCTTTTGAGCACCTACGCTTTGGCTACACGGAAGAAAATCCGGTTCTTAAAGATTTCCATCTGCACGTTAAGCCGGGGCAAAAAATCGCGCTTGTCGGAGCAACGGGCAGCGGAAAGACCACGGTGGTCAATCTGCTCATGCGCTTTTACGAGCTGAACGGCGGAAGAATTTTGCTGGACGGCGCGGACATCACTTCTGTGCCCAAAGGCGATTTGCGCAATGCGGTTTCGATTGTCTTACAGGACACGGTGCTTTTCAAAGACACTATCCGCAACAATATCGCCTTTGGAAAAGACCATGCGACCGATGAGCAGGTGCAGTCCGCCGCACGCACCGCCATGTGTGACCATTTTATCAGCCAGTTGCCAGACGGCTACGATACCGTGCTTTCTGAAAGCGGCTCCAATTTGAGTGAGGGACAGCGGCAGTTGCTTGCCATTGCGCGGGCGGTGCTTGCTCAGTCACCAGTGCTGATTTTGGACGAGGCCACCAGCAACGTGGACACCCGCACGGAAATGCGTATCCAGACCGCCCTCACCAATCTGATGAAAAACCGCACTTCAATCGTCATCGCGCACCGTCTTTCCACCATCCGCGACGCAGATGTGATTGTCGTATTGGCAAACGGCTCCATCGTTGAGACCGGCAACCACGAAACATTGCTCGCGCAAAGAGGCGAATATTTTAAGCTCTACAACCGCCAGTTCGCCGGCATCCGCACGTAATGTAATGCTATGTCTTGAAAAAAGCTCGGATTTCCGCTATAGTAATTTATATCCGCCGGGATGGTGGAATAGGTAGACACAAGGGACTTAAAATCCCTCGGAAGCGAAAACCTCCGTGCCGGTTCAATTCCGGTTCCCGGCAATCCCCTGTTTTTGTAAAAAATGCAAAAGCAGGGGATTTTTTTTCGTTTTCGCTTTTCACTAAAAAACACATCAGTAGAAATCGCAAAAATCCGATATATATAATATAAAATTGCTACATTCTTCAAAAAAATTGGAGGTTTGTTTATGGAAATTGTTTTTGTCACGCGAGAGCCTGATGTATGCTCCTTGTTTGTTTCGCGATTGGAAAATGCTGATGTTTCATGTCGCATTCAGTCCGATTTTCTTACATTTTTCTTGCAGCTGCAAAAAGGAAAAATTTACGCTGATTTGCTTGTATGCGATTTTTGCGAGTTTCATCATATTATGCTTGATTTCCATAAGACGCTTTTGAGTCTGCATAAGCCGATGCCTGTTGTTTTTTACAATGATCCTTATCCGAATGCTGAAAACCGAGTGGGGTATTGGATAAGTCAGAATGAACGTCTGTACCGGGGATGTGAATTCCACCAGTTTACGTCGGTCTTTCAGTCAATCAATATAATTATAGAAGACCCTGCGATTCGTCCTCATATTTCGTTGCTTCGTCCGCCTATTCCGCTCTGTGATATGGCGGACAATTCTTTTTCAGGGGAGCAGTTTGATTTAAATTGGTTCCGTCTTCGCAATAAAATGCCGCCCGCAATTTTTTCGCTCTTTGAATATTTTTATGGAAATCTAAGCAAGGAAGTCACGATAAAAGCGATTTCTCGTCGGATGTCCGCCCCGTATTTTAAGAGTTCTGTTCAGAAAGCGTCAGTGTATTCATATGTGTCGCGTCTGAAAAAATACATAAAAACAGATAGTCCAGTAAAATTTAATATAATACGGACTTCATACGGATGTTATAAAATGGTGCGTTGTTAGCTTTGTAATGCATGTTTGAATCCTGTAACACTTTTTCCGTTTGGTAGTTTATATATATGTAATGGACTTTGCGCAGTCTGTTTGATATACTAAACCGCTATGCAGTCAAAATAGCAGGGAAATCTTATGAAAAAAAATTTGTTTATTCTATTACTTTCTTTTGTTGTCATACATTTCTTTATGAGTTGTACTTCAACAAATATTACTCTTTCTGATAAAGTTCCGGTCGCTGTAGTTACGGTGACAGCAAATCATACGCTTCCTTGGCTGAATGAAGAAACATCGGATGGAAAAAGTGATGATGCTGCAGACGATCCAGATGGATTGCTTACATATGCGGTGAATAAACTGATTAGCGGCAACAATGTGGAAATGACTTCCGACCGAGCCCGTGTTGACTATGCGGCAGAAAGCTTGAATCATCTTTTGGAAGAGACCGGCGGATTTACAGTTGTTCCAAAAAAGGAAGTGATTTCTGCGTCCTTTTATCGCAAAAGCCGTGAAAATATTTTGAACTATATGGTTGCATTGGTTTCTGCTGACGGTTATAAAAACTTTATGACTATGGGCTCAAAAAATGCCCGTATCCTTATGGACCAAATCGGCGCAAAAAGTCTGGTGATGGCGAATTTTACTTTCCAAAAAGCGAGGGTGAGCGGAAACAAATGGAATGGAGAAGCCGCCGCCTATGCAAAAATGGAGATTCGCCTGCTTGATTCAAGAGGAAAAGAACTGATGGACCGCGAGTATTCGGCGATTTCCATAAACACTGTGCCTATTAGGGACAGAGGATACAACAAAGAAGAGCTTGTCGAACTTTTCCCGGAGGCGATTGATATCGTCATCAATAAATTCGTTGTGGACTGTATGCAATAGCGTATGGGGCAGCCGTTGTTATATAGCCTCATCGATAAGGCTGTGTACGAATATGCTATGCTTCCTCCCGGCAGCCGTGTCCTTGTGGGTGCGAGCGGCGGAAAAGATTCTACGCTGCTGGTAGACTATTTTGCAAATCGCATGAAGCGACGGAACGGGAATGATTTTTCTTTTACCGCTCTGTATGTGCATAGTGATTTTGCGTCGCCTTTTAACACTGATTTGCTGTCTTTTTTTCAAGATTTGCATGTTGATTTTGCGGAGATTCAGGCCGATGTGCTTGCACGGTTAAAGCCGGGACGAAAAATGAATTGTTACTGGTGTTCCATGCAGCGACGTACGGAACTGATTCGTTATGCGTTAGATAACGGTTACGATACCATTGCCTTGGGGCATCATCTGGACGACATTTTAGAGACGCTGCTGATGAATATGCTTGGAAAAAGCGTGCTCTCCACGATGCCCCCTGTCTTTCAATATGATAAATACCCGCTCAGAATAATTCGTCCGCTTTGTTATGCCCCTGTCGATATGATTGTGAGTTATGCAAAAGAGCAGGGGTGGCATTCCATGACGTGCACTTGCGATTATCAGGAGAATTCCGGCCGAAAAGAGATGCGAAAGCGACTTGATGCATTGACGGACGGTGACGCGGATAAGAAAATGCGTTTGTTCAATGCGCTGAAACATATTCAACATGAATATCTTCCGTAAAGGGTATAATTTTTCTGAAAAAACTGTTAGAATGATACGATAATAAAGATATGGAAGAAAATAATTTTTCGCAGACAGTAGTAGACGCAGTTGACGCTAAGGCGGAATGGTATGACAGAGAAGGTCTGCCAGAACTGTTGGACGATTATCGTTTGTTGCATACATGTGTGCGTACGGTTTTTGACTTCCTCTCAAAGAAGTCGCTTATCACTCCAGACCCGTATAAGCTGGACAAAAAGATTTCAGACATCAAAGCTCCCGACGATGCCCCGTTTACTGAAAATGAGCGTTCTCTCACCATGGGTATGCGTTTGTCGGATTATGAAAGTACGCTTGACTTTTTGTGCAATTATTACAAGTTTTCCATATCTAACATCAACATGGCGACTATAAAAAAACTGGTTGCCCTGAATAACGCATTCTGCTGGTCATCTCTTACGCCCAACAGTCCTAAGGTCAATACTCGTGCGCTGGCAGAGATGGTTTTGCGTGCGCGTCAGAATTTGGATGGACTTACAAACAGCATGATTACTGACAGTCTTTCCAAGGCATCGGTCGCGCTTAAAAATATCACAGAACAACTGAAAGAATTGACTGCCTTCCTGCGAGAATTTTACAAGGGACAGGTGCGAAAGAATGTCATGGGAAATGCAGGATACGATGCAAATGCAGCCGCTTCTTCCCCAAGCGAGGAACTTTCCCAAATAAAAAAACATTTTGCCTCTTCAATGGGAAAAGTGCCGTTTTATAATGAGCTGATTGATGAGATTGTTCAGGAAGATACTGCTGACAACAAGGCTGAATTACAGACCGCAGTGCTTAAAAAACTGGATGTCGCAAAAACTGATGCCGCCAAAAAAGAAAAACAGATTGATACAAAAGATATGATTATGGGGGCCTTGCGAGTTTTAGGTGCAATGCCTCCACAACTGACCGCTGTTCATCAAAAATTGACTGATAACCATGAATTGCTGGAAAGTGAGCATAATTCTTTCATGGACAAGATAAAACGAGCGCTCCGCAAGGCGTTTAATATACAGGAAAAACCGCAGTTTTATCAGATTACGATTGCTGATGCTGCTTCTGATACCAAACGGCGTGAAAAGATTAATTTTCAGCAGTTTTTGACAGAATTGAGTACCCGTACACGTCGTTTTACCGCCGCTTGCGTAAAAGGTGCTCCAGGCTATGAAAAAATCTTGGCTCAGCCAGAAGAAAAAATCCTTGACTTTGTGAACGCGCAGCTTGCAGAGTCAAATAAGATGCTCAAAATCTTGCAGGGGTTGGACGATTTCTTTAAGAATACTGCCGCTCCTGAAAATAAAAACAAAGTGAAAGGCATAAAAATGGAGCTTACTTCCATAAAAAATAATGTCGTCAAGGCAAATCAAGTGCGTGCGGAATATCAGGCATATGTGGAAGAAGCCGAACAGATGAAAAAATTGGGGATTACTGACAATGAATTTTAAATCACTTTTTGTTGCTGTCGCAGTTTTCTTTTGCATAACAATTGTGTCTGCTCAAGAAAACGTCGATACGTCTTTGCAGCGTAATTTTGTAATTATCGGCGCGGAACATTTGTATGATCTGAATCCTCATACTGCGAATTATAGTGCTGAGGCGCAGATTCTTTCTGGGTTATATGAAGGTCTGTATTCGTATGATCCCAAAACACTTGACCCTGTGCCTGCGTTGGCAACTGAATTCAAACTTTCCCGCAACAAAAAACGCTGGACATTCACTATCCGTGAAAATGCAAAATTCAGTAACGGAGAACCGATTACGGCGTATTCAGTGCGGGACTCATGGCTGACACTCTTGGCGACTGCATCTGCTCCTTACGCCTCGCTTTTGGATCCTGTTACTGGTGCGGCAGCATTCCGTTTGGGCAGGGTAAAATCTGACGCTGTGGGAATTATTGCCCGTGATGAAAGAACTCTGGTCGTCAACCTTGATACGCCAACTGCCCATTTGCAGCGCATACTGTGTCATCATGCCTTTAGCATCGTGCACGGCAAAAAAAATGTGTTCAGCGGTGCATTTGTGCTGAAGTCCCAGCATGATAAAAAGATGGAATTGGAAAAAAATCAGCAGTACTGGGATGCTGAGCATGTGTATCTTCCTTCTATTACTATTGAAAGCAGCAACGATTTGAAAGAGAATGCCTGGAAAATGAACACGGGAAGCGTAGATTGGGTGAGCGGAATGCTTGATACAACTGCTGTCCTTAATAAAAACGCTATCCGCATCGCCGCAGAGTATGGCACGGAATATTTGTTTTTCTCTTGCAAGAACGCGCCTTGGGATAATGCGGATTTCCGTAATGCGTTGGTTGCCGCCGTGCCATGGGAAGAGTTGCGCAAGTCTTCGCTCGTACAGGCTTTCACTTTGGTTTATCCGTTGGCAGGCTATCCGTCAGTGGAAGGCTTGAAAGACACGTCAATTGAAGACGCACAGGACTTGATGGCGCTCGCAAAAGAAAAAGCCGGTATGAGTGCGACAGAAAAACTCGTGCTTACGTTTGGAATTACAGGCAGCGAGCGCATGAAAAAAGAAGTTGAGCTGCTCAAGGCTGCCTGGGAGCCGCTTGGCGTGGAATTGAAAGTGCAGACAACGCCTGAAGAGCGATATCTTTTGAGCATTCCGTCTTGGAACGCCGATTTGTTCAGCTATTCATGGATTGGTGATTTTGCAGACCCGTTGGCTTTTCTTGAATTGTTCCGAGAAGGCTCCACGCTGAACCAGAGCAAATGGCATAACAGCGACTACAACCGCTTTTTAGAAAAAGCCTCTGAAACAAATGATGCGACTGAGCACAACAAGTTGCTCGCAGAAGCGGAGCGCGTTCTTTTGGACGACGGCGTAGTGCTTCCTATTTCTCATTCAGTTTGTCTTCATGCAATCAATCCCGAAACCATTGGCGGCTGGTATACTAACGCGCTTGATATCCATCCGTTCAAGTACATCTACTTTAAAAACGAGCCCAAGACTCAGGAAGAATCTTTCATGAAGTTTTGCGCATTTAAAACCGAGCCCTAGACAGTTTCCCATATTGTTGCGTTAGTGAAAAAAATAAGCCGCCAGAACGGCGGCTGAAAAGCAAAGTATAGCATGTCGTGGTAAAAACAACACGATGTTGTTTTACTATTTTATGCGTGCGTTGATGAATTCCATCTTCAGGTTTTTCGCCGCCTCTGTGAGCGACACCTTGTAGATGTGCGGATTCAAAATGCGCTTGTATGAGTCGTCCAGCGTTTCCAGCTGTTTTACCATATTCTCGCGAGCGAGGCGGAGCTGTTCTGCTGGCGGCAGTTTTGCGTTTACACGCTCTCCGCCTTTGACCATCTGGTGCAGCATTGGCTCAACTTTTGCCGCTTTAAATGTGAACTGTCGGTAATCGACACCGGGGTGGAAGTAGCGTTTTTCTTCGCCTTCGGTAACGCTTTCGTCTTCCAGGGCGAGAATGTCCGCTTTTGCCATGCCGTTCTCATCGAACAGACGGTACACGTTTTTGATGCCAGGGTTCGTGTTCTTTTCCGGATTATCGCTGAATTTCATGGCGGCTTTCATTGTGCCGGTGGTTTTGTCGTGGCGGGCGGCGAGTTTGTACACGCCGGTAAATGACGCTTCATTTCCGCCTGTCACCATGTGTGTGCCTACGCCCCAGCTGTTAATCGGCGTGTGCTGCTGAACAAGCGTCTCCACAATTTCTTCGGTAAGCTCATTTGAGACGGTAATCGTCGCCTGCGGGAAGCCGGCCTTATCCAATTCTTTGCGCACTTCAGTGGTGAGATACGAGATGTCTCCTGAGTCCAAGCGCACGCCAAAGTTCAAGCCTTTTTTGACCAGCTCGCTTCCTGCGATGATTGCATTTTTAATGCCGCTCTTGAGCGTGTCGTAAGTGTCAATCAAGAAAACCGTCTTGGTGGGGTAGAGTTTTGCGTAGGCACGGAATGCGTCAAGCTCAGACGGATATGCCATAATCCAAGAGTGTGCCATCGTCCCCATAACAGGAATGCCGTAGAGTTTTCCGGCGAGTGTGTTTGAAGTGCCTGCCGCTCCACCGATAAACGATGCGCGTGTCGCACTCATTGCGCCGTCATTTCCCTGTGCGCGGCGGAGACCAAATTCCATAATCGCGCCTTTTTTGCTTGCAAGCCACACACGCGCAGTTTTTGTTGCAATCAGACTCTGGAAATTGATGTGGTTCAGCACCAAACCTTCCACAATCTGCGCTTCAATCAGATTTGCGTGAATGCGGACAATTGGTTCCTGCGGGAAAATAATTGAGCCTTCTTCAAAGGCATACAAGTCACCACTAAAGCGGAAATCTTTGAGATAGTCCAAAAATCCCTGCTCAAACATATTCTGCGCTTTTAAGTACGCAATGTCTTCTTCGCTAAAGGTAAAATCAGTAATCGCCTCAAGAAGTGTGTCCAAACCTGCGAATACGGAAAAACCGCCCTTAAACGGTTGTCTGCGGAAGAACATATCGAATACGACCTGCTGATTCATATCATTCTTCCAATAGCCCTGTGCCATAGTCAGTTCATAGAAGTCGGTAAACAGTGCGCTGTTGATAATGCTGTTTTCAATTTTCTCTGCCATAGTTTCCTCTGGCACCCATTATAAAGTTTGTAGCACTTATAGTCAAATAGATAAAAAAGTCGCTTTTTTCCTTTTCGATTGCCACTAAAATGTGTTATACTTATAGTGTAAGGTGGGTTAATGAACGAAATAATCTGTGATTTTTGCCATACGAACAATGCCGTTTTTTTCATCGAGCAGGTGAGCCCTCAGGGAAAGCGTAAGCTGAATCTCTGCATGGATTGTGCCGCCAAGAACGGTGTGACTCCAGACCCAAAATCTATCGAAAAAAATGTGGGTGGTCTGTTCGCGCAATTGGCAAAAATCTCCAAAAAACTTGCCGAAGAAGAAAGCCGTGTATGTCCGGTGTGCGGAACAAGTCTTTCGATTATCAGAAAAAAACGCATGGCAGGATGTCCTGAATGTTATGCCATTTTTAGAGACGATATTCAGCAGATTTTGAAAAATCAGGGCGTGCAGGGTCAGTATACTGGCTCCATGCCCAACCGCCTGCGCAATTTCCGTTCCGTGTTAAACGACAGAATTGTGTTGCGCACAAAATTGGAAGAGTCACTTAAAAAAGAGGATTACGAAAAGGCGGCTTTGTACCGTGACTATCTCCGCGCGCTTGAAAAAACTCGTGTTGCAGGCGGTGACCAATGACCGAACGCACTGCGGCGGGAACGGACGCATGGTACGCATACGCTGGTCCTGAAGACGATGTAGTGCTTTCTACTCGTGTCCGACTTGCCCGTAATCTCGCTAATTTTCCGTTTCCATCGCATTTTTCATCTGATGACGCTGAGCGAGTGCAGGCATTGGTATTCGATTCGTTTGCGCAAGGAAGTGACCCGGACAGTTATCAGGCTCTTGCGGTAAAAGATTTGGATGACTTGGGTACAAAAATCTTGTGCGAGCGTGGCGTTCTGGATGAAAAGTTAAAGAATGCGCCGGGAACAGGTATTGTTATGCGCACGGACGGAAAGGTTGCCTGCACGGTAAACTTAAAAGACCATGTGCGAATCAGCGCGTTTGTGCCGGGGCTTGCTGGCTCTGCCGCTTACGATATGTGCCATGAGCTTGACGCGGAGCTGCAGAAAAAATTGCAGTTTGCCGCAAGCTATGATTTTGGTTTTTTGACGACCGCATTTTCCGACAGTGGAAGCGGCATGAAAGTGAGCGCGAGACTTCATCTGCCGTCAATTTCTTTTTGCGGTCAGTTGAACGATTATTCAAAAGAACTGAACGAAAAAGGCGTGGATATTTCCGCATGTTTTGGCTCTGGCTCGGAGCGGGGCGCATCATTGGGCGCATATTATCAGGTGTCCACCAAGACATCGGCGACAGGAAGCGAGTTTGACCAGATGGCGAGCATTGTCTCTGCGGTAAAATATCTTGCTGAAAGCGAGCGCCGTCTGAGAGAGACGGTTTTGCTGAAGCATCCTACGGAATTGCAGAACATGTTGTTTCGCGCCTATGCGTCGGCAAAGTACTCCACGCTCATGCCTTTGCGGGAATCTGTCGATATTATATCTAAGATAAAATGGGGAAAAGATGCGGGTTTGCTCTCTGGTATTGATGACAGCGAATTGTGTGCGCTTTTGTACCGGGTGCAGGACGGGCATCTGCAATTTGTCTTAAAAAACGGAACATTTCATTTTCCAGAAGATATTGTGGAAAATCAGCAGTTGCAGACAGAGCGTTTGCGTGCGGTGATTCTGCAGGAAGCGTTTGAAAATCTAAAACTGTAAATTGAGGTCACTATGAAAGGATTATCTCCACGGGCACAGCGTCTGCTGGTTGCTCTTGCTCAGGATGAAGGACGGAAAAGCGGCAGTACGGAATTGTTGCCGGAGCATGTGATTTTGGCATTGCTCAAAAGTGCCGATGGACTTGGATACATTCTGTTGCAAAATCTTCATGTAAATGTGCTTACCTTTCAGCTCAATTTGGAACAGAGTCTTTCTCCGGCGCAAAATCTTTCAGCGGACTACAGCGACTTGCCTCCATCCCGACGTTTGCGCACGCTGGTAGATATGGCGGCAATTGAGTCTCGTTCACTTCGCAATGATTATGTAGGCACAGAGCATCTTTTGCTTGCCGCTATGCGCGAGGAACAGAGTGTGAGCTGGCGTTTTTTTGAACGAGCCGGACTGAGCATTGAGAATGTGCGTCATGAAGTGCTTGTGATACAAAAAAGTTATCTTTCAAGCGCATCAGATAATCAGCAGGCTATGAATGAATTTGCCAATTCGATGATGAAAAGCATTTCTGGCGGCAATGAGCAGAGACAAAAGGGCGACGGTCAGCAGAAAAAATCATTTTTGGCAGATTACAGCCGAGATTTGACCGCGCTTTCCCGTGAGAATAAACTTGACCCGGTGGTGGGACGTGAAAAAGAAATTCACCGGGTGATTCAGATTTTAAGCCGCCGCACAAAAAACAATCCGGTGCTCATTGGTGATCCGGGCGTAGGAAAAACAGCCATTGCCGAAGGCCTTGCCCAGCATATTGCACGTGGAGATGTTCCGCGTAATCTGCTTAAAAAACGCATTCTTTCTCTTGATTTGGCGGCGATGATTGCGGGCACAAAATATCGCGGCGAATTTGAAGAGCGCATGAAGCGCATGATGAAAGAAATCCGTGAGAGCGGCGACATCATTCTGTTTATGGACGAATTGCACACGATAATCGGTGCGGGCGGCCCGGAAGGACAGATGGATGCGAGCAATATCCTAAAACCTGCGCTGAGCCGTGGCGAGATTCAAATTGTGGGCGCGACGACGTTACGCGAATATCGCAAATATTTTGAAAAAGACGCCGCCCTTGAACGCCGCTTCCAAATTGTGAAAGTTGACGAGCCAATTGCGGAAGAGTCAATTCAGATTTTGGAAGGCTTAAAGCCAAAATTTGAGGAATTCCACAATGTTGCGTATGATGACGATGTGATTCCGGCGATTGTAAAATTCAGCACACGCTATATTCCTGAGCGTTTCTTGCCTGATAAGGCGATTGATATTTTGGACGAGGCTGGCAGCGCAAAAAAAATTCAGGAAGAAGAGCGCCCCGTACAGCTTGCCGAGCTTGAGAAGAGCATTGAAGAGCTGAGCGAAGAGAAAAAACAATTGGTCGCAAATCAGGATTATGAGCATGCCGCAATGGTACGTGACAAAGTGCGCGACCTCAAGCAAAAGCTGGAAGAGTTCAGCAATTACTGGAAAAACAATGTTGAGAACGTCAAAAAGCGTGTGACGGTGGAAGACGTGACCAAAATCATCAGCAGTATGACGGGCATTCCCTTGGAGCAGCTGGATTCCAACGAGAGCGCAAAATTGCTCCACATGGAAGAGGAATTGCACAAGAGCGTTATCGGTCAGGATGAGGCGGTTAAACTGCTTTCCAGCGCAATCCGTCGTTCACGTGCAGGAGTCTCTTCCAGTGCGCGTCCGCTTGGCTCATTCATTTTCCTGGGACCGACAGGCGTAGGAAAAACACAGCTTGCAAAAACGCTCGCAAAATTCCTCTTTGGAACCGAAGACGCGCTGATTCGCGTTGATATGAGCGATTATATGGAAAAACACAATGCGAGCCGCTTGGTGGGCGCGCCTCCGGGATACATTGGATACGACGAGGGCGGTGTGCTTACCGAAAAGGTGCGCCAGAAGCCGTACAGCGTGGTTCTCCTCGATGAAATTGAAAAGGCGCATCCCGATATTTTCAACCTGCTTCTGCAGCTTCTGGAAGAGGGCGAGCTGAGCGATAATCTTGGTCATACGGTGAATTTCCGCAACACCGTAATAATTATGACTTCAAATGCGGGTGCGCGTGAAATTACTTCCGACCATCGCCTTGGATTTTCTTCGGCGGGAGACGGCGTGCTTCCGTACAGCGACATCAAGGCGAGCGCAATGGAAGAGCTTAAACGCATTATGCGCCCTGAACTTTTGAACCGCATTGATGACGTGGTGGTGTTCAACGCATTGAGCCGCGAGCAGGTGAGCGCGATTCTGGACATTCAGATTCACGAGCTGGAAGAGCGTCTTTCTGAGCAGGAAATCACGCTGTCGCTCAAACCCAAAGCGCGCGACTATCTGCTTGACCACGGTTATGACCCCAGCATGGGTGCGCGTCCGATGCGCCGTCTGATTCAGCGTGAGATTGAGGAACAACTTTCTCTGCTGATTCTGGAAGGCAAGTCAGAAAGCAAAAAAGCGACAGTTGATTTCAACGGTGAAAAACTGGTGGTTAAGTTTGCGAAGCAAAAAAAACAACTGACATCCCCGCAAACTGAGTCAGTTTTCTTAAAATAATGTCCGATTTTTTTTCAAGCAAAAATTAATATTTATTGAATTTTTGCTTGACGGCAAATATTTAGTGTGGTAAAATAAAAAGGTCAAACAAAATTGACAAGGAGTTTTTTATGAAGAAAATGTTATTGGCTTTGGTTGCAACGGCTGCTTTGGCTCTTGCTGTTACAAGTTGTACAACTGTGAAACCGGGTTACGGTGGATTGTTCGGTGCTGGACAGGCTGTTGTTCCGGGTGTATCAATGGCAAAAACTGGTGAAGCAACAGGTACATGGCTCTTCGGAGTTATCCCGTTGACAACTGTAGACAACGGTGTTTCAACCGCTGCAAAGAACGGTGGCATTACAAAGATCGCTACAATCGATACAAAGAAGTTCTCTCTTCTTGGAATCATTGTTAAGACCACAACTATCGTAACTGGTGAGTAATTAGTTACTGATACAGTGGACAAAAAGCAGGAAGCATTTGTTTCCTGCTTTTTTTATGTACAGGGGAAAATTGTATGAAAAAAAATGTGATTGCTGGTATTTTTGTATTTTTTTGGGCATGTGCTGTTACCATGGTTTCTTGTTCAAATGCACCTGCTGTAAATCTTGAGGGTGTGTGGAAATCTTCATTAACTTATAAAACTGATTTGGCAAGTGAGCTTAATCCGCTGATTGATATTGCGGCTATATATACTAAGCAGGACAATACATTCACTTTTAATGCGGATGGTACTTATACCCGTTTAGTTTCCACTAGTTTTTATAAGGCGGAAAGTTACGATAAGGATTATACCGAAGAGATGCTTACCGAAATGTATGGACAAGGCGATTCTTCCTTTCTTTTGAAAGGTTCTTATACATTGAATAGAAAACGTCTTACTTTGACGACGGCTTCTGTTGTGATTGACGGCTCTGACACGGAAATTCCCTATGAAGACTTCTATAAGGAAGTGAAATCTTTTGGTGCTTCACCGTTTGAAGTGAAAATTGTTCCTGTTTCTGCAAATGAAATTGACTTGCAGGGAATTATCATAAAGAGACAGTAACGCCTGCATAAAAACAAACTTGATACGTCCGCTGTATTTGGCGGGCGTTTTTTATTTTTGTCTGTTCAATCTGCATTCATATAGACAAAAAATTTGCCGAATTCGTTTAAAAATAGTATATTATAACTATGGATAACGATGAAGAACTGACGAAAAATCAGAACGAAGATACACAGAATACTGACGCACAAGAAAAGACGGACGAGAGTCCAAAGAAAAAGCGAGGTCGTCCGCGAAAGTCTGACGCAAATAATGACGCGCCCAAATCGGAAGAAAAACCCGCAAAAAAACGTGGACGCAAGCCAAAATCTGCGGAAAAGCCTGAAGAAAAATCAGAAGAAAAACAGCATGAAATCAAGATTGAAGTGGACATGAGCAATCTGATGGGGCAGATTGTCCCTGTGGAGCAGATGCTGCCGAATAAATTGCACTTGATTCCGCTTGGCGGACGGCCGATGTTCCCCGGAATTTTTACGCCGGTGATGATAAATGGCACTGACGATGTAAAGACAATCGAAAAGGCTTACGGTGAAGACGGTTTTATCGGCGTGGTGCTTCTTAAAAATGATACGGATGACCCGTCAATCAACGATTTGTATGAAGTGGGTACGGCCGCGCGTATTATCAAAAAAATCAATTTGCCCGATGGCGGCGTAAATATTTTTGTGAGCACGATTAAACGGTTCCGCATCCGTCGCGCGCTCAATTCCTCTCAGCCAATGGTTGCCGCCGTGCAATATTTGGACGACGAAGAGGACGATACATTAGAAGTAAAAGCTCTCACCCGCGCGCTCATCAGCGAGATGAAAGAGGTGAGTGAGAACAATCCGCTTTTCAGCGAAGAGATGCGCCTCAATATGGTCAACATCGACCATCCGGGCAAAATCGCGGATTTTATCGCATCAATTCTTTCTATTGAAAAAGAAGACCAGCAGAAGATTCTGGAGCAGACCAATGTGCGCGCCCGCATGGAACAGGTTCTGGTCTACATCAAAAAAGAACAGGAGCTTCTGCGCATACAGAAAAAAGTGCAGGCTGAACTGAACGAGCGCGTGGAAAAAAATCAGCGTGAATATTTCTTGCGCGAAGAGATGAAGGCGATTCAGGACGAACTGGGAACAGGCGCGGGTAACATGGCGAGCGACTACCAGAAGTTCAAGGAAAAAATTGACGCGCTCGGCTTTGAAGGCGAAATCAAAGAGACTGTGGACAATGAGCTGGAAAAGTTCAATATCATGGACCCAAGTTCCAGCGAATATTTTGTGAGCCGCAATTTTCTTGAGCTTGTCTGCGCGCTACCGTGGAAGGACGATAGTGTAGAGGACTACGATTTGAGCCGGGCCTACAAGATTCTGGAAAAAGACCATTACGGCTTGGACGACGTAAAAAAGCGTATCATGGAGTACCTCGCGATTCGCAAACTCAAAAAAGATAACAAAGGCTCCATTTTGATTCTCGTTGGTCCGCCGGGCGTGGGTAAGACAAGCGTTGGTCATTCAATCGCAAATGCCATGAACAAACCGTTCTACCGGTTTAGTGTGGGCGGTATGCGTGATGAGGCAGAAATCAAAGGACATCGGCGGACATATGTTGGCGCAATGCCCGGAAAAATTTTGCAGGGTCTCAAAATCACCAAGACAAAAAGTCCTGTCTTTATGATTGACGAAGTAGATAAGATGGGCGCGAGTTATTCTGGCGGCGACCCAGCGAGCGCATTGCTTGAGGTTCTTGACCCCGAACAGAATGTGAACTTCCGTGACAATTATCTTGACTTGCCGTTTGATGTGAGCGACGTGTTCTTCATTCTTACGGCGAACACATTGGACAAGATTCCGGAGCCATTGCTTGACCGTGCAGAAATCATCTCTCTTTCTGGCTATATCGACCAGGAAAAATTGGAAATCGCGCGGAAATATCTTGTGCCAAAAAATCTCGCTAAAAACGGACTCGCGAAAAATCAAGTGAAGTACACAAAATCGGCTCTGCTTCGTATTGCAGAAGAATATGCGCGTGAAGCCGGTGTGCGTAACTATGAGAAATGCGTGGACAAGATTCACCGAAAAATCGTCACCCAGCAGCTGACTGGCATTCCTGCAGACGCAAAAAAACTTTCTGCGGTCACAGCGGACGCTTCTGCTTTGGACGCGCTCAAAACGCAAACCTTTACGGTGGACGCGCCCGATTTGGAAAAATATCTCGGAAAGCCTGTGTTTGACGAGAGCGAAATCAAGCGCGCGACTGTTCCGGGTACGGCAATCGGACTTGCATGGACGAGCATGGGAGGCGATACGCTTTTAATAGAAAGTATTGCGTTCCAGAGCGACAAGGGCGGCCTGCAGCTTACCGGTCAGCTCGGCGATGTGATGAAAGAAAGCGCGCAGATTGCGATGAACTGGGTAAAGCAGTATGCGATTGAGCATAACATAAAAAAGCCCAACTGGTTTGAGCACAATACGATTCATCTTCACATTCCCGAAGGTGCGACACCAAAAGACGGACCGAGCGCAGGCATCACAATGGCGACTACGTTCATGTCACTTTTGACCGGGCGCGTCATAAAACCGAATGTGGCTATGACAGGCGAGCTTGCTCTTGGCGGACAGGTGATGCCGATTGGCGGTCTACGTGAAAAAACGGTCGCCGCAAAGCGTAACGGTATCAAAACGATTTTTATTCCCAAGGCGAATACACGCGATTTGGAAGACATTCCAGACCACGTAAAGCAAGGGATTACGTTTATACCTGTAAGCAACGTGATGGAAGTGATGACACAAGTGTTCCAACCGGCGAAAAAAACTGAGGATGCGGGCTACGGCTTTTAGCAAATCTCACGCTGAAGGATAAATTCCTTGCGTTTCCAAATAACTCTGTTATACTAAAAACAACGAAATGATGAGAGGTACGATTATGGTTCAATTTTTTAAATGCTTGAAATGTGGCAAAATTGTGGAAATCGTCAACAAGGGATGTCCTGTAGTAGTGTGCTGTGGCGATGAGATGAAAGAGCTGAAAGCGAATACAACCGATGGCGCGGCAGAAAAACATGTGCCCGTTATCGAACAGAATGGCAACAGCGTGACGGTAAAAGTCGGCTCAGCCGCGCATCCGATGGTAGACGACCATTGGATTCAGTGGATTGTGTTGGAGACAGACAAAGGCGTGTACCGCAAGAATTTGAATCCCGGCGAAGTGCCCGAAGCAAAGTTTACGCTCACGGACGAAAAACTGCTTGCCGCCTACGAATACTGCAACAAACACGGTCTGTGGAAGGCTGAAGTCTAGACCTAATTTTTAAAGCGCGCCTTTGCTTTCCTATTGACCACTTTATAAATACTACATATACTTTAGTATCACTTATGGAAAGCAAGGACGCTTTACAGACACTGTTGCACTCGTTTGAACGGTATTACAATGTCACGACCGACGGAGTAAGTGCGCCCTTTGCTGCTGAGGCCGAGTTTCATTCCCATTCAGAACAATATTTTCTCGTAAAAGTCGCGCACGTTGCGGACGTAGATTCCAACGAATTTGTTTTCTTTTCAGTTTCAGACTCGCTTTCCGCAGAAAAAGTGGCGGAACTTGCGCAAATTGCGTGGGAGCGGGGAATTTCTCGCGTAAAGCCGTACATGGGGCACCGCAATTCTGATGTGACGTTCATCGCGCTGGCGGACAAAATCGACGACGACGCATTCAAGCAAATTAAGAAGACGAAATATTACAAGTCATATAAATTCAGTCTGTATGGCTGGAGTCATTTTAGGGCATTAGCTTATGAGACTTCTACGGGTCGGCTGGGGTATAACCGCTTTGGCAAAGATTTGCAGAAACTCACAGGCAATCTATAAAAAACGTTTTCTTAGGAGGAAAACAGATGACAGCATTATTGATTATTCTTGCTGCAATCGCTCTGCTTTTCATCGGCTATGTTTTCTATGGCTCTTGGCTTGCAAAGCAGTGGGGAATCGACCCCGCAAAAAAGACGCCTGCTGAAGAAAAAGCAGACGGCGTGGATTACGTCTCAGCGAAACCGGCTGTTTTGATGGGACATCACTTCTCGTCAATCGCAGGTGCAGGTCCGATTAACGGTCCGATTCAGGCTGCGGTGTTCGGTTGGGTTCCGGTTTTTCTGTGGTGTGTCATCGGTGGTATTTTCTTCGGTGGCTTGCAGGACTTCGGTTCATTGTTCGCTTCTGCCCGAAACGATGGTAAATCTGTTGGCGAAATCATCAAGGCTTCAATGGGCAAGACTTCAAAGAAGCTGTTCATCATCTTCGCTCTGCTCGTTCTGATTCTGGTTATCGCCTCATTCGTAAACGTCGTTGCCGGCACATTCGCGACTGCAGCTGATGCGGCAGGAAATATTGCTTTTGGTATCGTTCGTAACCCGACTGGTCCGCAGACAACGGCAATGATTTCTCTTCTGTTCATCGTTCTCGCTATCGTCTATGGTATTCTGACTAACAAATGTGGTCTCAAAACTCTTCCGGCAACAGCTATTGGTTTGGTTGGCATTGTTCTGGCTGTTGTTATCGGTCTGAACTTCGGTTTTGCAATGAGCCGCACTTCATGGATTGTTTTCATCGGTCTGTATATTACGGTTGCATCTCTCGTTCCGGTTTGGATTTTGCTCCAGCCGCGCGACTACCTCTCTTCATTCCTGTTGTATGCGATGATGGGATTGGCTCTGATTGGTATCATCATGTCTGCAATCACTGGAAACGCAACTTTTGAGCTTCCCGCATTCACTGGCTGGAGCACAAAAATTGGTCCTATGTTCCCGGCGTTGTTTATCACTGTTGCTTGTGGCGCATGTTCTGGTTTCCATTCATTGATTTCAACTGGTACGACTTCAAAACAGCTGGACAACGAAAAGAACGCAAAGGCAATCGGTTACGGCTCAATGCTGATTGAATCAGCCCTCGGTATCATTTCTTTGATTGCTGTCGGTATGGTCTCAAAGAACTTCATCGTTGACGGTGCTTTCAAAGGTGCGCCACCGGTAGCATTCGCTTCTGGTATTGCAAAGATGTTCGGTTTTGTTGACCAGAACAACGCAATCTACGCTCTTCTGACTTTGGCAGTCTCTGTATTCGCATTGACTTCTTTGGACACTGGTACTCGCTTGAGCCGCTTTATGTTCAGCGAATTGTTCCTGAAAGAGGGTGAGGCTACTTACAAGGACGCTGCAAACCCGATTCGCAAGGTTCTCGCATTCCCGCTCTTCGGAACAGTCTTGATGGTTGTTATCGGTTGTGTTCTTGGCGGTCTCTCACTTTCTCAGATTTGGGGTCTCTTCGGTGCCGCAAACCAGTTGCTCGCAGGTATCGCATTGATGGCTGTGGCTGCATGGCTTGGTCAGGTCGGAAAGAACAACAAGATGTTCTTCATCCCGATGATTTTCATGCTTGCCGCAACACTTACTCAGCTTGTTCGCACGGTAATCGCAAAAATCAACATCTTCACTGGTGCCGCTCAGGCTGCTGGCCCGATGTGGGGACACTGGTTCCAGTTCGTGTTTGCTGCTGCAATGGCAGTACTCGCTGTTATCCTTGTGATTGAAGGTGCAAAGACTTTCTCAAAGCAGTGTAAGAAATAAGCACAGTTTTCTGTTGTTTTAATCTTTAACGCCGGTCTTATTGCAAGACCGACGTAAGACTGCGGTATATAAGACGAGGTTTTGACTCCGTTCAGTTTCCTGTGGATATTGGGCGGAGTCAAAATGATATTATGATTTCTTTTCTTAAAAAACGCGCTGTGTTTTGTATCGCAACATTTTGTGCGCTGATTAGTTGCTTTTTTGTTCCCCCTTCAAAAGCATATCTCTCATATATTGACGTGCATACGCTTGCAGTCCTTTTTGCGCTCATGGCGGCGGTAGCGGGGCTGGAAAGTTGTGGCCTGTTCAGGACTCTCGCTGTGCGCCTTTGCTCGATTGTGCATTCGACACGTTCTTTGTCGGCGGTGCTCGTTTTTCTCTGTTTTTTTTCCAGCATGCTGATAACCAACGATGTTGCGTTGATTGCCTTTGTGCCATTTGCGCTCATGTTGCTCGGCTCTCAGGAATCGTTTCCGCCTGTCTCCGTTGCGTATGTGATTGTCTTGCAGACAGTGGCGGCAAATACGGGCAGCATGCTCACTCCTGTGGGAAATCCGCAGAATCTCTTTTTGTACACAAAGACTGGTATCGGTCTGCTTGATTTTATTCTGATTTTGCTTCCGTATACAATTGTTTGTGGAGGGCTGCTTGCGCTCAGTCTGCTTGCTGTGCCAAAAAATCCGCTTGCCGCGCTCGGAAGCCCAAATGCGCAAGTTCATCCTTCTGCATGGCGTAAGGCTTTGTACGGCATTTTGTTCGCGCTCTGTCTACTTTCTGTGGCAAAACTTATTCCCAAACCGCTTCTTGCGCTCATCGTGCTGGTTGTGGTGCTCATTTTTGACCGCAAGACGCTTTTTCGTGTGGACTATTTTTTGCTTTTGACGTTCGTAGCATTTTTTATCTTCAGCGGAAATATTGCCGCAATTCCTGCGGTGCGGTCAGTTTTGGAGACAGGCGTGCAGGGGCATGAACTTCGTGCCGGTGTGCTTGCGAGCCAAGTTATCAGCAATGTGCCCGCCACGCTTTTGCTCTATCCGTTTGTTGAGAACGCAAAAAATCTTTTGCTCGGCGTAAACTTTGGCGGGCTGGGAACACTGGTCGCCTCGCTTGCAAGCCTTATCTCGTTTACCATGTACACAAAAAGCGGACGGAAAGCCGGTGCTTATGTCGCGCTCTTTACGCTGCTGAATGTGATTTTTCTGGCGGTGCTGCTGTTAGTACGTCAGCTGTTCCAGTGAGAATTTTATCAGATTTAAGAACTGGTCGCGCAAAATCGGCGGAATCTCTTTGCCCGTTTTTTGAGCGGCTTCATCAAATTGAGAGGCGGCTTCTTCTACCAGACTGATAATGCTTTTTTCCGGGATGGGCAAATGAGCGCCCAACAATTTGTTTTCCAGTTCAAGGCTTCTGAACCAGACTTCGCCTGCAAATGCGATGCGCAGACTTGAAATCTGTGAGTTCTGCGTGTTGGTCAAAAAGACAAAGGATGCAGACCGCTCGTTAATGATGTGCGCGGGTCCAACACGGCGAAACACCGTCACTTCCCATTCTTCCACGGGAACGCGAATTTTGGTGAGCAGCCATTCGGGCGGAATATCCGTGAATTTTGTAAACGGAATATACATTGTCTCCGTTCCGCGCTGAAATTCAAGGCGTGTGTCCAAGGCGAGCAGGGGAGCGTACAATGTCCGTTTGCTGCTTTTTGTGCAGATATTTCCTCCGAGCGTGGCGATGTTGCGCACCTGGGGATTTGCGATTGTTTTTATCGCATCATACAGTACGACCGGCAGATTGTTTCTTCCCACTTCTTCCAGTTCTGAAAGCGTGATGGCGGGTCCAAAGTCAAAATAGCGTTCATGTTTTTCAAGTTTTGAGAGTTCCGGCAAGTTCCGCACGGACAGAAAATTGTTTGCAAGAGGGTCGTTTCCGGTACAGCCGCCAACAATTTGCAGTCCTGCGACGGTTTTGAGCTGATAGAACACTTCTTCCAGATTGTTCGCATAGTAGACTGTTTTATTAGAGTCCATTTTTCCGTCCTTCACGCTTGTGTTTGTTGGCTGTGGCGAATAAAACGCCGCTTATAAAAATGTCATGGTTTGTGCAAGAACAATGTTGCTCATCGGCTAACTCGTTCAACTCTTCTTTTGAGGGGCGGTAAATGCGCTTGAGCAGACTGTACACGGAAAAATACTTTGCCGCATTGCACCAACCACAAGGATGAACCCCTGCCTGCTCAAATCCGTCCGCAATGTCCGCGTAGTCCGGCGTTTTTGCGAAATGCTCCAGCGTAACTATGGTCGCACCTTTTACAATGCCCACAGGAAGCAGACAACTGGGGACGGGCTTGTCATCCAGCAATACGGTGCAATATCCGCAGACGCCCTTGCCACAACCTTTTTTTACAGAAAACAATTTATGCTGGCGGAGCACTTCCAAAAGATTGTCATCTGGATTCGCGTCAAAAACTATTTTTTTGCCGTTCAGCGTTACGGGAATCTTCATGCATTTGCCTCCTGTGTGCTCTCTTCTGATGTTGCAAGTTCTTCTGTCTGGCCAGCAGGTTTTTCTTCGGCCGATTTCTCTTCCTTTGCTTTCTGTTCAGCTTCACGCTGTTCGTCAAAGAGACGCTTTGCTTTTTTTGTCAGTTTGTACAACGTGTCGCTCTGAACCGGCAGTCTGGTGACGGTGATTGCGAGTGCCTGAGACAAAGCCGCCGCAAATGCCGCCGGCAACAATGAGTACACAATGCCGTCAATTTGTTTTGGCTCGCTCGCAGACTGTAAAAACTGTACGCGGATGTTTGGACAATGAACGACATCATCGGCAAAAAGTTCATGTAAAGTCTGCTGGACCGTTGATTTTATCGTCGCTTCTGCCGCTTTTGCGCTGAGAATTTTTCCTGCATCCACAACAATCCAGATGCTGCGGATATGCTCGCGATATGTGCAAGAGTCCAGCTCAACTTCTACGGTACAAGCTGCAAATGCGGTGCTCATAAAAGGAATGCCAGAAAAGCGGTCTTTGTTCCACATTTTTTTCTTGGAAGGCGGAACTGTTTTTTTGATAGTGAGCGGAAGCGCATCTGTGTCTTTTTTGCGGCGCATCGAATCACAGGCTTTTTTGAGCAGCTGGGTCATAATGCTGATGTTGCTGCTGATTGTCTCCGGAGCTTCAGGCTCTTTTTCTATGGTGAACTCGGAATTTAAGACAATTGATTTTTCATTGATTACCAGCGTATTTGCGGCGATGCTTTTCCAAATGTTCCATACGGAAAGCGATGTGGGCAATGCGTGAATATGCAGAGTGCCATCTGTTTCCAAGGTGATTTCCAGAGACGGGGTGCTCTTGATAAAACTTGTTCCGTTGTAGCCGCTTCCAGAAAAACCGCAGGCAAATCCCATACCGCGTAATGGGGGCGCAAACGGCGAATTATTGTTCTGAAGGTACCGATTCTCTTCGTTAAGACGGTAGGTGATGTATTTGCGGTTAAAGTCGCTTGAACGACAAATTGCCTGCATTGTTTCCATGACGTTCTCGCAGTTAAGTTGAAACGGCATTGTGTTTTTTTTCTTTCCGCTCGGCGCATAATTTCGGGTGCGCAATTCCATTGGGTCAAAGCCTGTTTTTTCTGCGATTTTTTGCAGCTGACTTTCCATCGCGTAAATCGCATGGCTGTCAATCGTGGACAAATCGACCGAGTAGGGCGGATAGGCTGACCGGTACACTTTGCCGTTGATTCTTACGGCTTTAGGACTGTAAATGTTGCAGCTGGCAATGCAGAGGCGGTCAATAAATTCCCGCGCGAACGGATTATATGCGCCACCGTCCACGGTAATCGTAATGTCATCCGCAATGATTTCGCCGCTGGTGTTCAGAGCGGTCTTGTGCGAGATGGAGACGGGAGCCGCGTTCTCAATAAACTGCTGCTGTTCTTCCCGCGTGAGCACTAGTTTGACCGGTTTTTTTGTTTTGAGCACTGCGATACAGACTTGCGCGGCGAGTTGGGAATCGACCCACAAGATGTTTGTGTCCAGCTCAGAAAACTGAGTGCGGGTGATGACGATATTGTTTTTATCTATTCCAGTCACTTCTGAAATTGACAGCCGCATGTGGCTTAGCCATTGGGACGGGGTAAAAATATGCATCATGTCATCTTTGAGGTAACAGAATGCTCCGTTTGGCTCACTGTAATTTTTTGGATGAATATGAGAAATCCAAGTTCCTTCCACCGTAAATGCCGCTTCATCAAAAAACTGATCGATGCGTACACTTGTGGAGACTGTTCGCTCCGCCAAAAGTTCCGTGCTGTCGTTCAAGTGTTCTTCATAGCGAATCTCAACGCTGTTCAAAAGTTCGCGTAATTTTTTTTCGTCTTTTCCAACCAGAATGCCCAGCGGTTCGCCAATGTATCGAATCTCGCCAGTGCTGAACACAGGAATTTCAAGCCCTAGCGTTTGAATTGTCTTTTTTCCGCTGATGTCGTTCGCATCAAAAATAAAATATCCTTCGGGAAGATGCGGGTGTGATATTGAATTGAGATGTGCGTCGGCAACGGGACTGCGAATCAATACGGCATACAGCATGTTGTCGCTTTCCATGTCGCTGAAAAATTCATTTGAGAAAATCAGTTTTTTTTGTTCTTCCTGTTTTTTTCGTTTTGCGCACATATCAGTTTCCTGTTTTCCGATGTTTTTCACCGAGTTTTTTGACCGTGCTGATGACCAGATTTACCATTTCGTCGGTCATTTCTGGCCACAAGGGAAGGCTAATGGTGTTGTCCGTGTGCTCTGCGGCATTCGGATAGTTTTCCGCCGTAAAATCAGGGTAGCGTTTTTGCCAGTAGCTGAATTTGAACAACGCGATAAAGTGCATGGAGATGCCAATTCCTTCCGCCTGCAATTCACGGGCAAACGCATTTCGGTCGCAGTCCAATTTTTCTGGGTCAAGGCGGATGAGATACAAATGCCATGCGTTTCCTTCGCCGTCGGGCGGAAGATGGATAAAATCGCAAGTCTTGAACGCGGTATTGTAGACTTCCACAATTTTTTTGCGCTGCTCATAAAACAGATTCGCCCGCTTCAATTGTTCTCTGCCGAGCGCGCTTAAAATATCAGGCAGATTGCATTTATATCCGCACTCCACAATGTCGTATTCCCAGGACGCGCGCGGGCTGGTGTAGCGGTCCCATGCAGTTCTGTCCATGCCATGCATACGCATTGTCTGAATTCGTTTTGCCAGCGCGTCGTCATTCGTCGTAATCATGCCGCCTTCGCCCGTTGTGATTGTCTTTGTCACATAGAAAGAGAATACGCCTACGTCTCCGAGCACACCCGCATATCCACGGGCTGTCTTTGACGGAAATGAATGCGCGGCATCTTCAATCACGTAGATTTTATTATCTGGCGTGCTGTATTTTTTTGCAAGCGCGCAGATTTTTTCCATGTCGCACAAGTTTCCGGCGATATGCACAGGAACAATCGCACAGATTTCGTGATTTGTATCTTTTTTGAGAATGTCCTCAATTTTTTCCGGGTCAATCGAATACGAGTTTTTTTCAATGTCAGCAAAGTGCACTTCCGCGCCAAGATGAACTGCGCAGGCGGCCGTGGAGACAAAAGTGTATGGAGTGGTAATCACAGCTTTTCCCGGCTTGACTCCACATGCGTCCATGGCGAGAATCATGCCGCTTGTGTTTGAGTTCACCGCGAACGCATATTTTGCCCCGATAAATGACTTGAAATCTTCCTCAAAACCTTGCGTCACTTTGCCTGTCGTAAGCCAGAGCGAATCGATTACATCGCAGACCGCTTTCTTTTCCGCTTCGCCCAGTGACGCATGAAAAAACGGCACCTTCAGCATTTGTTCACTCATAGCGTCACCTTTGTCAGATTAGTCTCGCGGTCAATAAGGTGTTCCGTTGTTGCCGCCTTGCTGTAATATTCGTCCAGAGAAGAGACATTTTTGCGTAGAATTGAAATGAGCAAGGATTTGTTCCTGAATTTCATTTTTTCACCCGATGTGTAAAAGCAGATGGGGTAGAGCGCGTCCAAAAGTTCTTCAAGCTCATCATGCTCCATCTCAAGGTTTTTGAGCTCAAGAATTTTTTCGTAATTAGTTTTGGTCGGATTTTCTTCGGCAAGCCACAATGGTTCTTCAAGCCGCTCACCTTCGCGCGCGCCGATGATTTTTATCTCAATGTCTTTGTGCGGTTCCAGTCCGCTGAATTTGATAATCTGCTCAGCCAAATCAATAATTTTTACCGGCTCGCCCATGTCCAAAAGATATGACTTGCCATTTCTTCCCACGCCGCCAGCTTCCAGAACCAGCGAACATGCTTCGGGAATCGTCATAAAAAATCGTTCCATGCCAGGGTCAGTCACCGTAACAGGACCGCCATTTTTTATCTGGTTCATAAACAGCGGCAAAATAGACCCGCGGGAACCGAGCACATTGCCGAATCGCACGAACATGAAGGCATTCTTTTCTTTTGTCAATTTTGCCGCATCCAGCACCAGTTTTTCGCAAAGCATTTTGCTCACACCGTACACGCTCACCGGTTCCACCGCTTTGTCCGTGCTGATGAGCACAAATCGATGCACACCGTGTTTGAGCGATGCGTCCAAAAGATTTTTCGTGCCGAACACATTGTTTTCAATTGAAGCGACGGGGTTTTCTTCCATCATGGGAACGTGCTTGTATGCTGCGCAGTGAAAAATCACATCTGCATGAGTTTGTTCTATTATATAATCCACATACTGACGGTCTTTCATATCACCAATAATTGGTACGACTGTCGCTTTTTCGCCAACGCCTTCATTCTGCAACACAATCAGCTCACGGTAAATGCTGACAATCGAATTTTCTCCGTGACCGAACAAATACAATCGTTCCGCACCGCCACTCAAAAGCTGGCGTGCAAGTTCCGAGCCAATTGAACCTCCTGCCCCCGTAATCAAAACTCGTTTTCCGCGCAAGTATTTGAGGCTTTCGTGTAGGGGAACGGTAACTGGTGTGCGCCCCAAAATATCCAGCGGGTCAATCTCACGGGTCTGGACAAGATGTGCGTTTCCGTCAACAATCTGACTTACGCTTGGAAGAATACGGATGGTGATAAAGCCTGATGCCTTGAGCACTTCGTACAAATCGCGGATTCGCTCAACGGGCGCGGACGGCATGGCGATTATTGCCTCATCGTTGCGGGCGCAGCGTAAAAATTTGGTGGTGTCGTCAATTGGACCCAAGACAGGGATGCCGTCAATTTGCGTGCCGATTCTTTTTTTATCGTCATCTAAAAATGCCGCCACGGAGCCGAACACTTTTTTGCGCTTGATATCCTGCGCAATCATCTGTCCCGCAAACCCTGCGCCAATTATATAGAAACGTGCATCATTTTTTTGCATGAAAACCCACCGTCTTTCCATAATATCATGCAACACGCTGAAAGTCTACAATCAGCACATGGTAACCGACCTTCAAGCCTGTTTTTACTGACAATACATATATCTGTGAATAAAAATCTCTAAACCATTTTTCTCAACTGCCGATATTTAATACAGAGAAGACTGTATAGAGTCTTGTGGGAGCATGATATGAAAAGAATCATTTTGGTTTGTGGTCTGTTGCTTTCTATGGCAGCACTGTTTGCGAAGAATATTTCAGTTCAAATAATCCAGAATAATCCTGCGACAAACGGAAATGTGTGCGCATCGTCCTCATTGATTGAACAGACGATAATCGGCTATTTTTTTGATTCAGGATACATTGTATCAAGCTCTCCGGTGTACATTGGTACCGATAAAGACAGCGGCTCATTAAAGACCGCGCTCAAAGAAAATGCTGAAGGTGGCATGGACTATCTGGTGCGTGTGGAAGTTGATTACACGGCAGACAGCACAAATCCGGAGGCGATTTTGCTTGCGAATATCAAGCAGGTGACTTGGAAAAATTATGCCGTGTCCACAGGAAAAGAACTTTCTGCTGGAAGTGAAAAAATCGGAACTGTCAATCGACAGGATAATAATGAAAATGGTGTGACAAGTTTTGCGAATCTTGTCGCCGCAAAAATAAACGCAGGTTTGCGAGCGAGATAGTAGGGGAAATGAGGGTAGCGATATGAAAAAATTAATTGGTTTTGTACTGACCTTATTTACAGTGGCGACGCTTTTTGCGGCGGCGCGTCCGTCTTTGGATGGCCGTGCTTTGGTGGCGGATGCTGGGTCTATGCCCAAAGGCTTGTTTGCCCGTACTATTGGATATCTGCCAGGAGACAGCGTTGCCGTTACGAATCCCGCGACAGGAAGCACTGTGGATGTGCTTATTTTGGGTGCGATTGATCCTAGCGAAGGTGTCGCAATTTTGCTTTCACCCGAAGCGGCAGATAAATTGAGCATTACCAGAGACAGCAATGTGCAGGTAAAAATTACCAAACGCGCGGGAAGCCTTGATGAAGTCGCTTCTGGTGCAGCAGTCGTTTCTGAAGGCGATGGCTCTTATGAAAGTTATGATGATGGAAGCGATGCCTCAGAAAATCCGATTGAAGAAATCGATGGAGATGCATATTCTTCAGAAAATGCGGTGACAATGAAATCACTTCTTGATGAGCCTGTCGTTGCACCCGTTACACCCGTTGTGGTTACGGTGCCGGAAGTGCCTGCGGAAGAGCCGGAGACTGTCGCTGAGCCAGAAGAAATCGCAGAAGTTGAAAATACTGTCGAAGAACCTGTTATTGTGGTAGAAACTCCTCATGAAGAAGAAGTTATTGAACCTGTTTCCGAAACTTATGCAATGGAAACTCCTGCGGAAGAGGACGAAGCGGAATTGTTTGACCCATTTGCTGTTGCCGAAGGGGAAAAGCCTGAAGTCGATCGCATTGTGTTCATTGATGCGCCCGGAGACCCTGCTGGAGACGAACCTGCAAAGCCTGCAGAAGAAACACCTGTTTCTGAAGACGCTTATCTTGATGAGCTTGCGGAAATGATTAAGCCTGTTGATGAAGAGGAGCCGGTTGTCGCTGAAGATGTCATTGTTGAGTATGTGGACGATGTTCCGCCTGAAACACAGGAATTGGCACAAAGCGAAAAAGTTGAAGTCGAAGATGTCCCTGAAGTAGAAGAAGAAACTGATACAGAAGAGACTAGCGAAGCCCTTGCCGAAGCACCTGCAGAAGAAGAGGCTGCTGACGGTGTGTATCAACCGATTGTGCTGGTACCCGCTGGAGAAAATCCGCCCGTTGCAGAAGAGACTCCAACTGTCGTCGTAGAACCCGTCGCGGTTGTGGCTCAAGAGGAAAAGCCTGCCGTTGTTGAGGAACAGGAGACTGTAACAAAAGCTCCTTCAACAGAAGACTTCCTTGTACCTTCGCTCAAAGATTTGCAGCGCGGAAAATACTACGTGCAGATTGCCAGCCTCGGCGCGACAGAAAATGTTGAGGGATTGCTCGCAAAATACAGCGAAAAGTACCCGATGGTAGTAGTGCCGCTTTCATCTGGCAAAAACTATCAGGTGATGGTAGGTCCGCTGACCACTGATGAATATACCGTTGTGCAGGAAAAGTTCCGTGCATTCGGTTTTAAGGATGCATTCTTGCGCAAAATCAGATAAAAACTTGACTTTATCCATATTTATCACTATATTTCAAAGCGAAATGGCTCGTCCGTTTCGCTTTTGTTTTTCCGGGGGTGCACCGGTTTCGACGATTGTGATTAGGGCGTGTGCTGCATGTCGGAGTCAAGGTTCCGCAAACTGAGAAAAAAATAACTGCAATTTTCGAAAGAAAAGAAGAAGAAGTCGAAGAGACTTCTTTCGCAGAAGCTCTCGCAGCGTAAGTTGCTTGGGCCGGAAACAGAGCTGCGCTGTTCCTAGCGGTTTTGTTTTCCGTCACAAACAGGGACTTGCTGTGTGTCGTGTCCGGTAGGCGCATAGGACATCTTATTGGAATACGGAGGAGACGCTTGTTATGCTGCTACCTTCTCCCGACAACCACCTCGCATAACTAAACATGTAGACGTGCATGGCTTACACTTTCGGACGGGGGTTCAATTCCCCCCACTTCCAACAAAAAAGCGGCTTCCTTGCCGCTTTTTTGCTTAACAGAAGCATTCGCTTCTGTCTCGCTTTTCAGGCGCACGTCCTGTGCGCCAGCAATTCGCTTCTTTCTCGCTTTTCAGCGCACGTCCTGTGCGCTCGCAATTTTTCGGG
>JAFSTK010000111.1 GCA_017450535.1 Treponema sp.
GCGCGGGTCAATCAATGTCGGGAATTCGGTGAGAACGTCAGTCATCTCGTTTCCGCGCTCGCCACAACCGATGTACACAATCAAGTCCGCGTCACACCATTTTGCAATCGCGTGCTGGGTCATCGTTTTGCCCGTACCAAATCCGCCCGGAATTGCAGCCGTACCGCCTTTTGAAAGCGGGAAGAACACGTCAATTACGCGCTGTCCGGTAACAAGCGGCTGGCTCACGGTCAATTTTTTCTGATACGGACGCGGACGGCGAAGCGGCCAATAGTGGCTCAACTGAATCTCCTCGTCTAATTCTGTCGTCGCAATCACATCTTCAATCGTGTATTCGCCCGCACCCTTAAATGTTTTGAGCGTGCGTCCGCGAATTGTCGGCGGCACCATAATGGCGTGCCGAATTGAGGAAGTCTCCTGCACGTAGCCGAGCACCATACCCGGAGCAATCGCGCTTCCTTCTGCAATGCCCTCGGCAACTTCCATCTTCCATGTTTTTTTCACATCAAGCGGTTCGGTGCGCACGCCAGGAGCAAGGAACGCCCCAGAGTCATTAAACAATGCCTCAAGCGGACGCTGAATGCCGTCGTAAATCGTGCCGACCAAACCAGGTCCCAGACGCAGAGAAAGCGGGCGTTCAAATGAAGTGACTTCTTCGCCAATCTCCATGCCCGTGTCGTCCTCGTATACCTGAATGGTCGCCTTGCCTTTATTCTGACGGATAATCTCGCCAATCAGTTTTTTCTTACCTACATCAACAACATCGTACAGACCGCAGCCTTCCAATCCTTCGGCATACACAATCGGTCCGGAAATGCGGGTTATCTTACCGCTAATCATTGGGGCAACCTCCCGCCAAATAAAGTCGTCGCAAGTTCATTGCTGTATGTATCTTCAACTTCGCCCACCAGCTGATCAATTGTCAGACGTGCGCGAACAGATTTGTCGTCACTTTCAAGAATGATACCTTTGTGCACTTTGTTCAGAGGAACAGCTTCGTCCCCTGATTTTTCAAATGTCGTTTCGGCACAAGAAATATTTTTTGCGTCCAAGTGCTTTGACAAAAGCTTTTTCGCGTCTGCGAGGTCAAAACCAAACACGCTTGCGTTCAATTTTTTTCCTTCGAGCGCGTGTTTTGAACGGACGAGCATCGTCTCAATCAGAGAAAGTTGTTTTTCTTCGCCCAATTTTTCCAAATAGGCGTTAAATGCGTCCGCAACGGAACTTGTATAGAACGAAACAAGATAGCGTTCCTGTTCCAGCGGAAGAGCCGCGTCCCGATTCTTCTTAAAGGTCGCGATTTTTGCATTGTAATAGGCGGATTTTTGTTCAGACGCTTCTTTTACTCTGTCCTCAACCGCAGCAAGAAGCCGCTGACATTCCGCATCTGCATCGGACAAAATACGCTCAGCCTTTTTGCGTGCATCCGCTTCAATTTCTTTGTCCAGTATTTCTGTCGAACGAAGTTCTTCCATTCTGTATTCCTAAGTTCGCCATTCAATATGATACAGAAGATACATCAGAATAGAACAGGATTTTTATTTAGAATATCCCGATTCTTCTTCTTCCCATCCTCGTGTATTCTACTGAATAACCTATATTCAAGTCGTTTCTTACACCGAGATTCCCACGGCTTCGCGGATTGCTTCCGTAAGAGACTTCTTCCCTTTCAGATGTCCGCCAAGTCCTGGTATCTCCACAATCAACGGATAGTCAGCCTTTTTCTGCCAAGCAAGCACTTCTTCTTCCAGCATACTTGAGACCTCTTCCGTCAAAATCAACACTTTGGGACGCTCTGGCGAAGGAAGTCCCATAGCTCCGCCCTGCCCGGTCACGCGATTAAACGCTTCCAACGCCTCGTCACGATTCAATGCAACCGTGCCGTCCACGCCGACCAGCTTAAAGCCGAGAATCAGTTCTCTTTCGCCAATAACAAAATATTCCAAAGCCGTTTCCTAAAAATCACGTTCTGCTTACAGAATGATAATCAACAGAGCGACCAAGAATCCCCACAAACAGATACCTTCCGCCAAACCGACGAACGGCAGAGCCTTTCCGCTCAATTCTGCGTTTTCGCTCATTGCACCCATAGCGGCAGAACCAATTTTACCAACTGCCATACCACCAGCGATACAAGCCAAACCAACTGCGATTGCAGCCGCGATAAATTTAATGCTTCCCTTGTCCGCTTTGTCAGCCTCAACCTGTGCGGGGGCAGCCTGCTGTGTCACCACTGTTTCCTGTGCGGGAGCCGGAGCGACCGGAGCTGCGTCTTGTGCGCTGATTCCGACGATGCTTACAAAGAGCAACGCTGCTGCGATAACAAAAACCTTCTTATTCATAGTGTTACCTCACTCAAGATTTATACTCAAACACGAACGGTTTAAATTCGCGTCCAGTTTCATTAAAGAATTTCGAGAAGAACTCGTAATATTGCAGACGGACAACCTGAATTGCCACGATCATGCCTTCCAGAACGATGACGATAGCGTTTCCAATCACTAAAATCAGCACGCCGCCAATTCCGCCGACCATCTCCGTCATCATGTAAATGATAAAGCCCAAAACCGCATGTGCCAAAGCGAATGCGCCCACACGCACAAAGCTGATAGAGCTTGAAAGATATGTGGAGACCAGTTCGATGATTTCCACCACGCCACCGATAATCATTGAGCCAACGCCGTTTTCAAGCACGGGGGTCTCACCGTCTACCAAGCGTTCAAACGGCTCACCAAAGGCGGCAAAGAACACCAGAATTCCAATAATCACCCAATCGTACACGGCAGGACTATGCTTGAACGCTACAATTCTGATTGCAAACGCCACCACATACCAGAAGAAACACGCTCCCGCCAATCCCGTCTTTCCGAACAATGCCTTTCCAAAATGACGGTGCGAGATATTGTTGATGATATTGATAATCAAGCCCACCGTGTTGATGATAAAACCGATACCGATTGTCACGCCAAAAATACCGAAAATCATCTTGATATAATTTGGCCCCGTCGGGCTGAAATTCACAATCGGACTGCGCGGGTCTCCAAAAAGACCTGTCACCCACATTGCGAACGGCTCAAGCACACTTTCTGTCGCAAAGAATTCGCCGGTAAGCACGCCCATCACCATGCTGGAACAACCAATTGCCATAAAAATCGGCGCGAATTTATTCCAGCCGCTCACATTCACCACTTTGAACGCCATCAAAAGACCAGCAAGAAAGAATACCAGTCCCTGTCCTGCGTCGCCAAACATGATGCCGAACAAAAGCGTAAAGAACATCGCCACAAAAGGCGTGGGGTCAATATTGCCGTACAGCGGAGAACCATAACTGAAAATCATGCGCTCAAATGCGCCGACCAGTTTTCCGTGCTTGAGTTTTACAGGTACTTTTTCTTCGCCACGAATGACAGACGGCACTTCCTGAGGCTTATACACACGGATTGCAATTCTGCCTTCAGTAAGTTTGTCCAAATCATTCATCATCTGGTGACTGTCACTTTCCGGAATCCAGCCGGTAATGCGGTACACAAGCGAAGTTGCCTCAAGACTGTTGCGCACCGTCTGAATCTGACCACCAATTGAGAATTTTGCGAGCAATGCTTTGAGCACCGCCTCATGTGTCGTCGCAAAATTGCGTTTTTCCTCAGCAATCGTCGCAAGCACGGCCTCAGCTTTTTCCTGCTCCTGCGCAAGAGAAAGAAGCACATCATCGGGAACGCCCTTAAAATCTTTGGGAATTTCCATGTTGATAAAGCCGAATTTTTTAAGCTCGTTATCCAAGGCAAAGCGCGCTTTTTTGGAAGAAGCCGCAAGCACACGGGATTTATCATCGCCAAGCGGGACAATCACCGCACGACCTTCCAATTCCGCCTTGATTTCGTCCAGCAATTTTGGATCGATGCGACCGACGCGCAGAGAAAGGAATGAAAGATGGTCAAGTTCCGCATACGGCACTTTGAGGTTTGCAAACGCATGAGCCTCGCCGTTGGCATCTTTAATGCGTTTTACTTCTTCGGCCTGCTTCAACTCGCGCGCATGAATTTCTTCTATATCAGTGATAAGTTTTTTTGCAAGCGCGCGGTCGTCATCATTCGGGAAAGTTGCGGCCGCCATATCTTCAGCAGAAAAATCATCGCTCAACAAATAAATGCGGGACTTCTGCAAGTCGTTAAAAATATCGCCGTCGGGATTCTTGGTCTCGCCGTCTTTTGGTTGGGATTTTTTTTCGATGTTCGCAGGGCGGCTATGCTCCTGAAACTGAAAATTGCCTTTTTTCGCCAAAAATTCCACAACGGAATTGATATCATCTTTGAGAACCATCAGCTCAACAAGCCGCATAGGAGTCGTTCTGGCCATACCTTACCTCCACAATCTCATTTTGCCGATGACACAGTCGCGCCGGCAGCAGTCAGAACCTCGTCAGCATCCACATTCATGCGCAAACCTTCTGCAACTGAACGGATATAACCAAGTTCATTCTGCTTTATCTTAAACCACGAAAAAAGCACCATTGCCGTATCCGGGTTCTTATGAAACGCCCGCAACGCATGTTGGTTCAAATCACGGCGCATCAAATTTTCCACCCAGCACGGGTCAATTTCCCATACCACACCATCTTCATGCGGATTCAAAAAGTCAGCATATTTCCAGCCGCTCCATGCATCCCAAGAATCGGTGTCTTTATCCAAAATCGCAAGGGCATCCCTCGCAAACAAATCATTTTTTGCGCCCGCCCGATTATCTCCGCTGACCGACGTGTCATTCTCATAAAACAGCATACCGGCAATTATGTCCGCATCATACTTAAAGAACACTTTGAGACGCAATGCCCACATGATGTTCTGATACACAACTTCACGGCGAACAAAATCAAGCACCAAATCCCGCTCGGTCATCGGCACGGCTTTTGCAGACTCCCACAACTGGGCGATATACTGTCTGTCAAGTCTCTGGTCAATTTCCTGCTGCTCGGAACTTTTAGGCGGTTTATTATACCACGAAACAGAAGAATTTGCAGTCATAGCCGACAAATCTGGCCAATATTTATAACCAATTCTAGAATATGAGCCGATATCGACCAAATCTGGCATCGCGCTTTCTTTGTAACAGAGTGCCGCACCAATTTCTTTTAGATTTTCATAATCATAAGAGCGCAAAAGTGTGATGAGCACTTCGTCGGGCTTAGAGTAATTTTCCAGCAGACTCGTGTACTGACTGACAAACTTATCCTGAGCTTTGGTCTCAATTATTTTTGCGAGCATTGATTCGGGAACGGCGGGCACCTCATCGTCAAAGAGAAGTCCGTACAATTCACGTAAAGATTTTACAGAGAATAATTTTTCAGCGCGAGAACCGACAAAAGATTTTGCAAGCATTCCGCTTGCTTTTGCGTAGACATAAGCACTTGCTGCAGAACGATCCATATCGCACCGCCTCAGCTTGCAAAAAGAACTTTATCAAGCAATTTGTTAAAGGAAGATGTGTCTTTCGCAGCCCCAGAGATTCGCTCTTTATAGGCGGCTACGTCATCATCGTATTTTTTGGTGACTGATGCAGTCTCGGCGGCAAATCGCTGCTCCTCATCGGCAACGATTTTGTCATATTGAGCTTTAAATTCTTGATCAGCCTGTGTCTTTGCGGCCGAAATACGCTTTTCCGCCTCTTCCTGTGCATGAGAAAGCACTGTAGAAGCGGAGCGTTCTATTTCGAGAAGATGACCGATGATATCAGCTTCTTGTTCAGCCATGAATAACCACCCAAGAAAAATTTATTTTGTCGCAGATTCTGATGTGGCTTCCGCAGCAGAAGCATCCTTCCACCATTCGCCAGCTGATTCTGTTGTTGCGGCTTCAGCACCTTCTGCAGTTTCTGCCGTCGCTTCAACAGCCTGTGTTTCAACAGCAACAGCCGCCAAATCAGCACCCGTATCCTTTTTCTTGTTCAACAGAGCGATAAAGAACGTAGCGACAAAAAACAACACTACCAGAACGGCTGTCGTCTTTGTAAGTACAGAAGCAGAGTGTGAGCCAAATGCGACAGAGTTTCCGCCACCAAGCAAACCGCCCATGCCACTGTTATCCTGGTCCTGCACCAAAACCAGCAGAACAGCAAGAATACAAATGATTACAAATGCAACCAAAAGAATAACGCTAATAGCACCCATTTTATAACTCCAAAAAACGTATATCGTGTATATGTTCTAATAGTGTACTGAAAAGACAGCGTTAGGTCAAGGAAACCATGCATTCTATCACGAAAGTTTTTCCAATAATGCGCCGCATCCAGCCATCACATCGCGATAGGTGTCTTCAAAATTGCCGGTATACCACGGATCCGCCACATCACGCGACAGCCCGCAGTATTCGAGCAGCTTATGCACTTTGCCGTCTCCGTCACCGCTAAAAAGATAATTCATATCTTCTATATTCTCTTCATCCATGCAAATAATCAAATCATACCGCGAGTAGTCAGCGCGTGTGGCAAGACGGGCATAATGCTCGGTAAACGGAATATTGTAATAGCGCAAGATTTGCCGCGTTCCCCGATGAATGCCACAACCAATCGCGTCACGTTGGGCAGCGGCAGAGTCAATGTAAAAATCAGCGTCGCGCCCCGCTTTGTGAACGAGATGTTTCATAATCATTTCCGCCATTGGTGAGCGGCAGATATTTCCGTGGCAAATAAAAAGAATCGAATGCATACAGACAGTATAGCAAAAAAACTATATAATAGAAATATGTTCAAACGGACTGGCTATGCAGATTTGCCGCTGCATCACGGAACGGTACCAAAATGGCTCGCCGACCGCATGATGATGCTCGGAACAGAAATCCTACAAGCTCTGCTTCTCAAGTACGGAAATCGCGACGTGCTGCGCCGTTTGTCTGACCCGTTGTGGTTTCAGTCGTTGGGGGCGGTGCTGGGCATGGACTGGCATTCAAGCGGCATTACCACAAGCGTAATGTATGCCCTAAAGCGCGGAATCAATGCGCACGCAAAAGAATTCGGATTGTGCGTTTGCGGCGGACGGGGGAAATATTCTCGCAAGACACCTGAGCAAATTGACTGGCTCTGTAATGCCACAGGACTGAACGGCACAGAATTGGTGCGGGCAAGCAAATTGTGCGCCAAAGTAGACAACACCGCCGTACAAGACGGATTTCAATTGTATCAGCACAATTTTATTCTGACGGACGAAGGCGACTGGGCAGTTGTACAGCAAGGCATGAACACCCAGACCCGCTCGGCTCGAAGATACCACTGGTGCTCGGCAGACATCAAATCTTTTGTGGAAGAGCCTCATTCTGCCGTAACGGGAGAAAACCGCGGGAAAATTCTGAACCTCACCGACTCCACGGCGGCTCCCACGCGCAATTCCATTCTTACCCTGAGCCACGAAAATCCCGACCGCATGATAAAAGAAATCGCAAAAATCAGCGGAAACAATTTAATAATGCAAGGCGAGTTGTTTGCAGAAAAACAAGACGCAAACATCATCATTGAAAACAGCCGCAATCTGACTATGCCTGCGCATCACGATGTGCGCCCCGAAGATGTGGACTTAAAGCGGCTCGGCGGCGTACTCGCTACTGCCTATGACCAAGACAATCCCGATTTTGAAAGTCTTTTGCTCACGCCGGGACTGGGACCGCGCACATTGCAAAGCCTCACGCTCGTAAGCGAAGTCATTTACGGCACGCCGTCCCGGTTCAAAGACCCCGCGCGGTTCAGTTTTGCCCACGGCGGAAAAGACGGGCACCCCTTCCCCGTTCCGACAAAAATTTACGATGAGTCCATCCGTGTGCTGGGAGACAGCATAGAAAAATCAAAACTTGGCTACGACGACAAAAGCGAATGCCTGCGCCGTCTGCACAAAACCGCATTGCAAATCGAAGCAAACTGCGAGCCGATAGCAGACTTTGACGCGACAATCGCACGCGAAAGAGAGCATTCCCACGAATGGGGTGGCAGAACGTGTATGGGAGAAGCGTGAGATTCAAAAGTATGCACGAGATAAAAAAGATGATACAGGATTTTTATCCCGCGCATTCCCATGCATTAACCAACGATTTCTTTTACAAAGCGCAAGGATTTCGGCACTTCCTTCACGCCTTCAAAAATCAAGTACGCATCAGGGCATTCGGCTTTGACAAGCGGCAAAAAATCTTTCCAGCCCATAAGTCCGTCACCGAGCGGTGCGATTTCCAGTTCATCGCCTTTTACCACATAATCTTTCATGTGGAAGCCAAAGATTTTTCCCTTGAAAAGCTTTAAGCAGGTCTCAAATATTTTGGCGCGTTCCTCGTGATTTCCAATGTATAGATAATTGTAGATATCCACGATAAAGCGGAAATTGTTCTGACCGGGGTCAATTTCATCGGCGAGGCGTTTCAGCTGTTCAGGCTTGTACATGCAGTGTCCCCATGCGCCTTCGAGTGCCATGCATACGCCAGCCTCTTTTGCAATCGCCGGCATGGGAGCGAAAATCTTAACGACTTCTTTGAACGCCTCTTCCGTCTGATTTTTCGGATTGTACGTCCATTTGTCATCGTTGTAGCTGCCGGTCTCGCTCGCCACACATTTTGCGCCGAATTCAGCGGCATGGCGCAAGTGGTCGGCATATTTTTCCGCGCCAGCCTTCACTTTGTCTTTGTTTGAGTGCACGGGATTAAAATACGCACCGAGAAGCGGAATGTCTACGCCGTGGTCGTTAAAGCCATGTCTGATTTCTGACACGACTTCAGGCGTAAGCGTGCCGGGATTTCCGTTCTGACCTTCCACGGCTTTTGCGATGGCAAGCTGAACGCCGTCAAATCCCCATTCGTGCGCAGTGGAACCGAGCCAGTCTGCGCTTCCTTTTCCGATATCATGCGGGCGTATTAAAATCTTCATGCGACACTCCCTATTGCATCAAATTTTCTTTGAGTTTTGCGAGTTCTTCTGTGGTCAAACCAACTGTCTTTTTCACATAGGTCTCGGCCAAGGACTGCACGTTGCTGTTCGTCACTTTTTTGCCACCGCTGATTTCTTTGAAAATCTCAGAAATTGACTTATTAATCGCAATGTACTGAGTGGAAGTCTTTTTAAGTCCGTACATGTTCTCATAGCTCAGCATGTAGTCATCATCCATCTCTTCAATAGTCGCGCCACACAATGCTTCCAAAACAGCGCAGACAAAACCTGTTCTGATTTTGCCCTCTTTTCCATGCACCAGATACGGTCCCTTGTGCTGAGCCATAAAGATCAGAGCGTCATGGAATTTTGCGGTAAACACTTTGTCAGTATACGCCGCGCCCATGTTTAAGAAAATCACGTTTTTCTTTGAGGCAAGGTCAGCATAGTACGGCACAAAAGACATACGGTTTGTTCCAGAAGTCTCGTTATCGGCAAGGTTGATAATCGTTTTGACAGAAGAATTTGCAAGCAAACCTGCACTGTACGGGGCGCGCGCATCAGACTCAATCGGACTTGATGAGCGGTACAGACGATCCGGTGCAATTTTACCTACCGTTACGACACGCCAGTTCGCAAAAACATCGTCAGTGGTAAAATCTGAGCGGTTATCATTCTTTTTGAGCAAACGCGCCTGATAAGTACGCAGATAGCCCAACTTTTCTTTCATTGTAATTACAACGGTGTCACCTACTTTTGCGCCACTCTTTTTTTCAAGGTTACCCATGTTGATTGCGGCGGACACTTCCTGGTCTTTAATGCGGACAAGAAAATCGCCGTTATCGACATCGCTGTAATTTTTTCCGATAGCAGCATCAAACTTGTAGGAACCAATTTTTACAGAAACAATGTCGCCCAATCCGAAATCATTTGCGGCGAACAGATTGCCTGTAATCTTGAGATTCACATTGCCATGCTTGTCAAAAGAAGACACCTCTGTTTTTACGCTGGCATTTTTCGCTGCAAACACGAAACCGACAGACAAAAAGAAAAAAGCTGTAAACATCACCACATTTTTAATAGATTTCATAATTGAACACCTCTATCAGATATTTTATCACTGTTTTGGTTTTTATGCTATCCGTCGATGAAAAAGATTATTTGTAAAGAAGAAAAATTGCGGGTATTTTTTGGAAGTCAGGCTGCTTTTCTTTTTTCCACTGGGCAACCGTTTTTGTCTTGATATATTCCTGCGCCGTGGTAATTCCGACCGCCACACAAATTTTTGTGTCAGCACGGCAAGCTGAAAGCAGAGACTCCAGCATTTTTGCGTTTCGGTAGGGAGCCTCGATAAAAATCTGAGTCTGGTCTTCTTTGTAAGCGCGATTTTCCAGCTGACGGATTTTTGCCGCCCGTTCAGCAGGTTTTACGGGAAGATAGCCGTTAAAAGCAAAACTCTGTCCGTTAAATCCGCTTGCCATAAGCGAAAGAATGATTGACGAGGGACCAACCAGCGGGACTACAGGAAGTCTTTTCTTTTGTGCGAGCGCGACAGCGGCGGCCCCTGGGTCTGCGACGGCGGGACAACCTGCCTCAGAAATCACCCCCATCGGCTCGCCTTTTTCCAGCGGGTCAAGAATGTGACTGATTTTTGCAAGGTCGGTGTGCTCGTTCAGCTCGTAGAATGTGAGCGTGTCGATATCAATTGCGGAGTCAGTTTTTTTGAGAAAGCGTCGTGCAGAACGAATATCTTCTACAATAAAATGTTTGATTGCGACAACGATATCGTGATTATAAGACGGCAATACCTGCTCAACGGAAGTTTCTCCGAGCGGAACAGGTATCAGATACAAAGCAGCGTCTATTTTTTGCGGTGCATCCATTGCCGTCATTGCCTTTCAGCGCAGATTATTTTTTCTTGCCAAAGATTCTGAGCAAGGCAAGCAACAGATTGATAAAGTCAAGGTACAATTCAAGGGCCGCAAGAATAGCGACTTTTTTATAGTCATCGGTATTGCGGGCATGTTCAGCAGTCTTAAGCAATTTCTGTGAATCGTAAGCCGTGAGCGCGGTAAAAATTATTACGATTGCGACAGAGATAAGTATATCAAGCATGTTGAGAGGCGTTTTGGTGAAGAATGAAATCAATCCGCCCGCAACAGATGCGATAATCACGCCGAGCAATGCCATCATCAGATAGCGTCCCCAAGAAGCGAGGTTGCGTTTGGTTGTCATGCCCCACAAGCTCATCACGCTGAACAAAATCGCCGTCGAGAAAAATGCTGTGGCGATAGAGGAAATCTGATAGATGATAAATATAGAAGAAAGTGTCATTCCGTTGATAAGCGCGTACAGGACAAAGCCAACCGCAGCCACTCCAACGGGAATTTTTCTGATTGAGGCAGAAAGCGCGAACACCAGCACAATCTCAAGAATCACAAGGCCGATAAAACCAGCGGCACGATTCCCAAAAAGAAGTTTGAGCAAGGGCTCTGAACTCGCCGTAAAATAAGCAGCCGCCGCGCTGATACACAAGGCAAATGCCATCCAACCATACGTTTTTCCTAAAAAGCGTGATTTTTCAGTTTCTTCCAGACGAGCAGGTACACGGGTTGATTCCATGTTCAGTTCCTCCTTGCAAAAACCCGACGAGAAAATCGCCGGGTTTAATATAGATATGTTTATAGAAAAGTTTATTTCAAAAAAGTCGGGCTAGCCGAATTCGAATCGGCGACCCCTTGCCCCCCAGACAAGTACGCTAACCAGCTGCGCTATAGCCCGATGTATGGATATAATGTATAAAAAAACCGCATTTCTGTCAATTATATCACTTACATAAAATTACAAAAAGCCGATAATCAAAAAGAAGTAGTTTTTAAGGTCTCTGGAATCGAATTTTTCCGGCAGAACCTTATGATTGGGAGTCAATATGAAACATTTATGTGTAAAAATTGCAGCAGCCTTTGGTGCGGTATTGTTTTTCAGCTGTATATCTGCACCAAAAAATGAAAAACCTGAGACCATCGTGGACTTGGTAAAACAAGGCCGCTATGAAGAGGCAAAAGAACGCTTCGGTTCAAAGGAAGATTTGGGAGCACAAGATGAAGATGGCAACACAGCACTTCATCTTGCGGCACGACTGAACGAAGCGGACTTGTGCAGTTTTTTGATTATCAAAGGCGCAGACATTGAAGCGACAAATACCGTAGGAAACACTCCGATTCTTGAGGCTGTAAAAAACGGTAGTTTTGAAGCGACAAAAGTTCTGGCGACAATGAACGCAAATATTTTCGCAAAAGATGTGGATGAGATTCCTGCCATTGAGCTGGCACTGGCACAAGGTCCTGACTGGTACGACACCATGATTAACCAGCAGACGGGAAAAATCCGCAGCGTAGATGGCGAAAGTATCGTACATTATTTTGTAAAAACAAAAGATGAGACGGCAATCGACATCTGTATCCGCAACAACATTCCGCTTTCTGTAAAAGACAACGGTGGAAACACTCCGCTGGCAGTCGCTTTTCAGGATGCAAAGGACTCCGCAGCAATACGCATCGCCGCAAAATTGATTCTGGCAGGCTCAGAATTGGTCCGCGGAGATTTTGACTACTTTGAGGACTCAATCAAAACTCATAACGTCATGCTTCGCTTCCACGATGGACAGACTCCGTTGCACATTGCGACAATCTCTGGCCATACGGGTATCGTTGACTACCTTTTGAAAAACAATGGCTCAATCCGCATTCAGGACATGTTGCAGGCACAAGACATCAGCGGCGCAAGCCCGTTACATGAGGCGGTTCGTTATGGTCATGCTGATATCGTAAAACTTCTTCTGGCAAGCGGTGCAAATGTGAATGCATTGGACGCAATGGGAAAGACTCCATTCCTGTTGATTATCCCGGTGCAGTCTCAGCAGGCAATTTATACACAACTTCTCGGCGCAGGTGCAAAAGCAACCCAAAAAGACATGTATGGCGACACGGTGCTTCACATCGTTACAATGGGAGATACCACAAACGATGTGCTCAAGCTGCTCGTAGCCCGTGGCGCGCCGATAAATGAACGCAACAAACAGGGTGTTACTCCGCTTCAGCTTGCCGTTGAAAAAAATCTGGGCGCGCATGTGCTTTTCTATGCGAATTCCGGCGCAGATATTAATGCGGAAGATATGCAGTCAAATACGCCGCTCACTTTGGCTCTGCACAAAAAGACCAGCGATATGATTCAGACGTTGATTACCAAGCAGAACGTCAATTCAAAGGACTCTTCAGGAAACACGCCGTTACATACAGCGATTCTGCATGACGCGCCATTTGAATACATTCAGTACATTGTATCTACCGGCGCAGATGTGAACGCACGCAACAAAGATGGTGACTCCGTGCTCTACCTTGCTACACAGAAAAATATGAAGAACGCGGGAGAACTGCTTATCGACAAGGGCGCGGACATTTTCGCAACCAATATGCAGAATTACTCTCCGTTGCGTCTCGCGCTTGAAGAAGGTGGCGACGTACAGGACTGGATTATCACGTCACGCACCATGAACATGACCGATGGCAGCGGCAACACTCCCCTGCACTACGCATCTGAATGGAAACTGGATAACGCAGTGCTCAGTCTGATTGAAAAAGGCGCGAAAATCAATGCGACAAACGCAAACGGCGAGACCGCATTGTTCTCTGCGGTAAAGGCTGACAGTCCTTCCACTATCAATGTGCTCGCAGAAAATGGTATTGTAACCGACGCGCGTAACAACTTGACCCGTGACCACTTAGGCAACACTCCGCTCCATGCCGCAGGACGCTGGAACGCGATGAACGCCGCACAGACATTGCTTTTATTCGGCATGAATGTGAATGCGCAAAATCTGAGTGGTAAGACACCGTTAAGCGATTGCTGCCGTTCTGGAAAAACTGAGATGGCACAGCTTTTGATTGCGAACGGAGCAGATGTAAACGCAACCGACGTGACGGGTCGTTCAGTTCTGTTGGATGCGGTACAGGCTCATAATGAAAACATGGTATCATTGCTTTTGAGAAACGGCGCGAACCCCCAGATTCAGGATATGTCTGGAAGAAACGCCTATCACGAAGCGGCAATGAACACAAACATCGCTATCATCACGATGCTGCGCAATGCGGGCGGAAATCCGTTGAGCCGTGACCGCTATGGCGAGACACCGTTCTCATTGGTACTGCGCTCAAACGATGAAAACCTCATCCGCACCATTCTCGGCTCAAACACGATGATTGTGGACTCTGACGGAAACACTCCGGTTCACATTGCGGTGGAGAGAAAAGCAAGCGCAAAACTGATTACCATGTTGCTCAATATGGGATATCCGACAAATCAGCGCAACGCAAAGGGCATTACCCCACTCTATCAGGCGATTACATCAAATCAGCGCACTCTGATTAACGTGCTGCTGGAACGTGGAGCTGACCCATTTGTCTCAACAACTGACGGTGACAGCGCGTTGCTCAATGCGATTACCAATAAGAACACCGCCGTACTTGATGTGATGGTAAAATACTGTGGTACAAAAACTGACATGCAGGGAGACAGCCTCATGCATTATGCGGCACGCGCGGCAGATGCAGAGACCATAAAACACCTGCTGTCATTGAATATCGATCGCAAGATAAAGAACTTTTCTGGCGAGACACCTGCTGATATGGCGGCACGCTGGGGAAGACACGATATTGAAATGCTGTTGCGATAAGTTACTTTTTAGTTAAATCCAAAAGCCGGCGGAATGCACTGTCCGGCTTTTTTAATTCCCGCGAGCCACGAGTAATTTTGCACAAACTCATGCCGTACTTGCGGGCAATCTCTCGCTGCGTCGTTCCCGCGTCAAGCTCACGCACCAAAAGCCAGCGCATGGCAAAGTCTTTAAGCTCGGCAGGGGTAAACAAGCAGCCAAAAAAATCGTAGATAAAATCAGGTTTATGATTATCTGAAAGCAGCTGACAGATTTCCCGCATAGCCGCCTCCAGTTTTCCTTCTCTTTCTGCTGTCGCTGTGTTCTGTTCCATAGAAACAGTATAACACATCTGTAAAAAAATGTCACACGGATTTTGCGCCGTGTGCAGGGCAAACGCATTGCAATTTTTCCCCAAAGAATCGGCTGGACAATAGAATTGCGGCCGCACCAAAAAGGCTACCGTAGTAGCGCAAACTGTCGCAAATCAGAACACGAAAATGGTGTCTGCTACCGAAAAAGCACGTCTGATTCGCCACGCTGACGGTGGTAGGTATCCGTCTTGCTTCGCTCGCTCCGTCACAGTGGCTCGGTCAGCCGCTTGCTTTTTCTCCCGCAGCCGCCATTTTCGCTTCGTTTTTCCCACCAGCCGATTACACACGGCAAGCGCATTACACTGCGATTGCTTGTATCTGTGCAAAAAGGGCTGAAAAGAGAACAAATTGTACAAAAACAGGCGGAAAGCGGGTTCTGCTGCAAAAAACGCTTTGAGCGGGCGAGCGCAAGCGAGACCTATACCTTATACGCTCAACCGCGGTTTTAGCGGCAGGTTCCGCTGGTAGCCTGTTTTTGTTCAACTACATCCTATTATGCCCTTTTTGTCTGGTGCGAACGAATTATAATGCGTTTGCCCTGACTCCGTGTGACACTCCCCTCTTTTATTTTGCGAATTTTTTTTTCGCCACAAGCATAAAGCCCACGAGCAGGGCAACACCCACAATCCAGCTGATGATACCGCTTGCAACGACACCAAGCCCTTGCGTAAAGCCCGCCACAATGTAGGTGACAAGCGAGACCGCCGCCACAGAAAGCGCATACGGAAGCTGCGTGGCGACATGGTTTACGTGCTCACATTGTGCGCCCGCGCTTGCCATAATCGTGGTGTCGGAAATGGGCGAACAATGGTCGCCGGCCACCGCGCCAGCCATACACGCAGAAATGGAGATGATACGCAAGGGGTCTCCTGCGGCGGGGAACACGGCAATACAAATCGGAATGAGGATGCCGAATGTGCCCCAACTCGTGCCCGTCGCAAACGCAAGGAATGCCGCAATCACAAAGATAATCGCGGGAAGGAAGTTTTTGAGCCCCTGTGCAGAGCCTTCCACCATGCCCGCAACGTATTTTGCCGCGTCCAGAGAATCGGTCATCGCTTTGAGCGTCCATGCCAAGGTCAGAATCAGAATGGCGGGCACCATCGCCTTAAAGCCGTCTGGAATACAAGCCATACAATCTTTGAACGAAAGCACTCTGCGAATAAGGAAGACGATAACCGTCAGCACGAGCGCGGCAAATGATCCGAGTACCAAACCAACGGAAGCGTCGCTGTTTGCGAATGCGTCCACAAAGTTTTTGTGGTCTTCGCCGCTTGCAAAAAAGCCGCCGGTGTAAATCATGCCAATCGTACACAGGACGATGAGGCTTGCAATCGGGAACACAAGGTCAAACACCGTGCCGCGCGAGTCCGTTTTTTCTTCATCGTCTTGCACGGCATCTTCGCGGCTCGCTTCAAAGTGCGCCATCGGTCCAAATTCAAACTTCATGAAGACCAAAAGGAACATCATGCCAATCGTAAAGAAAGCGTAGAAGTTGAACGGAATTGCCTTGCAGAAAAGCGCTAAGCCGTTCTCGCCCTCGCTCACAAAGCCTGCGACCGCCGCCGCCCATGAAGAAATAGGCGCGATAATGCAGACGGGAGCCGCCGTTGCGTCAATTAAGTAGGCAAGTTTTTCGCGGGAAATCTTGTATTTTTTGGTAATCGGGCGCATGACCGAGCCGACCGTAAGACAGTTAAAATAGTCGTCAATAAAAATGAGGATACCTAAGCAACTCGTCGCCACCTGTGCGCCTACTTTTGTCTTGATGTGCTTTTTTGCCCATTCGCCAAATGCGGCAGAGCCTCCCGCCCGATTCATGAGCGCGACCATCGTTCCGAGCACCACCAAGAAAATCAGAATGCCCACGTTCCAGCTGTCGGAAAGCTGTTTAATCATGCCGTCGTTAAAGACATGCGTAAAAAATCCCGTAAAACCGCTTCCTGCGTCAATGGCAAAAAACGCGCCGCCAATTAAAATACCGATAAAAAGTGAAGAATACACTTCCTTTGTAATAAGTGCCAGCGCAATTGCGACAATCGGCGGCACAAGCGACCAGAATGTTCCTGTCATGATTTACTTACTCTCCTTTGCCAGTTGCGTAAAATCCGTTTTGAGCGGCGTTTTTATGCCGTCTGCTTCCAGTTTTTCAATAATCGCAATCGCGCAGTCCAGTTTGTCAAGCAAATCCGCCGCGCAATACGTCTTGATTTTTTCCAATGCGTCCAAGACCTCTTCGTTTGTCATAGTTCCTCCAATTTTTTATTTCTCCGCTTTTTGAGAAATCCTTTTTATTTTAGCACACATCTTACTTTGTGGCTATCAGAAATTGCTTTCCACTCAGGGATTTGACTGCGGCATGTTTCCGTGGCGTGAGGGCAGCGGTGGGCAAAAGGGCAGCCTCGCAAGGTTTCCAGTGTGGTCTTGACTTCGCCGCCTGCTGACGCGCCGATGCCGTTTGAGTCCGCAAAGAGCAGTTTGGTGTACGGGTGCGCGGCGGTCTTGAACAAATCTGCGGCGGGGGCTTCCTCCACGAGCATACCGCGGTACATCACGCCAATCGTATCGCAAAAATAGCAGGACACGCGTAAATCGTGCGCGATAAACAGGAATGAGATGCCGCGCTTTTCGCGGATGTCCTGCAAGAGGTTCAAGATTTGGCTCTGCACGGACACGTCGAGCGCGCTCACAACCTCATCGCAGAACATTACTTCCGGCTGCATGATAAGCGCGCGGGCAATAGAGATGCGCTGTCGCTGACCGCCCGAAAACTCGCTCGGACGGCGTTCCAAATCGCTGGGGTCAAGCCCCACTTCTTCCATAATGTGTGCGGCTTGTTCATAGGCGCGTTTTTTGCCCGGCCAGAGCGATGAGTATCGGTAGCTGGCGGTCAGAATGTTGAATACCGTAAGCCTTGGGTTGAGCGAGCGTGACGGATCCTGGAACACATATTTGATTTTCTCGCGGTAACGGCGCAACTGAGCATGATTATAGAGAAGAATGTTCTGTGAAGAAGGGCTAGGGATAGGAGCACCGCTAGTTGCCGCTTGCGGCAATGGAGCGGAAGCGGAAGTGCGGATAGCCCGACCCGCGTCAGCGGGTAGCCCCCCGTTAGTGGTTTCGACAGGCTCAACCACCGTTGTTTTAGGCTCAACCTCCGTTGTTTTGGGCGTGTACCAGATTGCGCCGCCGTCGGCCTTGTACATACGAACCAGCATCCGGGCAGTGGTCGTTTTTCCGCAACCGCTTTCGCCGACCAGTCCGTAGGTCTTTCCCCGCTCTATGCCGAAAGACACGTCATTTACCGCGTAGACAAAGCGGTCGTTTTTGGCAAAAAAGCCTGCGTCCAGCGTAAAGCGTTTGGTAAGATGGTCGGCTTGGATGATATAATCGGTCATGCTCCTATTTTCGCTTAAGATACTTTACGCTGTCAAGCGCAACGGCGGCGATAATTATCAATCCTTTAAACACAAACTGCAAGTTAGTGTCGATGCCAAGGAAGGTAAGACAGTAGGTTAAGCCCGTAAAGATGATTACGCCGATGACCGCGCCGCCAATTTTACCGATGCCGCCGTTAAACGAGATGCCGCCCACGACACATGCCGCAATTGCGTCAAGTTCATAGCCCTGTCCCGTGCCCGCGCTCGCATTCGCCTTAAAAGCTTCCAAAAACGCACCGCAGCCGTAGAACACGCCCGCCATAATGAATACGCCCATCGTCACCCAGAACACGCTGATACCGCTCACGCTCGCAGCCTCGGCATTTCCGCCAACGGCGTACATATTTTTGCCGAAAGTCGTTTTGTTCCAGATAAACCACGCCACAAAAATTGCGATGACGGCGGGAATAATCAGTTTAGGGAAAGTAATCAGTTCGCCGTTCAGCACGCCCAGCGTCCAGCGGCCGCCAATCATATCTTTAATGCCCGCATCGATTGAGCCAACGGGAGTGCCGCTCGTGCCAAAGAACAAAAGACCGTAGATAATCAACTGCGTGGCAAGCGTGGAGATAAACGGGTGAATCTTAAGTTTTGCGCTGAACACGCCCGCAAATGCGCTGAACGCCACACACAGTATAATAGAAAGGCAGAGTGCCATAGCGAGCCGAATAAACGTGGGGAGCGCGGTAAAATCCCACGGTCCCAAACCAAAGAACGTGACGATATTCTGCCCCGGATGCAAGATAAGTCCCGTAATAACCGCGCCGAGTGCGACCATGCGTCCCACGCTCAAATCCGTGCCCGCAAGCAAAATCAAGCCCGCAACGCCGAGCGCGTAGAACATACGCACCGATGACTGCTCCAAAATCGTAAAGATATTCGGCAGACTCAAAAGGTTTCCGTTTCCCGAAAGCGGCGCAAGCACGATACACACGATGAAGAACACCAGAATGGCGATATACAAACCGTTATCCAGCAAGAACTTAGACATTCTGAATTTGTTGATGTAATCTTGTACGGAAAGCGTAATGTCCTCGCAAATGTTCGTCTGCCCGTTACGAAGCGCGCGGTTTTTCTGCACGTGGTCAATATACGCCTGATTTTTGACCGCTTTTGCCGCATCCACCGCAGACTCAAATTTGCTCTGCGCGTCAAATAGCGCGGACTTTAACTCGTAGTTTGCCACGCGCAAATCTTCTTTGCAGTCCTCGTTGTCCTTCGCGCTCGTTTTTCCCGCATACGAGGCCACAATGTCCTGCTTGCGCTTGTCAGACGCGGCTTTGATGTCCGCCACTTTTGCCGCATAATCGGCTTTGAGTTTGGCAATCGCTTCGTTCTGCGTGGCGGTCACCTGCGCAATCTCGTCTTTTGCCAACGCATTGCTGCGCGCCACGGCTTTTTTGGCAAGGTCGGCAATCTGCGCCTTGTTCTCTGCCGCCACGGTCTTTGCTTTTTCTATTGCCGCGTTGTTTTTGGCAATCTGCGCGTCGCGCTCCTCTTTTGTGAGCAATTTATTGCGTTTTAGCGCGGCGTTTTCCTGTTTGAGCGCGGAAATAAGATTCACACCATCTTTGCGCAGTTCAAAAAGGCGCGCGCTGTATTCGTTCAGTTCTTTGTCTTCCATAGGGTCTCCTTACAGATATTTCGCAGAGAGCTTCAGCAGCTCTTCTTGATTGGTCGTCTTGGTATCCACAATGCCCGCAAGCCGATGGTTTGACATGACGGCAATGCGGTTGGTAATGCCTAAAATCTCAGGCATTTCGCTTGACACCACGATAATCGTCTTGCCTTCCTTTGCCATGCGGATAATCAGCTGGTAAATTTCGTACTTTGCTCCCACGTCAATGCCACGTGTCGGCTCGTCAAGCAAAAAGACTTCGGGCGAACGCTCCATCCATTTTCCGATGATGACTTTCTGCTGGTTTCCGCCCGAAAGCGAACTGATGAGTTCTTCTGACGACACGCATTTGGTGTGCATCACGTTGATTTCTCGGTCGGCTGCCTCTGCCATCTTGCGCTCGGAAAGGATGCCAGCCGTTTTATACCGTTCCAAATTGGTAATGACCGTGTTGAACTTAATCGTATCCTTTCCGAACATGCCGTTCAACTTGCGTTCTTCGGTCACGAGCGCAAAGCCATGCTCCATTGCGTCGCGGCTGGACGAAAAACGGAGTTTTTTCCCCGCATAAGCAATCGTTCCCGTGCTCATCGTGCGGACACCAAAGAGCGATTCCAATAATTCGCTCCGACCCGCGCCGACCAGCCCGTACAGCCCAAAAATTTCGCCTTTTTTTACTTTGAACGAAATATTTTCCAGCACGGGCGCATATTTGGTGGAAAGGTTTTCCACTTCAAGCGCAAAATCGCCGGGCGTATTGTCCACGTCGGGGAATCGCTTGTCCAAAGAACGCCCCACCATCGCCGCTATCAGCTCGTTCATATTGGTTTCTGCGGACGGTTTTTGCATAATCATCTTTCCGTCGCGCAACACGGCAATTTGGTCACAAATCTGGAAAATTTCGTCCATCTTATGTGAAATATAGACAAAAGAAACGCCTTTCTTCTTTAAATCGGTGACGATAGAAAAGAGTTTCTGCACTTCGTTTTCGGTAAGAGAAGAAGTCGGCTCGTCAAGCACAATGATTTTTGCGTCGTAACTGACCGCCTTGGCGATTTCTACCATCTGCCGCTGGCTTACCGACATGGTGCGCATAATCGTGCGCGGATTTACGTTCATATTGAGCGACGAAAACAAATTGATGCTGTCTTTGAGCATCTTTGCCTCGTCAATCACGCCAAATTTGCGCGGATAGCGTCCCAAATACAGATTGTCCGCCACAGAGCGGTCAAGACACTGGTTCAATTCCTGATGCACCATCGCCACGCCGCTTTCCAACGCTTCCTTGGGATTTTTAAAATCGACGGGTTTACCGTCCAGCAAAAACTGTCCCTCGTCCTTGGCGTAAATACCAAAGAGGCACTTCATCATCGTTGACTTTCCCGCCCCGTTTTCGCCCATCAGACCGAGTACGGAACCTTCCGGCACTTCCAGATTGATGCCATCGAGAACTTTGTTTTTTCCGAATGATTTTGACAGATTTTTTATCTGCAACATGATAGAACTCATACGTTGTCCTCACTTCATCAAAAAAAAGACCATACCCCGCTAAAGGGCATGGTCTTTGTCCAACATACAAAACTAATACTTCAGTTTGTCGGTGTAGTCTCTGCCAGAGTTGGTCTTAACCATGTTGATAGCGAATGCATCGTAGTTGCCGAGGTTCGTAAATTTATCCAGACAACTTGATTCATTCTGACCGTCACCCTGCACCACCGTCAGTTTAATGCCCAAAAGCGGCGCATAATAGTTGAGTGCCGGAAGATATGATGAAGAAAGGAAGTTGTCCGCAGAGTTATAAATGGTAAGCAACACTTTCTTTTCTTCCGCATTTGACTTTGCAATGCCTGCGTCGCGGCTTCCTGCCTTGTACTGCTCCCAGTTTGACTTGTCTACGCCTGTATTCTGAGCCAAGAGTGCCTTTGTTGCGGGAATATAGTCAACCGCCGCAGAGATTTTGTTTCCGTACTGGTCAGCCTTGGTAATGCCGCTGGTCACCACGTCTTCGCCCGTCAAGCCGTCAAGCAGATTGCGCAAAACTTGCAAGGTTGCCGTCGCCTGCGCATCGACATTCTGTGAAACCGTACCGGTGAGTTTTCCCGCGCCAATCGCTTCGATTGCGTCCGCATTTGCATCGTAGCCAAAAATCGGAACACCTGCGGGATAGTTAGAAGCCTGCAAACAGCCCATCGCCATACCGTCATTGTTTGAAACAACCAAGTCAATTGCGGTGCCAAATTTGGTCGCCCAGCCACCCATTGCTTCAGTCGCCGCATTTGCGTTCCATGTTGAACCGTCCGTACCCGTCATTGCTTTGCCTTCAAGTTCCACCACGGTCAGCGTTTTTCCGCCCACGTTTATCTGGCCATTCTTTACTTTTCCGGGGTCAGTTGAGCCATCCCAGGTACCCAATGCCTTGCGGATGCCTTCGGTGCGCGCCTTAGAATCATTGTGTCCAACGTCACCAATACACAAAACATACCCAATAACACCATCGCCATTGCGGTCAAGTTCGTTGGGATTAGCACCCTGCAGATAGTTCTGAATCAGCTGGCCCTGCACTGCGCCACCACCAGCCGCATCAAAACCGACATAATACGTTTTGTCGTTCCAGTCCATAGAAGCCATGTCAATCGCGCCCGACTGCGGGTCTGACGGCTGGCGATTAAAGAATACCAGCGGTTTGTCCTTGTTCAGAACCTTAGAAGCATTGCCTCCACAACCAATAATTGAAGCAAGGGCAATAATCAATACCCCCCCCCCAAGCCAACTTTTTCATACAAGTACCCCCTTTTGACAGTTTTTCTGCCACTCTTGTTACTAGTATAAAGCATAATCGGGAGAAGTCAAATTATTTCGTCAGAAATTCAATCGCACCATCCCAATTTTTCGGCGGGTTTTTTATGAATTCCTCACAACGCGAAAGCATAAGCTGTGCGGCTTTGTCTCCAGCTACTGCGGCAAGAGCCTTCTCAAAATAATTCTTCGCGAGATTCCAGATGCCCTGCTTGTACAAATCCATGCCTTTTATGTACGCGTCTTTGTATGCGAACGGGAATTCTTCTTCGTTTCGGTCAACGGCATAAATTGGAACGGCATTTTTCTTTCCTTTTACGCGGACATCATCAAGATGACGGAAACAGAACGAATCTTCGCCCGCATCTTCAAGCACGCTCTGGCTCACCAAAATCTGGCTTCCATATGTTTTGGTCAGACCTTCAAGGCGGCTCGCAAGATTTACGCTGTCTCCGATAACAGAATAATCTGTTTTGTCTTTGGAGCCAATTGAGCCGACAATGACATCTCCGTAGTGAATGCCGATTCCGATGTTAAACTTCATTCCGTCGGGCAAAACCAAATCGCCCAATTCAATGTCCGGAAGGGCGGCGCGCATCTCGTAAGCGGCGGCAATTGCCCGGCGACAGTTATCCTCATAGCTCACCGGTGTGCCAAATTCCGCCATAATTGCGTCGCCGATAAATTTATCGATTGTGCCGCCGTGCTTTTTGATAATCTCCACCATCGTTGAAAAATAGCGGTTCAAGAATGCGACTAAAACATCAGGTTTGTTCTTTTCACTTATATTGGTAAAGGAGCGAATGTCGCTGAAAAGAATTGCGACGGTACGAGTTTCGCCGACACCGAGTTTTTCATCGGTCTTATCTTCCTGCATAACAAGGCTGTCGATAATCTGCTCAGGAACAAATCGGCTGAACGCATGACGAATTCGCTTTTCAAAGAACATTCTTTTTTTAACGGTGAGCGCTTTGTCAAAAATTGCGGCAGTATTTCTCACACAGGAAATAAAGAAACTGCGTTTTTCAGCTGAAATATTGCCCTCGCTTACAATGTGCACGGTGCCAAAGCGTTCGTTTCCAGAAAGCGATTTTAAGGTCTCGCTCTCATAACTTGAAAGCTGAACGTCTTTGCTGCAGAAGCGGTTGAGAGATGACTTTGCGGCAAGTTTTTTATGGCTGATTTTTACCGCATTATAATTCAACTGAACCCGCTCAAAGTCCGTGAGGCAAACTTTAAGGAAATCATCAATTTCTTTTTCGCCCATATTCTCCGAGCAGACATAATAGCCGTGCGGTCCGTCATTTTCGACGATGTATAAGGAAGCAATCGGCACTTCGCAGACTTCGGCGATGAGAAGCAGAAAAGATTTTACGATTTCTTCTATATTCTCAAGGCTGTCTATCAGATGCATAAGTTCAGAAAACATTGAGTTTTTGCGGACATCCCAATGCAAAAGCTCGGTGGCTTTTAGGAATAGAAGCGAATCATTAAAGCCTGTTTTTATCTGGGCAAGAGCCTGTTTGTCAATTTCATGCGTCGGGATTTCTGCAAGCTCATTCACTTTCTGCGAAAAAGATTCCCGGTCAAACCAGACAAAAGTATTTGCGCCACATTCTTTCGCGCACACCTCATCAAGCGGAGCGGGAAAAGTGGCGTACATGCCGATTGAAAGAAATTCAAAGCAGCCGATTGAGCGGATAATTTTTACAATCTCAAAACTGCCGGGCCATTGAATGTCGGTGTTCAATAAAAACAAATCTGGCTGGAATTCAAAAAGCTTATACAGGGCATCTTTTCCGGCCGCAACAAACTGAAGGGTGTACTTTTCCTTGTCCAATGTCGCCGTGAAGATTTTCTGCAATGTTTCGGAACTTTCAAGTATAAGAATTTTTTTGCCCATTTTTCTTAACTCCTCTATTCGCCAACCAGTTCTCTTACGATGCTAATCAGACGCTCTCGCTTAAAATCGCCCTTTGAGATAATCGCATTTGCGTGCAGCCGATTAAATTCTTCAATCACATCCTCGCTCTGGTCAGCCGAAAGCACGATTACTGGTAAATCCTTGTACTGCTCCATGCGGCGCAAGTTGTCCAGAAGAACAAGACCTGTCATGCGCGGCATATCTTTGTCTGTGAGCACAAGGTCGTACTGTTTTTCTTTTGCTTTTTCCAGACCGTCCAATCCGTCAAATGCGGTCTCCACCATAAATCCCGCGCTCTCAAGAATTGTCTTTTCAATCTGACGGGTGGTGTCCGAGTCATCGACAACAAGAATCTGAACCGCACGTTTTTGGGAAGCAGCCTCGTATTTTTTGATGTCATAGCCACGGAGAGACTTAAATCTTTTGAGAATGTCGGGAACATGTAAAATCGGCACGATGTCATAATGCTCGTCAAAGACAATGCCCTGCAAGATTGAGAAATTGCGGAACGCCTTGGGAAGAGGCTTAACCACAAGCGAGACATACTGCTGGACTTCCTCAACGATAATTCCGATTCTCTGCTCCATGTACTCCGCGATAAGAATGGAGTCAGCATCTCCGCTGTAAAAACTTTTATGTGAATCAAAAAGAGAAGAAAGCGAAAAGCATGGAATCAGCTGACCTTCAAGTTTGATGTAACTCTGGTTCTGGAGCGTGATGTACTCGCTTTTTTTGCGGTAAATAATATCGACGATGTGCTGTGACGGAATGAGATACTTATCCTTGTTTGAGAATACGAAAAGTCCCTGCAAAGTCGAGAGGGAGAGCGGAAAATGAAGGATAAATGACGTGCCTTTTCCGGCCTCACTTTCGATTCTGATTCTGCCTTTAATTTTTTCGACATTTGCCCACACGACATCCAGTCCGACACCGCGTCCTGAAAGCTCAGTGACCGTGTCCTTTGTGGAAAAACCTGACTGAAACAAGAACTGAGAAAGTTCTTTGTCCGCCATATTCTTGATTTCTTCCGCACGCTCCGGGTACAGTTTATTCGCCTTTGCGCGGATTTTGTCGTAGTTAAGGCCACGTCCGTCATCGCTGATACGCAGCTCAATGTATTTTGCCTCGCGGACGCACGTAATGGACACCGTACCTTCTTCACTTTTACCCGCTGCTTTTCGTTCTGCGGGCGGCTCAATTCCGTGGTCAAGGGCGTTTCTGATAAGATGCATGAGGATGTCGCCCAATTCTTCGAGAATCACTTTGTCAATCGCGATATCTGTGGGCGGAATCACACATTTTACTTTCTTTTTGAGATTCATCGCTTCCAGCGCGATTGTGTTTTCAAGCGGGCGCAAAACAATGCCGATGGGCAACATTCTGAGGTCAAACACTTGTTCCTGCACGCTAAAAATTGAGGCTTCCAGTCCAATAATGTCGCTCTCAAACTGCTTTCGGATTTTAGACAGCTCGTGGCTTCCCTTCTCTTCCTCGTATTTCTGCAATTCTTCAAGCTGATGCTTCAGATGGAATTCGCGCGTAATCATCGAGTCAAACGCCGTAATGATTTCGTTCACGCGGGAAAGTTTGATACGGATTGACTGAATATCGCTCACATTCTCGTTGAACTCATCTTCTTCGTCGTCATCTATAAGCTCGCCTTTTTCCCGTTTGATTTCATCAAGAAAGGACTCAATATCTATCAGCTCTCCCGCCGCAAGTTTGTCGCAGTATTGCAAGTACAACTCAATGTTCTGCTCATCAGTGCCTCTTTTTATAATCTGAGAAGTACATTCCGCAATTTTATCAGCGACGGAAAAAACAAGCCGGACAAGCCTGTCTGTATTCTTAATTTTGCCGTCTTTTACGCTCTTAAAAATATCTTCAACCGCATGCGAAAGTTTTTCAATCGTGGGATAGCCGAGCATACGTGAATTTCCCTTTATCGTGTGCAAATTGCGCAAAAGCCGGGCCATCGTTTCGGGGTCATTTTGAGTCACTTTCAGATTGATAATATCTTTTCGTGATGAGTCAAGAAGTTCTTTGACCTCACTCACATAGCTTTCGGTAATATCAGAAGATACAGATGACATCTATTTTTCCCCCTTCTTGTGAAAATAGAAAACGCTTCCATCAACAATTCGCTCCAGCGATGGCGGAACAATATCGGGCTTTAGCTGGGCAATCTCACTCATCGAGACGAACAAAACTCCGTCTGGCGCAAGACAGCTTTCGGCTATCGTGTGCAGAACCTTTGCCCGAAGCTCCTGATTAAAATAGATGAATACGTTCCGCAAGAAAATAATGTCCTGATTTTTTGGCAGGAAAAGAGCCGTTCCAGGAGCGTCCATCGTTGAAAGATTGATTTTCTGCGTTTTGATGCAGCTTTTTATCTCATCACTAAAAACAATTGTCTTTTCATCCTTTTTGTACGGTAAGAGCAGGTCTTGGAAAGCGATGCCGTCCACTTGTCTGATTGATGAAGTTTGGAAGACGCCATTTTTGCAATGGTCAAGCACAATCGAATTGATGTCGCTCGCCGTAACTTCTGGGCGGAGTCCGCATGACGAAGCAAGAACAGCCAAAGAATACGCTTCCTCTCCGTGAGAACATGCCGCGCTCCAGATTTTTATGCGCTTATTGCCAAACAATGCCTTCCACATCGGGAAGATTCTGTCATGCAAAAGCATAAACTGTTTTTCTTCGCGGAAAAAATATGTTTCGTTTACGGTACTTTCGTTTACCAGCTCAGTAAAACACCGCTCATTAGAAAGAAGTTCGTTTCTGAATCCAAGAACGGTCGTCTTTTTTTCAATGATTTGCTTTTCAATATATGATTTGATACCTTCCCGATGACCCGTGCGCGGAACAATTCCTGTGCGGCTCTTTAAAATTGAGAGAAATGATTCAAATTCTTCCGGTGTGATATTTATCATACTATCTTTAATCATTTGCCCACCAGTTTTAAAATACGTTTAGAAATCTCATGGCGAGGCAAAACTTCTTTTGCACCCCCCAAGGCAATTGCCGCCGCTGGCATACCAAACACGGCACACGTTGACTTGTCCTCGGCAATCGTCCATCCGCCATTGTCACAAATCTCTTTGCAGCCTTCCGCTCCGTCCGAGCCCATCCCCGTAAGCAGAACAGCAAGACAATTATTTCCGTAGGATTTTGCCGCGCTTCTGAACAATTTGTTCACGCTGGGCCGCAAAAATCTTTCCGGGTTTTCATCAGAAAGTTTTAAGACGGGGTTCCCGTTCGGACGCACATAGTCAATCACCAGATGCTTATCAGCGGGAGCCATATACATAACACCTGATTTCGCTTCCTCTCCGTTTTCGGCAAGTTTAACCTGCATGTTGTGACACACGCTCGAAAACCATTCCGCCATATTTTTGTCCGCACCTACGTCAATGTGCTGGGCATACAAAACAGGAAGCGGGAAATCTTCTCCTAACCCCCGAAGCACTTCTGAAACAGCAGAAGGACCACCCGTTGAAGCCCCAATGCACAGAATATTAAACAAATCTGAACGTTCAGAATGAAATGAAGAAACCAGTGTGCGGAGGCTTGCAACAAGAGCGTCAAAAAAAACTGCGGTATAGGCAGAAATCTTTGGCTTTTCAATTACTTCCACTTCATCAAAACCGGTCACAGCATCATGAACATTTGCCAAAAGGAGAACCGGAACATGTTTTTCCGAAGAAACAACGCGCAGATTTTCTTTTTCAATGGGGTCCTGTATGTCAAGTCCGGAGACTACAGCATCCGTCCGCACATTTTCCATCATCCAAATCAATTTATTGCCATTCGGAACAGAAGCCACAACTTCGATACCAGAGTATTTTTTGAAATTTTCTTCCAAAATAGCACGAAGCACCGCAGACCCATCAGCAATTATGACTTTCATTTTTACTTACCCCTCACCGTATCCGAGCTCATATTGGAAAAATAGGTCCGCAACAGACAGTCAGGAGACAAAAGAATCCGTCTTCTGAAGAGACTTTTGTTATTCTTGTCTGGTACAAAGCCAATTGCACTCACACCACATTCGTTCTGAATTTGACGAATACTTTTGGGAAGCAATCTGAGCGAAGAAACATCTATATTTTTACTTGAAATCAAACTGTTCACGGACAGCGCAAAGTTTCCGCTTAACGGAAAAGCCGTACCGGTGAACGTCTGAATTTGTTTTTTTACATCATCAGGGAAATTCTGCATTTTTAGGACAAGCACCACATTGCAACCTTCCTTCGCATTGCAGGAAAATGCAGTCTCCAAAAAAGAACCAATATGCACATGAGGCAGATTCTCTTCGTTGAATTCAATACATTTCATTTCTTTTTCAACGGCAAGATACAGACCAAAAACTATGTACTTACTCTGAATGAGAAAATCTACAGTGTCATATGCGATACAGGTAAAATAATTAGGCACTTCCAAGATCTTTCCTTATGAGAATTTCAAATGCATTCGGATTTATGACGGGGATTTCTTCATCTTTGTATGCAATTGTCCCCAAGAAAAAATCCTCTTCATTTTTTTCTGGAATCTGGTTCAAAGAGCCTTCTTCCATCTCTGCAAAAAACAAGATGTCGGAAATATGGATTGAAAGCTGATCGTCATCACGCTTAAAAATCAAAAACAGCGGAGCGGCAGGTGGCGTTGTATCTGTGTCGCCGATGAGAGAGCGCGGATTGATGACCGCAAATGGGTCGCCACGTCTGTTTATGACACCCTCAACGTAATCAGGCATAAATGGCAGTTTGTAGACGGCAACATCGCGGATAATTTCAAGCACATCGCCTGACTTTATGGCATATTTTTTTTCGGCGACTGAAAAAACCAACCACGTCACCATCTTTTTTTCTTCGATGACTTCAGGAGCATCCTTGTTATTCTGAGCGATTTGGTCAATTATCTCTTCGTTCATATTTTTTATCAAATCTCCTCGGTCTCAGAAACTGTCTCAGAGTCCAGCTCATCTTCAGTTCCCGTCTCGGTTCCGAACACAGGCTCAAAACCGCCTTTGTCACCTTTATCACCTTTTTTCTGTTCGCTTAAGCCCATAGCAATACCTTTGAGGTTCTGCGAGACCTGAGAAATATGTTCTGTTGCCGCCGTAAAATTCTCTACGCCGGAAGAAATCTGACGCAAGGTCATAAGCATCTGCTCGCTTGCCACCGCCTGCTGTTTGATAATCGTAGTGATTTTTTCCGCACTGTCGGCAGTGCTTTCTGAAGCCCCCTTGATATTTGTGAACCGCGCCTCAAGATTCTTTGCGTTCTCAACGCCTTCCTTGATTTTCTCCGTACCGCTTTCACTGGCAAGGATAAGATTGTCTGAGCTTTTCTGAATTTCAGTAATTCTGTCTTTGATTTCTTTTGTACCGTCAATGATTCCGTCTGCAAGGCGGCGGATTTCTGTCGCAACGATATGGAAGTTTCTTCCTGCCTCGCCCGCACTTGACGCTTCCAATTCCGCGTTAAAAGCGATGATTTTTGCCTGGTCAGCGACCGAATTGATAAGCGTAACGATATCCCAAATGTTCTCGATTTTGTCACCCAATGCACGGATTCCGGAGATTGTGTTCTGGTTCGTCTCAGCAATTTCCATAAGCTGTTTCACATTCTCTTCGATGTAGGAGACACCTTCGGAAACATCGTCGCTGGTCTTTGCCGCAATGCCAGAAACGTCTTTAATTTTTTGAGAGATGTCCTCAGAAAGAGCCGTGTTGTCTTCCATCGTGGCGACGATTTCCTTAACAGCGGTACTTTGGTCCTGTGCGGTAACAGCTGTTTCTTTTGAAGAGACCGCAAGATTCTGAATCTCTTCAAGAATGCTGATTCCAACTTTTTTCTCGTTTGTATGAAGCAACTGGATTCTGATAACTCCGATGAAAATCAAGAAGAAGAATACTATCACTACAAAACAAATGGATAA
>JAFSTK010000112.1 GCA_017450535.1 Treponema sp.
GACCAATGTTGCAGTCAACGTCAAAAGAATCCTCAAGGAAAAGGGACTTATCCAAAAGTCCGTAGCTCAAAGGGCGGGTTTTTCGGAGAAGCAATTTTGCGCCATGCTCAACGGGCGTAAATTGATTCTCGCAAATTATCTACCCTCTATCGCTCAGGCTATGGGCGTTACGCCTAATGACCTGTTTGACACTAACGCCAACCAGTACAACAGCACGTAAAAAGCCCCGGCGCACAGCCGGGGCGGGAGAGGGCGCTATCAGGCGTTTTAGAAAAGAGGTGAATATGGATAACGAAATTCGCGGAGATGTGGAAGAACTTAAAGCGAAACTCCGTCCAGTTATTGAAAAAAGCGGATGTTCCTGTGAAGTAGCTTTCCACGCTCTTACGTCGTTGGGCTGGTTTTACCAGCAGGCAGGCGATGTATACGGTCGAAAAACAACTGCCGCAACAGCGGTTAAGGCAACGAAATAAACCCCGGCGCACAGCGGGGGCGGAAGGAAGGAGGCTAACAGATTGTCGCAATTCTACTTCGCGCTGGTCATTCTCATCGACGTTGAAGCCTCAATTCTGCTGGCGTTTGCAATCTTCGACAGGCTCATGAGTTGCCTTGCGTCATTCATGGAGTTCTTGGAAGCCCCGCGCAAATCCAAAGAGCGTAGACATACGCTTGAGGATGTAGCACGTGTTTTTATAGATGCAACACGAACACAGAACGGTGCGCAAAGCCCCGACACACAGCCGGGGCGGGAATGACGAATCTTACTTGTCCTTGCGACGGTAAAGGCTCTCTTTTATGTCGAGGAACTCAAACAGGTCTTTTTGCATAGCTAAGACCGCCTCTTCATAGGCGTGAGGAAGAGTATTTTTCGCGTTTTCCGAACCGTCATCCGTGGCTACTGCGACGCTAAATTCGGTAATGGCATTGCGAACATCTTCCGAACAGTACAAAAGGACAACGCTCGCCTTTGCCCACAAATCACTATACGCTATCTTGGAATTTTAGTCAAATCCAGTAACAACCGAAAGAAATTCCTGATATGCCTTAGTTTTAGCGTCAAAAAGGCGTTCAAACTTCTTTATCTTATACTCGTTTTTCGCATTGATATAGCAAGTCAGAACGGTAGCTACAACAGCCGCAAGAGCGATAATCTGTGAAGAGATGACCGCAATATCTGCCGTTTCCATCGCAATCCCCCTCCCCTATATGCAAAATCCTACCGTATTCGGTGGGGTTCGGCAATATTCGTATGAAGTTAGTAAACGTAGAAAAAAGAAAGTGTACCTACCAGCCACTGCGGAAAATTGAGAGGAGGTGAAAATATGTATCAAGAACGTGACGCAGAAGTCGAAATACTCAAAAATAAACTCCGTCCAATCGTCGAAAGAAGGAGATATTCCTGCTGGGTAGTTTCCAGAGCACTTCTTTCGCTGGGATACTACTATGATTGTCTGGGTGCCAGATACGGCAGAAGCTCGGACATTCTGACGGTTCTCAAAGCAACAGAAAAAGCAGATAAGTAAAGCCCCGGTGCACAGTCGGGGCGGGGTAACGGAAAGGAGACGCAAAAACGGAATCAAGCAGTCAACAGCGGATAAAAGAACTGGAACGCAAGGTGCTACACTATAAACTAATTGCAGTTTTTCAAATCTGCATTACGTACCTGAACTGGTTCTTTTCCGCAGGTGTAGCAAGGATGGTCACAGCATTATTTCTTTTGGCATTCGCCGTGTTCGTTCACTACAAAATCTATTGCTTGAATAAGAAGCACAACATTCACGGCAATATGTAAAACCCCGGCGCACAGCCGGGGCAGGAATACATTATCGTCTTTCGCGCAGGAAAAGTTCAAGGTAATAATCGTCTCCCCGTTCTCCAAAACGCTTATCGTGAAGAGAATCAGAGACTTTTCTTCTGACGGCGTTTTCAAGACGATATAATTCCGATTCTTTTTCGGGACACAGGTCAATATACCCGTCCGGCTTATACGGGTCTGTGTGCAGGTAAAGCTCGAATCGGTTAAACGGGTCAGAACCGTCGCCGGGGTAATTCAGGGAATACACGAGGTAAACTAACCCCGCATTGGTAAAGCAAACGTAAGAACGGTGCTCATCAATCTGGCGAAACTCACATGTGAAAATTTCAAACGGGAGTTTGTCATCATAGTGTTGAAGAACATCGTCCGTTATGCGCTCTACGTAGCACCAATGCAGACGGTCATGCAAAGTGTCATCAACCAGCGCGTCAATGAATTTCTGCACCAAATCGGCATTCATAATGAACCCAACTCCTCTTCAAGAAAATCGCGCACATCCGGGCGTGTCCCAAAAGAAGCGAACAAAAAATAAGGCATGACGGCTCCAAATGTGGTATACTGAGACTGTGAAGCAAGCAGTATGCCGCAGGAAAGGAGCGCGTCATGTCTTATAATAATGATGATAACACGTTTCAACGCC
>JAFSTK010000113.1 GCA_017450535.1 Treponema sp.
AGCCTTTGGGTCACAGCCGACAACCAAAATTTGCTTTCCAAGCTCCACCAAGCCTGCTGTAAGATTCTGTGTGGTGGTGGATTTTCCGATGCCACCTTTTCCATAAATTGCGATTTGTCGTAGTCTTTTTGCCATGTTTTTTTTCTCCTAGATAAAGTAATATTACCTATCTGTATAATAGGGAATATTACAATCAAATAATAATCTCCAGAAGTCTAGTTTGTCAAGTAGTTTAATTAAAAACCCTTAAAAAAAGATTAGTTTCTCTACTTGACAAATAAGAAATAAAAAAGCTATAACTCTAATATGATTTAATTCCTATCTGTTTAGTAGGAGAATAAAAAGTGGCGTTAGACGAAGCAACCATCTATCGTGAGCATCCATGTTTTGGTCCTCATAAGCACAATAAGGGCAGAATTCATCTCCCTGTTGCGCCGGGCTGTAATATCGAATGCAAATTTTGCGATAGGAAAATAAATGAGACAGAAAATCGTCCCGGCGTAACTAGCACCGTTATCAAACCGGAGGAGGCGTGCGAATACATCCGCCGTGCTCTTGAGCGATGTCCTGAGCTGACTGTTGTTGGCATTGCAGGCCCCGGTGATACGCTTGCGACAAATTACGCGCTCGATACATTCCGTCTTGTAAAAAAAGAGTTTCCGCAACTTATCCGTTGTATGAGCACAAACGGTCTCCTTCTTTTAGAGCGAGCGGAAGAGCTTGTTGAGGTTGGCATCGATACGCTTACTGTTACTGTAAACGCTGTAGACCCAAAAATTGAGGCAAAACTGAACAACCGCATTATCTATCATGGAAAAGTCTACACGGGCGAAGAGGCGGCGGAGATTTTGATTCACAATCAGATTGAGGGCATAAAAAAAGTTGTCAGCCTTTCTGATGCAAAGATACTGATAAAAGTAAACTCCGTTTTATGTCCGGGAATTAATGATAAACACATAGAAGAAATCGCATACACCGTAAAAGATGCGGGCGCACATATCTACAACATCATTCCGCTTATTCCTCAGAATGAACTGAAAGACTTAAAAGCGCCCACATTCAAGGAACTCGACCAAGCGAGACAGGCAGCGTATCCGTATATCAATATCTTTACGCACTGTGCGCATTGTCGGGCTGATGCCATTGGTGTACCGGGCGAGTTCGACATCGGAAGTGAGATTTATATGGGGCGCGTGCTGGGCAAGGAGACATTTTCACATGGCTAAGTATAAAGTTGCAGTTGCGACAAGTGATGGTAAGACAGTGGACACGCACTTTGGGCACGCGCTTTCGTTCACCATTTTTGTTGTGGATGAAGAGACTGGTGCCTTTGAAGACACGGAAGAGCGTACGATTGAAAAAGCAGGCTGTAGTGGCGGGGAGTGTGGCGGAGCTGCGCAGTCGGACGGAAGTGCTGTCACTGACGCAGGATGCGGTGGCAGGAACGGAGCCGCTGCTGAGTCTGGAGTGATGGACGCAATTGCCGCTCAACTTGAAGACGTGGATTATGTTCTTGTTGCCAGAATCGGTCCTCACGCTATCCGTGCGCTTTCCAAGCATGGAATCACCGCATACGACATCGTTCTCCCGATTGACGAGGCGATTGAAAAAATCAATGGATTTCGCAAAAAGATAAACGCAAGAAAACATGTGGCCTTGGGCGGCAAAGACTGAGTGAATTATGGCAAAAAGCATGACAATCGTGTATCCGGTACACGAAGGTTTGTATATCAATCTGACCAACCGTTGTCCGTGCGCATGTACATTTTGTATCCGCCAGAGTGCGGACGGTGTGCACGGAAGTGACCCGTTGTGGCTTGACCATGAGCCAAGTGTCGCAGAGGTAAAGACGGCATTACAGGCAGAAGATATGAGCAAATATAAGGAAGTGGTTTTTTGTGGTTATGGCGAGCCGACGGAGCGTTTAGACGCGCTGCTAGAAATCGCATCCTTTATCAAAGAAAATTATCATCTGCCCGTCAGAATAAATACAAATGGACTGGGCAATTTAATTCATCAGAAAGATATTACGCCGCTTTTTGCTGGAAAAATTGACGCGCTCAGTATCAGCTTAAATACAAGCAACCCAGAAATATATGAGCGAACAGTACGTCCGAAATTCGGCAAAAAAGCCTATCCTGCGCTCCTTGAATTTGCCAGAAATGCCGTTCGCACCGTTCCAAAAGTGATGATGAGCACCGTTGCCACGACAATTTCAAAAGAAGACGAGGAAAATTGTCGTAAATTGTGCGCGGACTTAGGCGTAACATACCGCATCCGCGCATTTGTCGAACACTAGTTCCTACAGAACAAGTCCCGTCGCCTCATCGCAACCAAGCACAATGTTCATACACTGTACAGCCGCACCTGATGCACCTTTGCCGAGGTTGTCAAACTGTGCGGAAACAATCACGCGCTCTTCATTTCCTGTCACGTAAATTTTAAGTCCGTCCCAGCCAGAAAGCGTGTTTCCAGCGAGCATTCCGCCGTACAAGTTTTCCGTATTCTGTACCACATCAACAAATTTCTCGCCCTTGTAAAAGTCAGAGAAAAATGCCGTGAGTTCAGCGGGTGTCTTGCATTTCTTTAAGAATTCCGTGTGAATCGGAACAGAAACCACCATGCCGCTGTAGTAGTCAGCCACAATCGGGCTAAAAAGCGGCGCGCGGCTCAGTCCGGTAATCGCCTTCATTTCTTTTAAGTGTTTGTGCTGTTGAGTAAGCGCATATTCACGTGGAGCGTCCAAATCCTTGTTGCGTCCTTCGCCCTCGTATTCAGCAATCATTTTCTTTCCGCCGCCCGAATAGCCTGTGAGTGAAAATGCGGAGATAGGGTAGTCAGCAGGGAGAATACCGCCAGCCACAAGCGGATAGACTGTAGAGATAAAGCCCGTCGCATGGCAGCCAGGAACTGCAATTCTTTTTCCGTTTTTGATTGCAGTGCGGTGTTTTTCCGACAACTCCGGAAATCCATATGCCCAACCAGCTTCTGTTCGATGTGCGGTTGATGTGTCGATAATTCTTACGTTCTCATTTTCAACAAGCGAGACCGCTTCCCGTGCCGCCGCATCAGGCAGACACAAAAAAGTGATGTCAGATTCGTTAATCAGCCGTTTTCTCTCAGCCGTGTCCTTTCTCAGTTCAGCAGAAATTGTTAAAAGCTCAATATCATCGCGTTCAGCAAATCGCTCATGGATTCTCAATCCCGTCGTGCCTTCGCTTCCGTCAATAAAAATCTTTGGTTTCATATATTCATTATACAATATTGAACACATCCGCTACAAGTATTATTGTCATACGAACGAAAAGAAGGGGAAATAACATACTGACGCTACGTGACTAACTTTCCTTAAACGAGCGAGGACGTTAGTCCGAGCAGCGTTAGCGAAATGTCCGTGTGACATTTTTTCCCGCACTATTCCAAACGCATGTTTTTTGGTATACTAATTTTATGTCTGTACAAGAAAAATCTTTGCCGCAGGATGTTCGCGGCGTTCACATACATTTTGTCGGCATCAAGGGGACAGGCATGGCCGCCTTGGTGGAAATTTTGTACGCGCGTGGAGCTGTCATCACCGGTAGCGATGTGACCGAACGCTTTTACACAGATGAGATTTTGGAAAAACTGCATTTGCGCGCACTTCCGTTCAGCGAAGAAAATATCACGCCCGACGTGCAGTATGTCATCTATTCCAGCGCGTATAATCCAGAGAAAAATCCCGATTTGATTGCCGCTGTCCGTAAGGGGCTTCCCATGCTTTTGTATACCGAGGCATTGGGAGCGGTTTCTCGTTCTGCATATTCATGCGGTATCTGTGGCGTTCACGGAAAAACCACGACGACTGGCTTAACAGGCACAATTCTCAAATCGCTTGATTTACCAAGTCAAGTGCTCGCAGGCTCCATCATCGCGTCGTTTGACGGTAACGGTCTTTCTGGCTCCTGCACGATGACTACGCCGCAATTTGTCGCTCACAAAAAAGAAAACTCAGACGGAGAAAAAGCCTATTTTGTGGCGGAAACATGCGAATACCAGCGGCATTTTATGTCGTTCTGTCCTCAGAAAATTATCCTCACCAGCGTAGAAAGTGACCATCAGGATTATTATCCGACGTATGAAGATATCCGTAACGCTTTTGTTGATTATCTCTGTAAATTGCCACAGGGCGGCGAAGTGTTCTATTGTGCTGATGATAAAGGTGCTGTTGAGACTGTCGGCATCGTAAAAGAAAAACGTCCCGACATTCAGGCTGTTCCCTATGGCACAACGGCGGCAGGCGACTACCACATCACTTTTGGGCGCACGGAAAATGGCCGGCAATATTTCTCGCTCGGCACAGTCGGAAACGGCATAGGTGAGTGCGCTCTTTCAGTTCCCGGTGAGCATAATGTCCGAAACTCAGCCGCCGCAATCGCACTTGCGACAGCATTGCTCCGCACAGCTGGCAAAAATCCCGCTGACTACACAGATACAATCAAATCAGCCTTACTCAATTTTGCGGGCGGAAAGAGACGCAGTGAGATTATCGGAAGGGCAAAGACTGCGAGCGGAGAAGACGTGATTGTGCTTGACGATTATGGTCATCATCCCACGGCAATCGCTACCACCTTGACTGGTTACCGCACATTCTACAAAAATCACAAAATCATCGTGGACTTTATGAGCCACACGTACACACGAACTGCCGCGCTTTTGGAAGAATTTGCCTCGTCATTCGGTTCTGCGGACATGGTGATTATCAATAAAATCTACGGAAGCGCCCGCGAGGATGCCAGCAAAGCCCCTGTGACCGGAGAAATCTTGGCAAGATGTACACAAAAGTATAACAAAAATACTGTATATGCCGGTGAATTTGATGAGGCTGCCCGCATCGCGCTCGCTGAGCTTTCCAAACCAAGCGGAAAAACGGACGGTTATCTCTTTGTCACCATGGGTGCGGGCGACAACTGGAAGGTAGGAAAAAAAGTATTGGAATCGCTTAGCGGTCAGTAAGTTTTTCTACAGCCTGCGTCAATTCGGTGAGCACGGGGTTTTCTTGCCGCGTCACCACATTGATTTCTTTAAAGCCAAATTTTTCCAAAAGGTGGGTGACAAGTTTTCGTGCCCGCTCATCACTTTCATCGAGAAGACCGTCTTCCTGCAAGGCGGTTGCCATCTCTTTTTTTGCCGCATCAATTTCATCAAAGATTTCTTGCGTTGTGATTGGAAGGAAAATGCTCCGCTGCTCGTCAAATACTTCCTGAGAGGTGATGTCGTTTCCCAAAATCTCTGAGCGTGGCAGAATGACATCGATAGCCTTTCCGTCGTCGGAGATAAATACTTCCGCTGCGGCAATATTTTGAATTCCCGCACGGACAGTCCCCACGTAGCGCACGATACTGTAAGCTTTTGCGACTATATTCCGCTTTTTTATTGTTGCGATGTCTGAATAACGCATTTTGTACAATGTCAGTTCAGCTACTTCTGAAAGCTCACGTTCCACCATAGCGTGTTTTTTATCTACACTTATTTTGAGAAGTTTTGTGAACCCAAACTTGCTTCCAAAAAATAACGCGCCTAAAAGCAAGAGAATGGTCACGATTCTGAGTGAAAGTTTAATGATAAGCCGCTTTCCGAATCCATCATGCTTCGGCTTTCTGTCTGCGTCTGATTCATTGAGTTTCTGAGATTTTTCTTCTTTTTTCATATTTTGATTATACCGTGGATATGGAAAAAAGCAACAAATTATGATAAAATATGATGCATATGAACTCGATGACTGGATACGGTTACAAAGAAGCCGTAGTTGATAACACGCAAATCAGCGTAGAAATTAAATCGGTGAACAGCCGTTTTTTAGATTTGTCTATAAATCTTCCTTCTTTTTTAAATCCATTGGAAGCCCGCCTGAGAAAATTGGTGAGCGAAAAAATTGTTCGCGGCAAAGTTGACCTGACCATCCGTGTGCATGACAACAATTCTACCGCTACCGTGAGCGCAGACCTCGCCGCCGCAAAATTGTACTTTGATGCTATCAGTCAGATTGCTTCTGCGCTCGGAAAGACCGCTGATGATATTCCGCTCAGCCTGATTATTCAGCAGGAAGGTGTTCTGAACATCACTCATCAGTTTGACGCGGAAGCCTATTGGCAAAAAATTGAGGGCGTTTTTAACGAAGTGTTTGAGCAGTTTCAGGCTTTTCGTGCGCGTGAGGGAGAGAATCTGTACAAAGATTTGCTTTCAAAACTGGACAAGCTGGACGAGTGCGCCGCATTCTTCAAAAAATGGCAGCCGGAAATGGAGTCGCGCTTTAAGGAAATAATCACCAAAAAGTTTAACGATTTGCTTGGCGACCATGCGGACGAAAACCGCATCATGCAGGAAACCGCGGCTATGCTCGTCAAATACACGATTAACGAAGAGATTATCCGCCTGCACAGTCATCTTTCCGCGCTCCGCAATGAGATGAAATCAAACCCGACACCCGGAAAGCGAATCGACTTTATCTGTCAGGAAGCCAACCGGGAAATCAATACGATTGGCAGCAAAAATCAGTTTACGGAAGTAGGGCAAATGGTCATCACGGCAAAAGATGCCCTTGAAAATATCCGCGAACAATGCAAGAATGTAGAATGAGATGTTTTGTCGCCGTCCATGGCGCGCTTCTGGAGGAAATCGATATATGTCTGAATACAAAATAACTGAAGGAACCGAACTGCGTATCGCTATCAGCGGAAAATCTGGATGCGGAAACACTACCGTCAGCACAATGCTCGCGGAAAAATTGGGCATTACGCTTATCAATTTTACGTTCCGTCAGCTCGCCGCAGAAAAAGGGCTTACGCTTGCGCAGGTCATTGAGAACGCAAAAAACGACGACAGTTATGACATCGCAGTGGATACCAAACAAGTTGAGCTTGCCCGCGCAGAAAGTTGTGTACTCGGAAGCCGCCTCGCCATCTGGATGCTTAAAGAAGCTGACTTAAAAGTTTATCTGATTGCAAGCGATGACACCCGTGCCAAGCGCATTTTGAACCGTGAGGGCGGCGACTTGCAGCAAATCAAAGACTTTACCGCCATGCGTGACCGTGAAGACAGCGCACGCTATATGAAACTTTACCAGATTGACAACAATGAGTACGAGTTTGCTGACCTCAAAATCGATACGGCGACACGCACTCCGGAGCAGATTGTCTCGCTCATTTTGGAATATCTGGAAAAGAACGGAAGAATCGTTCGCTGCGACCGATAGTAATTGGCTAGAGCCTCAATTTTCAGCAGATTATAGAAGTCTTAGTTTTTTTCTTTACTTTTCTCTAGTGCATGGTATAATTTTAACATGGCGTTTTTTGCGAATCGCAGGCTCGATTCCTCTAAAGCGAAATTTTTCTCTACGTTGACGGTCGGCTAGCTGATTATGGCGCTCGTGTTTTTGCTTACGAACACGGTTATGAATCGTGCGCTTCATCGTGCAGAATCGCAATATATTGACAATTGTTCACTTGTGCTTGAAGGCTATTCGGGTGCAATCTACTATTATTTTGAAAATTATCATACTTCGCTGTCTTCTATATATAATGAGCCGTTGTTCGCTGCTGGAGATAATAAGGCTATCCAAAAATGGCTCATCGACAATGTATCTTTTATTCACGAAGATTTTTGCACGACTTTTTATATTGATATGGCTACGATGACCGGCTATTTTTCACAAGGCAGCGTGCTTGACCTTACAGGCCGTGATTACATTTCTCCCGACAATTTTGCAGAGGGAAATTATTTTGTGAGCGATTTGGTGAACTCTCCCTATGCTGACTATCCCGTGTTCATTATTGAAGAGCCATTTTATAACGAAAAAAATGAAATCAAAGGCATATTGTGTGCTGCCATTTTACTCGACCGTCTGGAAAAAATCGCGAAGACCATAATCATCGGTGACCATACCACTGTCACCATTGCAGACAAAAAGGGAAAGCTGATGGTTCATCCTGACGCTTCATATGTCGGAAAGGTCTTTGTGCCAAAGTCAGAAAAATATCGCACTACGACTTCAATTGTTACGGCAAAGGAAGGTAACGGTGTTGTAGAGACGGAAAACTATCTGGGTGAGCCGATTGATTTGTTCTATTCGCGCATCAAAAATTCTGGTTGGACACTAGGTGTCAGTTTTCCAAAAAAATATCTTCATGCCGTATATCGTCAGCAAAACAGCACGAAAATTAAACTTGTCATCATTGCGCTCGCCGCACTTTTATTGCTGTTGTTTGTTGAGTCGGCAATTATGGACTATTTCTACAACAATCATCTTATCGACATCGTGTATGACCCATTTACGGGCTTGTGGACGCGCCAGCATTTTGAATCTGTTGCGACAAAACTTATGCAGCGCAATCCCAAGGCAAAATTCATGCTTGTTGAGTCCGATATCCGTGGCTTTAAATTCATCAACCAAAACTACGGTGAAGAAGAAGCGGACAAGATGATTAACTTTTATGCCTCGCTGATAAAAGAAATTTCTAAGAGAAATCATGGTATTGTCGCACACGGCTATGCTGACCATTTCTATTCGCTCATAAAAATCACTGATGTTTCAAATGCGATGACTCTTTTCAAAAAAGAGATGGATAATCTTTCAGAAAAAGTCAAACAATATGATATTCCGTTTTTCCCAAAATTTGGTATTACGTTCTTTCGGCAAGGCAATAAACGCGAGGTAACGGTAAAAGAACTTATCGGACAGGCTTCTTTTGCAAAAAGCACGATAAAGGATAATATGCTTGTTTCGTATGCTATCTACAATTCGCGTTTGTTGGAAAAAATCAATGAGGAGCATTACATTGAGCGCACCATGGAAAATGCGCTGAAAAACGAAGAGTTCTTTGTGATGTACCAGCCAAAAATCAGTCTTGCCAACGATTTGATTGTTGGTGCGGAAGCATTGGTTCGTTGGAAAACACCAGAGCTAGGCTTACTTACGCCGGACAAATTTATTCCGCTTTTTGAGCGCAACGGTTTTATCATCAAACTTGATTTCTATGTGTACGACAAGGTGTTTAAGTTTTTGGACGAGCAGATTAAGGCTGGAAAACCGGTCGTGCCAATTTCAGTCAATATGAGCCGTAATCACAACAAGCCTGAAAAATTCATGCATGAGTTTATGGCGTTGTTCAACAAATACAATATTCCGCCGCATCTTGTGCAAGTGGAGATTTTGGAGAGGTCCGTTATGGACAGCAATACGCTCTGTGAGATTACCAACCGCCTGCATGAAAAAGGCTTTACCGTTGCCATGGATGATTTTGGAAGCGGCGAGTCATCGCTTAATATGCTCACAAAAGTTCCTGTTGACGTGCTCAAATTTGACCGTGAATTTTTGCTTTCATCAACGAACGAGCAGGGTGATATGGACGAAAAATCAGCGAAGTTTATACAGAGCCTTTTGGATTTGAGCAAACATTTGGACAAACAAACAGTCTTTGAAGGTGTTGAGACTCGCGCCCAGAGAGACTTTTTGCGCGCAAGTTCTTGCGACCAAGTACAAGGCTATTTCTATTCAAAACCGCTCAATGAGCAAGATTTTATTGTTTTTACGCAGGAATATATCGCATAAGCTAAAATAATACAGGCGGCACGAATGCCGCCTGCAAAGCCGAACGAGCTTGCAACGCAAACTCGCTGGAGTTCAAAATCACACGACGTGATTTAGAAATTAATATTTCTTTTCTGCAAAGCCGACCCAGCCTTCATCCTCAATCAAAGCTTTTTCAAAGCCGTCGAGTTTGAACGGATAGCTCTTAGAAAGTGAGCCTGCAATCAGCTTGACTTTCCATGTGCCGTCATCGCTCTGTTTGATGATACATTCGGTGTCTTTATCAGCAAAAGTACGGAACATGTCATCAATATCTTTCTTTGACATATCAATAGCAAGCAAACCACAGTTGTACATGTTCTGGCGGAAAATACGTGCAAAGTTCTCCGCAATCACGCAGTAAATACCGTTTACTTCCAAAGCCCACGGCGCATGTTCACGGCTTGAGCCACAACCAAAATTTTCCCTCGTGATGATGACTTTCTTGTTCAGAATGTCGGTCTTGGGATTAAAGCCGTCCAGCTTCAAATCTTCAAGCAGATACGGTTTGAGTGCCTGTTTGGAAATTTCCGTCAGGTACTTTGCTGGAATAATCTCATCAGTGTTGATGTCTGAGCGATCCAAGAAAAGTACATTTCCACCAAAAGTTTTCATCTCTAACTCCTTTTTTAGCCTTTGTAGAGCGATGAATTTGTTATTGTTCCTGCAATTGCCGTAGCAGCTGCAGTGGCGGGGCTCATCAAGTGAACCATACCGCCTTTGCCCATTCTTCCGTTAAAGTTGCGGTTTGTCGTAGACGCACATACTTCGCCCGCCGCCAATACACCGTTTGACATGCCAAGACATGCGCCACAGGTCGGATTGGTTACGCAGAAGCCCGCATCCATAAAGATTGAAATCAAACCTTCATCAAGAGCCATCTTGTAGATTTTCGGCGTGGCAGGGCTTACGATGCCGCGGACGCCTTCCGCAAGATGATGACCTTTGAGTATGCTTGCCGCAACGCGCAAGTCGCTGATTCTGCCGTTGGTACAAGAACCAATGTAAATTTGATTGACTTTTGTGCCAGCCATCTCAGAAACCTTTTTGATTTGGTCGGGTTTATAGCCAACTGTACAAATCGGCTCAAGGTCGCTCAAGTCAAGGGTGATTACTTTTTCGTAGGTTGCATCGTCATCGTCCTTCCATTTTGCGTAGTCGGCGAGGGCGGCTTCCTTTGTTTTGTATTCGTCTTTAATGAATTCCCACAAATAGTCAACAGTCTTTTCATCGGGGAAACAAATGCCGCTTGTGCCACCGGCTTCAACTGCCATGTTGCAGAGCGTCATGCGTTCTTCCATGTTGAAATTGTCTACGACAGGACCAGTGAATTCAACGACGCAGTTTGTCGCACCGTTCACACCGATTTTTCCAATCAAGAACAGAATGACATCTTTTGCGTACACGCCTTCTTTGAGTTTTCCGTTCAACACGAATTTAATTGATTTTGGCTCGCGGAATGAGCAGACACCCTTTAAGATGCCTACTTCAAGGTCTGTCGTTCCTACGCCTGCGGCAAATGCACCGAATGCGCCGTGCGTACATGTGTGGCTGTCGCCCATGATTATGGTGTAGCCCGGTCTGACAAAGCCTTTTTCAGGGAAAATTGCATGGCAAACGCCATTTGAGCCGATGTCAAAAAAGTCCTTAATGTTGTTGCGGTGAGCCCAGTCGCGCAAAATTTTTCCCTGTTCAGCGGTTTTGCTGTCTTTTGCAGGTGTTACGTGGTCGATGACCGCCTTAATCTTTGTGGGGTCAAACACCTTGTCTTTGTTGCGGTCAATCAAATCGTTAATCGCAACCGGTGTGGTAATCTCATGGCAGAACACGCGGTCAAGTTTAAGAACATAGGTTCCTTCATAAGGTGAATCTACCAGATGTGCGTCAAAAATCTTCTGTGCAATCGTTTTTCCCATTTTTTTCTCCAGATTGATAAAAAGTTTAAAAATACTAAAGTAGTTTAATTATAAGTAAACTTTCTGTCAATCAATTTACAACGTTAATTGGCTTTCCGTTCATAAATGCCTTGATATTTTCCTCGGCAATTTTCAAAAGCCGTTCGCGTGTCTCTTTTGGTGCCCATGCGATGTGCGGGGTAAGCAGGCAGTTCGGTGCCTTATACAGCGGACAATCTGCGCTCATCGGTTCGTTAAGGATGACGTCCGCAGCATAGCCCGCAATTTTTTTGTTTTCCAGCGCGCTTCTTACCGCTTTTTCATCGACCAGACCTCCACGCGCAGTGTTAATCAAAATTGCCGTGGGTTTCATGAGCGCAAGCGTCTTTTCGTTAATCAGATTCGCTGTCTCATCGGTCATTGGAGCGTGCAAGGTGATGTAATTGGACTGTCTGAACAATTCTTCCGTTGTGACAGTCTTTTCACCGCCGGTAAACGATTTTTCGCTGTGCACATGTACAATCACTTGCATTCCCATTGCATGAGCGATTTTTGCAACTTTTTGTCCGATGTTACCAAAGCCAAAGATTCCCAGCGTTTTCCCGCTTAGTTCGGTGAGGGGAGAGAGCCAGTAACAAAAGTCAGGGTTCTTTATCCAGCCGCCGGCATGGACAGACTCTGAATGTGCCGCCACTTGATTTGCAAATGTAAGGATAAATGCAAAAACGTGTTGTGCCACCGCATCCGTGCTGTATGCCGGAATGTTTGTGACGACAATGCCTTTTTCGCGGCAGGCAACGGTGTCCACAACATTGTAGCCCGTCGCAAGCACACCAATGTATTTGAGATTCGGACATTGCGAGACAATTTCGCGAGTGATTTTTATCTTATTTAAAAAAATGATATCTGAGTCTCCGATACGCTCTACCACTTTCTCAGCAGGAGTGCGTTCGTATACGGTGAACTCACCCAATGCCTTAATCGCATCCCAACTAATATCGCCAGGATTCGCAGCATGGCCATCGAGAACTGTAATTTTCATATGAATAAACCTCTCGTTCTGAACATAAAAATCAGCCCAGAACTTCCACGCCGGTACTGGAGATAGCGGCATTTATTGCGTCGTCAATTGCGCCTTCAAAATCTACGAGCACTTGAGATTTCGCTGCGGATGCAGTACAGGAGGTGACACCCGCCACAGCGCTTACCGCAGATTGTACTTTCCCCGCTGTATCATCGTCAAACATACCGACAACATAAATCTTCTTTTGCATTTCTAGAGTGCTCCTTGGAATTTATTCTTTTCTAATTATAAACCCTGTTCGCTGATTTTGCAACCAGAAATAGTATCTGCGAGCGTTTTTCCTAGTTGTCCGCAGGCTCCTCCGATTTCTCGGCCGCGTCGTGTGCGTAATGTGACGTTCAAACCCGCTTTTTCAAGTTTTCCGACAAAATGTTTGCATTCTGTGGCGGTCGGCTCCTCAAAAGATAAGGTTTCAACGGGATTCCAGGGAATTAAATTGATGTTCACATCGATGCCACGGGCAAAGCGAATCATATTCTGCGCGCTCTCATCGCTTGTGTTGGTGTTATGGAGTAGTGCGGCTTCCAATGTGACACGCCGACCTGTTTTCTTTGCGTAGTAGTCGATGGCTTTCCGAAGCTCTTCCAGCGGATTAGTTCTTCCAATTGGCATAATTTCTTCGCGCAGGGCGGGGTCGGCGGTGGTGAGAGAGACGGCGAGACGGATGAGAGGTCCGTTGTCTGCCAAGTCATAAATTCCTTTGATAACGCCTGAGGTTGAAAGCGTAATGCGCCGCGCAGAGAGACCACGACCTTCTTTGTGAGTGAGTATCGCAATTGCTTTACGTACGGCCGCGAGATTCATCATCGGCTCGCCCATTCCCATAAAGACTATGTTATCGAGTTTGCCCGCATGTTTTTCCAAATGTAAAAATTGCTCGGTGATTTCTGCAGGGGTAAGATTTCGTGCAAAGCCCAAATGTCCAGTCTGACAGAACGCGCAATTCATCGCGCATCCAACTTGGCAGGACACACATGCAGTTTTGCGTCCTTCGCGGTCAGTCAGCAATACCGTTTCTACCGCAAGAGAATCGGTGAGCGCAATCTGCAATTTAATTGTGCCGTCGCTGTCGGTGAGCACTTTGCTTACGGTTGTTGAGCGGAGCGTTGCTTTTTGTGAAAGTTCAGCGCGGAGAGCAGCGGGAAGATTGGTCATCTCGTCAAAGGATTCCGCGCCTTTTCCTATCCACGCAAAAATTTGTTTGCCACGAAACGCAGGACTAATTTCCAGCTGTTCCGCAATTTCTGAGGCAAGTAAACCTGTAAGCGCGATTTTTTCTGCCATGTACGTTATGCCAGTTTTTCCAGCATTTCGTTAATAGCCTGGCTACGGATGCCAAATCGTTGGAAATCTCGCAATGTTTCTATGGCTTTTGGTTTTTGGTTCATTTTTACGTAGCAGTCAGCGAGATCAATGTACAGGCGGTAGTTTTTCTGGTCATCGCGGATGAGGGCAGAGAGACGTTCAATCGCTTCCTCATATTTTCCTTCGCCTTTGCAAATTAATGCCAGACCAAGAGCCGCATAGATGTCAAAGTCAATGTCCATGGCTTTGTTATAATATTCGGCGGCAGTTTTGTAATCACCAGTGTTGCGGTATGCGTCGCCTGCGCGAGTCAGAATGACTTTGTTTTTGGGATCCATCTCCAGAATCTTGTTCCAATATTCTACGGAGCGGTACTGCTGGTTCATGCCACGGAAACAGTCTGCGAGACCAAACAGCGCGTAAAAGTTTTTTGGGTCCATTGAAAGCGCGCGTTCAAAATAATACACGCCTTTATCAAAAGTCTTGAGCTTACGGTGACAGTTTCCGATTGAAGTAAGTACGCGGATATCCACTGCTTTTTCGTTCAACTCCAGCATTTTTGTCCAGTAGTACAATGCGTCTTTGTATTCTTTGAAATCGTAGTGCAAATGTCCCAAGCCGATGAGCGCATACGCATTAGTTCCTTCCATGTCGAGCACTTTAAGATACAAATCTTTTGATTTTTTAAAGTCGCGGATTTTGCGGTATGCGTCTGCAACACGGGTAAGCACGGTGATGTTGCGGTCATCGTGAACAAGGTATTGCTCCCAGATGTCGATTGCCTTGCTGAATTGATTAAGCGCCTTGTAGCAGTCTGCAAGACCGAACAGCGCGTAATTATTGCTCGGATGGAATGAGAGGCACTTTGAGTAGTAGTTTATTGCTTCACGGAAACGATTCTGTTTACGTTCGCTGTCTCCAAGACCAACAAGGGCATAATTGTTGTTTTGCTCCAGTTCGAGAATTTTATTGAAAGCGTCTTTTGCTTCTTGAATACGGTTTTCCTTTAAAAACTGATATCCTTGTTTCGAGTAATCAGAAATTTCGTTTGATAATTTTTCATTGCCATCTGCCATCAATTCTGGTTGTGGAAAGTCAATTTCCTTTAATTCATCACTCATTTTTTACCTCTCCAAGGTTTTTGTCATTCTTTCAGAAGAAGTGAAACGATTTTTGATAGTTTATCAATCATCGGCTCAGTCTTTCTGGAGTTATTTGCTAAAAGATAAAATTTTAACGCTGTCAGTGGTTCGTTTTTTTTACTGTAGATATCACCGATACGGGTCAGCCCATCTGAATAACCGGTTGTAATGAAAATTCTACATGCTTCATCGATTTTCCCTTCGTTAAAAAGCGTGTTTCCTTTTCGGTTTAAGACGGCTTTCTGCTCTGAGCTTAATACTCCAATTGGCTTATCAGTTACCTTTATGAATCCGTTTGGGATTTCATGTTCTTGCACCACTTTTTTGAATACATCAGCATTCACTTTTTTACCTTATTTTAAGTTTGTAAAATATTTTACCATAGTTTTTTGAATTGTCAAGTGAGAAAACGATGGTTTATTTCTTTTTATAGAAGTTTACGATTGAACGGCCGTATACACGTTTGTCGCAGAGCGTCAAGTTACCGATTTCATCTGGCAAAGCATCTTCTTCCGGATAATGAATCAATACGGTGCCCCCGTCGTTCAGCAGATTGCGTTTGTCTACGGTTTTGAGCAAGTCCAGACGGAATTTATACGGAAAGGGCGGGTCAAAAAAGATGTAATCAAAAGTATCTTTGCAACGCTTTAAGAACAGTTCTGTCGCCATAAAATGACAGCCGATTTTTACGCCCAGTTCTTTTTCAGTTATAGAGACATTGTTTAAGATTGTACTGACTTTTATTTTGTCTTTTTCGCAGAGCTGTACTTGTGTCGCTCCTCTTGAAACGGCTTCAATGGCAACAGTACCGCTTCCAGAAAACATGTCCAGCCAGCTTTTTCCGCTTAAATCTCCCAAAATGGCAAAAACCGACTCACGCATTCTGTCCATAGCGGGGCGGATAACTCCGTCTGGACATTTGATGATTCTTCCTGTCAGTGCGCCGCCAGTAATTCTCATCGTGCGACTCCGTTTGTATTGAGTGACCAGTATACTTTGTCTCTGGGAAGACGTTTGTTTGCCCTCGCATAATCAAAGGCGGTCATGCCGTTGGCTGTCTTGTAGCGTGTGCGCGCTCCATTTTGCAGGAGCCAGTTAATGGTCTTTGTGTCAGTATTTGTTTCCGCCGCATACATGAGCGGTGTTTTTCCTTCATAGGGTGCGTTAATGGCAAGATTTTTTTCTATAAAAAGCTGGAGCGTTGTTTCTGGAGCCTGGTTGGTTACGGCGTAGATGAATGCCGCAAGCACTTCTTTTTCAGCGATAGAGCGTTTGTCAAGCAGTGCGGAGATGACGTTTGTGCTTTTTGAAAAACCAGCGGCAAGCAGCAATGCGGTGACTCCATAATTGTTTTCCGCGCTGATGTCTGCACCTGCATCGATAAGCAATTCTACAGCTTTGGGATTACTTTGGAATCGGGCGGCAAACATCAATGCTGTCCATCCGTCGTTATCTTCCGCATTGACATCAGCCTGCGAATACAAAAGGTTTTCTATCATGCTGATATTTCCTGCACGTGCCGCCTTCATCAGCAGTGTGCGGCCGTCTGAGTCGCGTTTGTCCGCATTCTGAACGAACTGATATCTTCCGGCATTCGGATTGAACGCACTTTCGGGAACGGTATCTTCTTCATCTTCCAGTTCTGCATAGTCCAGCAAGTATACCGATTTATAAGGCTGAATTTCAGGAATTGGCTCATCTTTTGTGATGACTGGAATCTCTGCCTTTTTAGGTTCTTCTCCTTCAAAAGGTTTTAAAAATGCCTTTACTTGCGCTTCTTTTGCTTTGGGAGCGGCAAAAGCGGGAAGAAGGAGAGCGGTTAATACTGGTATATAAAAAATTGATTTCTTCATTATAATATGCCGATTATATCCTTTCCTTTATTTATCGGCAAGTGCATTTTTTTGCTTTATGGTGCAGTGTGTTTTTTTGTGTCGCATTGTATATTGACCTAACATCAGCAAGTCGCTATTATAGCAATAACCCCTTGAGGCTGCGTATGCGGCTTCCATTTGACCATAAGGAGATTACCTACCTATGAGAAAGTATGAACTTATGACTATCTATCCCGCAGTGGATGATAAGTTCAAGGCAGGCTCAGATGCAGTTCGCTCTGTGCTGTCAGAATTCGGTGTTACAATCGAAAAAGAAGAGCCGTATGGCGACCGTGACCTTACTTACGAAGTAAAGAAACAGAACCGTGGGCGTTTTTTGTTGTTTACCGTAAGCGCGAATCCTGGAAAGCTTGTTGATATTGATCGTCAGTTCAAGCTGAACAATGACTTGCTCAAGTATCTGTTTGTAAAACTGGACGAAGAGTAAGAAAATACTACTGCTGACAGGTAAAATCCTGCATCGGCGGACTAATCAACCTAAAGTACAAAACTGTTTGGAGGAAGTGGTATGACAGATATCAATCATGTTACATTGGTCGGACGGCTTACAAGAGATATCGGAACGGATGAGCGTTCATTTGGATATCTTCCCAGTGGTCAGGCTCGTGCGAACATCAGCATCGCCGTCAACCGCACCCGCAAACAGGGAGAGCAATGGGTTGATGAGGCAAATTTTTTTGATGTTACCATTTGGGGTAAAACTGCAGAGAATTTAAAGCCGTATCTTACAAAGGGCAAACAGATTGCTATTGACGGATATCTCAAGCAGGATCGTTGGGAAAAAGACGGACAGAAATTCAGCAAAGTGACGGTGGTTGCTAATAATGTGCAGCTGCTGGGCGGAAGATCGGATAATGGTGGTGCGCCACAGGGCGGAGCTGCCGGGGGTTATACTCCGAGATTCCAGAATAATGCCGCTCCTGTTCAGTCTGAGCCGGCTCCGTATGACGGTGGCTTTGGCGGCGGCGATTTCCCCGAAGACATTCCATTCTAATTTCGATTCAAATGAATCAGGGAGACTAATATGGCTGACGAGACAACCAATGAAGTTGAACAGAAGGCAGTTGATGTAGAGACACAGGGCGCAAGCGACGGTCGCGAAGGCGAGGGCCGCGGTGACCGCAAAGGCAAGACATTCTTCCGCAAGAAGGTGTGCCGCTTCTGTGCTAACAAGGCAAAGATTGATTACAAAGATGCGGACGGACTCCGCCGCTTTACAACCGAACGCGGTAAGATTCTTCCTCGCCGCATCACTGGTACCTGCTCAAAGCATCAGCGTGAGCTTGCTCTGGCAATCAAACGCGCACGCGCAATCTGCCTGTTGCCGTTCGTAGCAGACTAATCTCGTTATCGGGCTTAGCTCGGTAACATAATTTTAGCGTAAGCGATCCAACTCCTGGTGACGTTGCGCGATACAAAAAGCAAATAGGAGCTTGTAAAATGAAAATTATTTTGAATCAGGACGTTAAGCATCTTGGTGAAATGGGCGACGTAAAGAATGTTGCAAATGGTTACTACCGCAACTATCTTTTCCCGCATGGATTCGCTGTTCCGTACAATGACGTGACAGTGGCATATTTTGAGAGCCGTAAAGAAGAAATTGCGGCACGCAAAGAGCAGAAACGCAAGGATTCTGCAAGCCTCAAAGAAAAGCTGGAAGCACTCAATGTGGAATTGGTTATGCCCGCAGGTTCAAATGGCAAACTGTATGGTGCTGTTTCAACACAGACTGTTGCAGACTATTTGAACAAAAATGGATTTGAGATTGAGCGCAAGCGCATTGAGATTCCGGGCGTTGCAATCAAGACGACAGGTAACTATCACGCTGTTATTCATCTGTATGAGGCACAGACTGCTGAGATTAAGATTTCAGTAATCGCTCAGGTAACAGAAGAAAAGAAAGAGTCTCCCAAAGCTAAGAAAGAAGCTAAGGCTGAGGCTCCGGCAGAAGCAACTGAAACAGCTGCCGCAACTGAGGCACCTGCTGCTGAAGAATCAACAGAAGCAAAAGCTGAGTAATCAGTTTTCTTGCTGAAAAATAAAGCCAGAGGGCAGGGAATTTTCGGATACTCCGCAGAATTCCGCATACGTTCTCTGGCTTTTTTGTCTATGTAAAAATTATTTGCAGCATGTAAAGGGGGAGACTTTGGATACTGCTTTAAAAGATTCTGTTCCGCCTCATAACCTTGAGGCTGAAGAGGCTACGCTTGGCGCACTTTTGTTAGACTGGAGAGCGATGACCGATATCGTCACTCGACTTCGACCGGAATATTTTTATTCCATGCAGAACCAGACGATTTTTCGCGCGATGATTAATCTTTTTAGCAAAAGCGTTACTGGTGATTTGCTTACAATTATCAATGAATTGACACAAACTGGCGAATTGGAAAAGGCTGGCGGTACAGCCTATGTCGCATCCCTTACGGACAAAGTGCCTTCTGCCGCAAATATTGAACATTACGCGAATATTATTGTAGATAAAGCGATGCGCCGGAGTCTGATTCGTCTTACTTCTGAGGTAAAGGCATCTGCATTTGATGAGACACGTGACAGCCGCTTGATTTTGGAAGATGCAGAAAAAAAGATTTTCGCGCTTACTGATGGCGATAATTCTACTCCGGTACATGAAATGAAAGACATTATGCCGGAAATGATAATGATGATTGATGCCCGCCATCAAAATCACAATATCTATACCGGTATCCCCAGTGGCTTTGGTCGTTTGGACAGCATGACAAGCGGCTTCCAGAATTCAGAAATGATTATTATTGGTGCGCGTCCGTCTATGGGTAAGACGGCTCTCGCTTTGAATATGATGGAAAGTATTGCTGTGGATAATCATATTCCTTGCGGATTTTTCTCCTTGGAAATGTCTTACGAGCAGATTGGTCAGCGATTGCTTTCTCAAGTTGCGCGCATCCCCAGCGGAAAGTTGCGTAGCGGTATGCTTAAAACCGATGATTTTGGAAAACTCCAGGAAGCCGCGGGACGATGTTTTGATGCACCGCTGTTCATTGTTGATACTCCGAACATGAAGTTGATTGATTTGCGCGCAATGGCTCGGCGTATGGTGGCAAATCACGGTGTAAAGATTATTTTTATTGACTATATTGGTCTTGTTACCGTAGAGAATACAAATGCTCCTGTGTATGAGCAGGTGAGCGAGGTGTCAAAATCACTCAAAGCTCTTGCGCGCGAGCTGAATATTCCTGTTGTGGCATTGTGTCAGGTTGCCCGTGATGCGGAAGGAAATGAGCCGAATTTGGCGCAGCTCCGAGGTTCTGGTTCTATTGAACAGGATGCGGATGTGGTTATGTTCATTCATCGTGAGCGAAAAAAGGCTGAGGACGGGGAATTGGAGCCAGTTCAGGATGCAAAATTGATTGTCGCAAAGCAACGTAATGGTCCGATTGGTGACGTTGAGCTGTTGTTCTTGAGTAGTTTTACAAAATTTGAAAATAAAAGAGAGGACGCATAAGCTAAGAAATTTTTCAAAAAAATGAGGGGGGGGGTGTTTTTTTCCATTGAAAAACTATTAATAATCGTATATAGTAGTTCATATGCTGCTTGCAACAGGATGCGCTTTTCTTATTAGCGTACTTATAACTCCAATTGTAATTGCATTGTGCAAAAAATATAATTGGTATGATGAAGTTGATCCTCGAAAAGTTCATAAAGGTGCCATTCCACGCTTAGGCGGTTTTGGTGTATTTGTGGCTTTTATAGCTTCTGCTTTTTTCTATATTTTTATGTTCTCCCCTGAAGACTATTATTCTGCTTTGCCGATTTTTATCGGTGGCTTTATAATTTTTTTGGCAGGAACGGTAGACGATTTTCTTAATTTACGCGCCAAGCTGAAATTTGTCATTCAGATTATTGCCGCGCTCATTGTGTCTCTTAGCCCTTTGTATTTTCATTCTTTCCTTGGTTTTAGGATTCCATCTGTTGCGGGCAGAGTTTTTACGTTCTTGTGGATATTGGGCCTGGTGAACGCCTATAACTTGATTGACGGTTTGGACTGGCTCTGTGGCGGTTTATCATTCCTTACAATGCTTACGATGGGCTTTATCCTTACGTCATATGGTAAGGATGCGGGCAATTTGTACTTTATTTTGGGTGCGGCAATTGCTGGCTTTCTGGTGTTCAACAAACCGCCCGCAAAAATCTTCTTGGGCGACGGAGGTAGCCAAACGCTTGGTTATTTTGTCGCTGTGTCTCCGTTATTTAATACATTCGGTGCCTTTGAAGATACAAAAATCATCGTGCTGATTCTTTTGACTTCTATTCCGGTTACTGATGTAATTGCCGCAGTTTGGCGCAGAAAGCGTGACCATCGTGCTATCTTTAGCGCGGACCGTGCGCATATTCACCACAAGCTGGTCAACATTGGTTTTTCAAAGATAACGACAGTGGGCTTTTTGCTGACGCTCCAGTTTTTGATTTGTCTCTCTTCTTTGGGTGTCATCTTTATGCGCAACAAACGCTCTGCTATCGTTTTGTTGTTTGTCGCATTAAGTTTCGTCTATCTTTTCTTTATCACGATTCACTATATTAACCGTGCGGTCAATATTAAGATGGCGGGACATCTGGATGCAGCCCCTCAGGAAGAACATTAGCATCCTGCACTTTTTTGATATAGAAACTTGCAAAATCCTTGATTCTGTTATTGAATGCTTTTTCCAGTGATTTGCGGAAAAGAAGAGGTTTGGGAGCTTTTACGCCGCCTGCGCCGTACACAAACCATTTTCCATCATGCTGGATTAGCGCGATTCCAGCTTTAAGTGTATTTTTTTCCACGGCTTTTACAATCGCAACTTTAAGTTTGTCATTGTTTGTGTGCAAAAAGGAAAAACTTGTCTTTGTTTTGCTGATTGAGAGCGTGGCCTTGTACGGCTCAAACGGATCCATGCAAAATTGAGCGAGACTTGTGGTATATTGTCCGCTTTTTTCTGTGTCTATCAGCTCAGCGATTGTAAAAAGTGGCTCAATTTTGTTAAATGCTTCCGAGTAGTAAGGAATTTCCTTGAATGTATTCATGTCGCAGAAAAGAGATTCTGCAAGGTCGGTCAGATTGTCGCCTTCCTGCACGGGTATCGACCAGAGTACTTCCGCAAGGTAATTAGGTTTTGTCTGTCTGATTGACTGAATTACTGCGTCTGTTTCTGGCGAAAAACCCGTGTTCGCACAAATCTTTTCCGCATCGTTAATAAAACGGATAACAATCTGACCGCTGAGAAGCTGCTCGCGCTCTATATCTGTAAGATTGCTGTTAAACAAATCTGCGGAACAGAGCGTTGCGGCGAGAAAAAAAAACGCTGTGAAAAAAGCCTTGCGCAAGGTTATTTTCGTTCTCCGTAGTTTTTGTCTACCCATTTTAAGTATTCGCCGCTCAAGATACGGTTAATCCAGTCAGGATGGGTAAGATTCCATTTTACGGTGAGCTCAAGCCCCTGTTCAAAGGTCATTTTGCGTTCCCAGCCAAGCTCGCGCTTAATCTTTGCGCAGTCAATCGCATAACGCTGGTCATGGCCAGGGCGGTCTTTGACATGTGTGATTGTCTTTCTGATGTCATCCTCAGGCTTTTTCAGCTCGCGTGCGGTAAGCTCGATGAGTTTATCCAGAAGTTTGATGTTCTGCCATTCGTTTTCGCCGCCGATGTTGTATTTTTCGCCTGACTTACCGTTTTTCAAAATCAGCCAAACTGCGCGGTTGTGGTCTTCAACATAAATCCAGTCGCGGATATTGGTTCCTTCGCCATAGACGGGAAGATTTTTTCCCTGCTGCATGTTCAGAATCATCAGCGGAATAAGTTTTTCAGGGAACTGATAGGGTCCATAGTTGTTCGTACAGTTAGAGAGTGTAATCGGAAGTCCGTAGGTGTGATGGTATGCCATAACGATGTGGTCGCTGGATGCCTTGCTGGATGAGTAGGGTGAGCGCGGGTCATACGGTGTGGTCTCAGTAAAATAGCCTGTAGGACCGAGTGAGCCGTACACTTCATCGGTAGAGATGTGGTGGAACAGAACGTCGTCGCGCTTGTTGTCCAATGAAACGCCCCAGTACAAGCGAGCCACGTCCAAAAGCGTGTATGTTCCCATGACATTCGTTTTGATAAATGCTTCAGGGCCCAAAATTGAGCGGTCAACGTGGCTTTCTGCGGCAAAGTGCACTACAGTGTCGATGTCGTACTGTTTGAAAATGCGCTCCATTTCAGCGCGGTCACAGATATCGGCTTTCTCAAAGAAATAGCGGCGTTTAGATTCGTCCTTGCAGCCTGAGCCAAATTCTTTGTCTACGTCGTCCAATGACTCGCCATTTCCAGCGTAGGTGAGCGCGTCCACATTGACGATTCTTCCGGAAAAGCCTGCGTCCTCAAACGCTTTTTCTCCGCTTGTAGATGCGCCAAACATATAGTGAATAAAATTGCTTCCAATAAAACCAGCGCCGCCGGTGACCAAAACATTTTTTAATTTTCTCATTATTGTACCTCAAAATTTTTATCTTTCATGAAATTTTCCAGTGACTTCTGCCACTTTGGTAATTTGATATGTAACGCTTCCTGAATCTTGGTTTTATCCAAGACGCTGTAAGCGGGCCGTTTTGCTTTTGTGGGGTATTCTTCTGTCGTGCACGGAAGAATATTGCATTCGTGTTTTGCCTCGATATGCTTGTATTTTTTTGCCAGACGGTTGATTTCGCAGGCAAATTCATGCCAGTTAGTTTCGCCTTCGTCGGTCACATGATAGATGCCAAAGGGGATAAAATTCTTTTCGTCTGATTTGACAAGTTCAATGATGACGGATGCAAGCGTGGATGCGTTTGTCGGCGTTCCGCGTTGGTCTGAGACGACTTTGATTTCATCTTTTGAGCCGGTGAGTTTGGTCATCGTGTAGACAAAATTGTGCCCGTGCAAGCCGTACAGCCATGCGGTGCGTAAAATGTAATATTTTGCCATGCCTTTGATGATAGCGTCTTCACCATCGCTTTTGGTTTTGCCATATACGCCGAGGGGGGCTTTGGCATCGTTCTCTGTGTACGGGCGCGTTCCTGTTCCGTCAAACACATAGTCTGTGCTGATGTGAATCAGTTTTGCGCCGTTGTTGCGTGCTACACGTGCGATGTTTGCCACACCTTTTGCGTTCACTGCGGCGGCAAGTTCTGCGTCGTCCTCAGCCTTGTCTACTGCAGTGTAGGCGGCGCAGTTGATTATGCAGTCAATTTTGTGGTCGGAATGAAGCTGAGAAGTGGCTTGCACCGCAAAATGTTCCAGCGCTTCAATTTTTGTGATATCTACATCTGCGTCAGACGTAACGAATGCGAGTTTTGCGGCGGTCAGCTGTGAGGCGACCTCTGAACCAAGCATTCCTTTTGAGCCAATGAGCCAAATCATATCAGTTTCCTTCCTTCCAGTCTCCGCCAATCCAGATGCCGTCTTTGTTGAAATAGGCACGGTCGGGATTGAATGCGGGGTGATGGCTGTCTTTTTCGCTTAAAAGTGGGCTGGTCGTTGGTGCGACTGCGTTCCAGTCAATGCCAATTTTTGCGTCATTCCACATCAAGCCTGCGTCATCTTCAGGATGATAAAAATCAGTGCATTTATACGTAAAGACCGCAAAATCGCTCAAAACATAGAAACCATGCGCAAATCCCTCAGAGATGTAGAACATGTTCTGTTTTTCACTGTCCAAAATAACGCCATGGTATTTTCCGAATGTGGGGGAGTCGTTTCGCAAGTCTACGGCCACATCGTACACTTTGCCCTGGAGCGCGCGGACAAGTTTTCCTTGTGGGTGTTTGGTCTGCCAGTGTAAGCCGCGCAAAACACCACCTTTTGACGCGCTCTGATTGTCCTGCACAAAGCGCATGGTGAGTCCTGCCTCAAAAAAATCTTTTTCGCTGTAGGCTTCCATGAAGTATCCACGTGCGTCGCCGAACACTTTTGGCTGGATTTCCCACAGTCCTTCGATTTCGCATTTGTTGAATGTAAACGCCATTAGAAATTCTCCGCGATGAAATTCAAGTAGGTACCGTAATCAGTTTTGTATTGCTTTGCCAAATCCAAAAGCTGTTCTTTTGTAATCCAGCCGTTTCTGTAGGAGATTTCTTCAATGCAGCTGATATAAAATCCCTGACGCTTCTGAACAGTGTTCACAAAGTCTCCCGCTTCCTGCAAGCCGTCATAGGTGCCTGTGTCAAGCCATGCCATGCCGCGGCCGAGAAGCTCAACGGTGAGCGCAGATTTTTCAAGGTATGCATTGTTGACCGCAGTAATTTCGATTTCACCACGTGCGGACGGCTTTACGTTTGCGGCAATCTGCACAACTGAGTTGTCATAGAAATACAAACCGGGAACAGCATAATTTGACTTTGGATTAGCGGGCTTTTCTTCAATGCCGAGCACTTTTCCGTTCGCATCAAATTCTACCACACCGTATGCAGTGGGGTCTTTTACGTAGTAGCCAAAAATCACTGCGCCGCCATCTTTGTTTACTTTTGACGCCGCATTTTTGAGGCTCTTGGAAAAATTCTGACCGTAGAAAATATTGTCACCCAGAACAAGCGCAACGCTGTCATTTCCAATGAATTCTTTTCCCACAATAAATGCGTCTGCAAGACCACGAGGCTTATCCTGTACTGCGTATTCAAACTTCATGCCGAGCCATGCGCCGTCCCCGAACAATTCTTTGAATACGGGCAAATCGCGCGGGGTGGAGATAATCAGCACTTCGCGGATACCAGCCAGCATCAAAACGCTTAGAGGATAGTAAATCATGGGTTTGTCATAAATTGGCAGAATCTGCTTGCTTACCGCACGGGTAAGAGGGTACAAACGTGTGCCGCTGCCACCGGCAAGAATTATTCCTTTCATAGAAGAATATTATATCACAATGTGCTGCGGAAAACAAGGTTTATTGACTAAGCTACGGGAAAAAACTATTATAGGCTATTGTGCTGACGAGATACGCTACTGATTCTCACGGCAAGTTAAAACAGAAAGCCGTTATATATACAAAAGAAGAACATCAGATACCGAAAGAAAAAATTGATAAAGACGCTTATTATGTGGTGGAGCACCTGCGGGAGTGTGGTTTTGACGCATACATCGTTGGCGGTGCTGTACGCGATTTGATTGTCGGCCGCTCACCAAAAGATTTCGACATTGTTACTGAAGCCACTCCAAGCAGAATCAAAAAATTGTTCCGCAACAGCCGCATCATTGGCCGCCGTTTCCGTCTTGTGCATGTGTTTTTTGGCGAAAAGATTTTTGAGGTCAGCACATTCCGTTCGATAAAGGCGGGCAGCGTAGGAAATGAATTTGGCACGATGGATGAAGATGTGCAGCGTCGTGACTTTACATTGAATGCGCTCTATTACGATCCGATTCGCGAGCAGGTAATTGACTATGTTGGCGGCGTAAATGACATCAAAAAAGGTGTGATTCGTCCGGTCATTCCTATGGATCGCATTTTTGAAGAAGACCCCGTGCGTATGCTGCGTGCGATTAAATACAGCGTGACGACTGGTTGTCGGCTCCCGTTTGGTCTTCGCCATAAAATCCGAAAGTCCGCGCATTTGCTTTCTCCAATCTCACCGTCGCGCCTTACCGAAGAAATGCTAAAAATTGTGAACGGCGGTCATGCCTGTGACATTGTACGCGAGGCTTTGGATACCGATTTGTACATGTATTTGCAGCCTTCTGCTTGTGCGATGATGTATGCGGACAAAAAATTTGAGCGCGCCTACATGGAGCATCTGCAAGAACTTGACGAGATGATTGCAAAAGAAGGGGATGCGCGCCTCGGAAAAAAACTGACATTCTTTGTCTATGATTTTATCGCAAGCCTCACTGACTGGAAAAAAGAAGTGGAGACAAAATCTGCGGCGGGCGAATTATATGTAAAAACGTGGGGACAGGTGCGCAACTTTGTGCTTCCGATAAATCCTCAGCGCACTGAGCTGGAATACGCTATCCGTGATTCTTTGCGCAGACTGGGCGTTTCGATTAAGATTCCAAAACGGATGTTCGCTGAAAAGAAGTAGGCGGCGGCAAAATTTTATCCACGATAATGGCAATATCCTCAATCAGAGTGCCGGTGACTTTTCAATCATATCGGTGATGAATGCCTTGAGTCCGCTGGTGAATTCAATCATCTGCTGACCAAACGGAATGTCTACGGTAAGGACGAGACTGTAGCCGCTTGCGTCAAATGTGACGGTAAGTTTTTTGAGGCGAATCTCATTGTTATACTGCTGCGTGTAGTGACTTGCCATGCGCGCGAGGGCGGCTTGCGAAATATCTTTTCTGTTTACGCGGGAAAATTCCGGGCGGACAATTGATTTTTCGAACTGTTTTGTGTTTGAGGCGAGTTCCGGGGCTTCTTTTTGCTTGATGAACCGCGCGAAGATTTTCTTTTTTGCGAGAGAGACGCGCACTGAGTTTACGAAAATCTTGGTGTAGTCCTTTTTGATTTCATTTGAGCGTACGGGAATGATGTGCTTTCCTTCAATAATCCTGCTACGGCGCGCCTGCTCCATCTGCTCTTTGGTGGCAAGCTCTTCGATGTGGATGAATTTTTCAATCGGCGGAAGCTGGAGACGGATAGCGATTTTACCCGCCATTTTTTCCGATGTGCCTAAAATCAGCAATTTTTTGAGTTTGAGTTTGCGGATAGCTCGGACTGCTTCATCGCGCTCTTCTTTTCCGTCAAACAAGGCGACGCGAACCGCGCCCATGTAAGTCTGCTCAAGTTTTGCCGAATGTCCCGACATAATTTGGTCATCATAAATAAGGAGTCCGTCGTCAATGATGGCGCGAATGCCATGCCGCTGGGCAACGAGTTTTGCGCGAAAACTCTTTCCTGTTCCACTGGGCCCGACAAATGCGAATACTTGAATCTGTTTTGATGCTAAGCCAAGAATTTCAAGAAGACTCATCTACATCATATTATAATCTTGGGGAAAACTTTATCAAGCAGTTATTTAACATTTTTGCAAATTTTGTCGAAATGTCAGCCAAAATCTCATGAGGAAGCGAGAGCGGATTTTCGTTGAGCACAAGCCGATATGCATGCAGAAAAAAATCCTGCTCTTCATTGATTTTTATGCCGCCATAGACCGTGTCACCCAAAAGCGGAAATCCATGTGAAGCGGCTTGTGCGCGAATTTGATGTTTCCTTCCCGTGCCGATTTCTACTTGCGCGAGCGTGACGGGCTTTCCGTGATATGAGCCGTAGGCGAGAGGGGTGGCGATTGAATGCGCTGTTTTGCCGTTGTCTGCATCGGCTGTCACAGAAACTGTCTTGAAATTCTGTGATGATGTATCTTTTTTTGCGATATTGTCTTCCCATTTCTGTTCTGTCTCAAGCTTTCCTTGAATGAGAGCGAGGTAGATTTTCTGGACACGGTGTTCCTTAATCGCCTGAGAAAACCACTGCGCGCCACGCAAACTCTGGGAGAACACGATGATTCCTGTGGTTTTTCTGTCCAGACGATGCAGTGGGCCGGGGCGGAATGAGAGCGAGCGCATTTTTTTGTGCTGAGACGCATATTCAGCCGCTACCATGTCAGCAAGCGAGGTGTCATTGGCGCGCGACTTTTGTACGGGAATGTCATACGGTTTGTTTAAAATGAGAATGTCGTCGTTTCGGAAGAGGATGTCGCTCGGATTGAGTTTTTTTGATGCAAAATCTTTTGGCGCAGAAACTGTGAGGGCGGGAGTTCTTGTTAAAAAATCCGCAATCGCTATGTCACTTCCAGCACTTACGCGAAAATCTTGCGCGCGTTTTTTTCCGTCTACTTTTATCAGGCCTTTGCGTAGCGCGCTGTATAATTGCGAGAGTGATTCGTCGTTCAGATAGCGTCGGATAATTTTGTCCAGCCTGCGTCCGTCATCGTCATCGCCGGCTGTTACATGGGTAAACTCCATACTGCTATAGTACCGAGAAAATCTTTCGTTTGCTACTAGACAAAAACCGTCATACGAATAAAATAAAGAAGATATGGATTCTACGATTAGAGAGCAGTTACAACAGCTTTTTTCTTCGCCTGTTTTTCTTGCCTGCATTTTCAGTTGGTTGAGTGCGCAGGCTATAAAGACATGCATTAAGTTGTTTTCTGGTAAAATCCATGGAATTGGTGAATTGTTGGAGCTGCTCATTTGGCGCACGGGTAGTATGCCTTCTGCGCACTCAGCCCTTGTGTCTTCCTTGTGTACGTCCATAGGTTTTCGCTCAGGACTTGATTCCGACATATTCATTCTTTCCGCATGTTTTTTCTTTGTGACCATTCGCGATGCATTGGGCGTTCGTCGGGCGAGTGGAATTCAAGCTCGAAAATTGAATGAGATTGGAAAGACATTGGAAGAAAAACAGATTTCAGATTACAAGCAGATAAAGGAAGTGCAGGGTCATACTCCGCTGGAAGTGATAGTGGGATGCCTTCTGGGATTTTTTATCGGCATCGCATTTTCAGTTCTGTAAGCGTTGGGTATTGAGGGGAAATGAAACAACTTAAACTACTTGCCATTACATCCGCTATATGTCTCATAACGCTGTTCGCTTTTGTTTTTTTTTAGGACGGTACCTGTAAGCCGGCTTTGGAAAGGCTATCAAGTTGTGTATGTCAAGACACAGGTTGCCACGGAGAATCAGATTGTCCGCCTTTTTGAGGAGAATGGTTGCAGGAACGTGGTTAGCAAATCAACTCAGCGACTTCCTGTTATGTCAAAATTCAGTCCAGTACAAGTGCAGACATCTGATTCGTATTTATACAAGCGCGACTCATTCTTCCGTGATGAGGCGAATACAGCCATGGTTTTTTACGTTCCTGAGGGGCAGGATATTGCGGTGTCTCATGCGCTCCATGCGATTAACGGTCTGAAAGATACTGTTGCCGGCACTGACGGAACCGCATCGTTTCCTTGGGGCGCGCCTATTGTCTGCATTGTGTTCGCTGTCATCTGTCTTGCCTTTGTTAAGAATAAGCTGACTTTTGGTGCCGCCGCTTTCTTTTTGGTGTGCTTTTCATTCAGCCGTCCATTGTTTACGACGAGCGCAGCCGTTTGCCTTGCGATGTTCGGCTTCTTCATGTTTCAAAAAGTCTGGGGCAGAAGACAATTTTCCTCTGGTATAACATCGCCTCTTTTTGTGCTCAGCCTGCTTGTTCCTGTTGTGCTGCTTTTCCTTTCTTCTCCGTTGAGCGCGCTGTTTTATACGCTTTCGTTACTTGCAGCTTTTTCGGCGATTCTGTTGGTTGACATACTGAAAAGTGTTCTTGAAGAACGGCATGGCGAGCGGAGTTTTAAACCTGTGCTGATTAGAAGCGCGCGCTTTATTCCGTTAGTGGAACGAAAAGATATTACGCTGATTTTTCTGGTGATTTTGTCAATGGCCGCTATTTCTGCGCTGTATTTTGCGGGAAATGCATTTCACTCTGTTTCGGTGGATGTGTCTCAGCCTGCGCTTCCGGCACCAGGCATAGGGAAATCTTCTTTGCCTGATTTAGATGATTTTATGAATTGGAGCTGGAATACTGTCACTTTTCCTTATCGTCGTCTGACAGATGCTTCTGCGGAGATTCCTGTAGATGGCGATTCTGTTGTAGTGCCGGTTTATGAAGATGTGGGTGGTCATATTGTACAAAAATCACAGACTGCGGTCGTATTCAACAATAATTTTAGGACCGACGTGTTTGATTCCGTAAAAGAATTGTCATATCCTGCGTTGGAAAAAATGATGCTCAAACAAGGACGTGACACCCGCTATTCATATACACGGGGAAGGGCTGCCGCCGCCGAGAAGCTTGGTGCTGTGCTGCTTATTCTGTTTATGAGTATTCCGGCGGGAATTGTTTTGTATTTTGTATTTATTAAGAGGGGTTATGGCATCAGTTTCTGATTTCGTTTCTGAAGATACCGGCTTGATTTCTCACGCTGTCAGCGGTTTTGTGCCGCGTTCTGTTCTTGTGCCGTTTAAGCAAGACGAATGCTCATTGCAGCCACTTGTTCAGGTGGGAGAAAGCGTTCGTGAGGGACAGACGATTGCGCAGGGAAAGACTTCTTCTGTACAGGCGACAATTCCTGGTGTCGTTGAGGCGATTTCAATCGTTCAGTATCCTGATGGCAAACAGGGAAAAGCCGCAAAAATCAATTTAGGCGGTTCATTTTCTTTTTTGGGAAAGCGCAAGGCACGAATTGACTGGAAAACTTTCACGCCTTCAACAATTCTTACGCTTTTGACAGAAAAAGGTGTGGTCAATACTTTTGACCATTGCGTATCTCTTGCAGGTCAAATTCATAATCTTCATACAAAAAGTGCGCGTATTCTCGCTGTCCGTCTGTTCGATGATGACCCCAGCCGTGTTACTGAAAAATTTATTGCCGAGCATTATTGGCGTGAAGTTGCAGAAGGAATCAGCATTGTTGCGAAGGCGATGGATGCAAGTGGCGTCGTGTTTTGCTATGATAGTGAAAAAAAATTGGAGCCTATACCTCAAGCGGATTCTTTGTTTCCCATGCCGCAGCTTTCTTGCAGTGTTAATGTGGAAAAATATCCTGCCGGCTTTAGTCATGAAATTGCCGCCGCGGTAAAAAAAGTGTCAGAGTCAGCTCCGTTTAATAAAATTGGAAACAGGGATTTATATATTGACTCAATGACTGCGCTTGCGGTGTATAATGCCATCGTGTGCTCTGTTCCTTTGATGGAGCGGTATGTACATGTGACGGGTGACTGCCTGAACGCCATATCAATTATGAAAGTAAAAATCGGAACGACATTGGGTGATTTGGCAAAGCAATGCGGCGGGTTCAAGCGTCCTGTCGCAAAAATTGTTATCAACGGTCTCGTTACTGGCTTTTCTGTGAGCAGTCTTTCTATTCCTGTCACAAAAATGGTGAAGTCGGTGGCATTCCTTCCTGCAAAGAAAGCCTGTCGCCAATATACGGAACAATGTATCCGTTGCGGTGATTGCCGAAAAATTTGTCCCGTTGGACTGTATCCAGATATGTTGTACCGCTCGTTCCTGCATGGAAAGAATGGTACGGAACTTGAAAAACAATATGCGGCGACCAGCATACTTTGTACTGGTTGCGGACTTTGCGATGCGGTGTGTCCGTCAAGACTCCCGCTGAATGAGACCGCTGTGCTGCTTAAAGGACGTAATGATGAAGAATAAATACGATGCGGTCAGTCTCCGTCCGTTTACACATCTTTCTCCCTCGCTTCATACCAAAGTGTATGCGATTTTGATTGTGTTGGTACCGCAGATTGTAATGCTTGTTATGACGAACAGCTGGAATTCATTGTTGATTCTGCTCACTGCAGTGCTGGCATCTGTTGCCACTGTCGGAATTAACTGTCTGTTTTCAAAGCCCCATGTATTTGATTGGGGGCTTGCTATAGTCCGCGGACTGCTTATCGGAATGCTTATTCCTTCAACTTATCCACTTGTCCCGGTGTTTTTTGTTGTGTTCGTTGCCTTGCTGATTCTAAAATATTTTCTTGGCGGTTTTACGAATTCTTGGGTGAATCCTGTGGCTCTGATTCTTGCAGTGTGCTGGCTTTTGAGCGCCCAGCTTTTTCCTGCGTTTCCATTTCAGTTGCCTGATTTACAGACAAAGAACACGTCACTCATGCTTTTTCAGAATGGAACGATTCCTGTTATTCCGTTGGACATAAAATTGACGTCTTTTTTTAACAACACGATTTTTTCTGTGTTCGGTGTTTCTGTGCCAGAAGGCTATATATCGTTGTTCTGGGACTCCCATTCGTTGATACCGGCTTTTCGCTTTAATTTGCTTACGCTTGTTTCATCGATTTTTCTCTTTTCTTTTGATATTATTAGCGCGCTTATTCCTGCTGTCTATCTGATTGTATACGGACTTCTGGTGCATTTCCTTGCTCCCTTGTTTTATGGCGGAACATTGGGACAAGGCGATATGCTTCTTGCGCTGTTGACGAGTGGCACATTATACACCGCGCTTTTCTTGCTTCAGTGGTATGGGACCGTGCCGATTACCACAACGGGACAAGTTTTTTATGGGCTTTTAGCGGGAATAACCGCTTTCTTTGTGGTCGGCGTTGGTTGTTCGAGCGTTGGCTCAGCCTTTACCATTCTGGTCATGAATGTTATCGTGCCGTTTATTCATGCTGCAGAAACAGCCTCTGAAAAACATTATTTGAACGCAATGCTTCTGCCTCGTGTGCAGGCATTCAAGGATGGTCAAAATGCCTAATAATGATATAAGAATTGCGCTCAAAAGGTACGGAATCTTTTTTGGAATTGCATTCGGCATTTCTGCAGTTCTCTTTTGTTTTATCATTCTTGCGCACAATTCATGGAAGCAAGGACTTTCGCAGACGGTTCAGTCTACGTTGTCTTATTATTATCCCGATTCTTATACAGTGGGCGAATTCCTTGAGGTGCAGTCTGCGCTTTCCACCAGTTCTGCCGTTTTTACATTAAAAACAAAAAAAGCGAATGTGAAAGAGCTTTCCATTTTTTGTGTGCTGGTACGCATTCCTACGCAAATTGGCGCGCAACCGGCATTGTTCTTGTACAGCCCAGTGCATGGCGTTCAGTTTGTTGGCTATGCGCTTGACAGCGGAAAAGCGGAGCGTATTTTGAATGCAGATGTCAATAAGTCGATAATCGCATATTGGCGTGATCAAGTTCCAGTGATTCTGGAGAAGGCGGGCGTGCTATGAAAGACAAGAATATTTATTTTTATGGCGCGGCGGCACTTGCGCTTATTGTTCCTGTGCCAGGGCGTTTTGCTTTTGGAGTGTTGCTCGCATTGCTTTTCGTAATTCAAATTGTGACTGGTGTGCTGATGTGTCATCTTGTCGCGATTCTGAAACTTGATGACCTTAAAAATGTACTTGTTTCTGTCGCGCTGATTGCGGTGACTGTGTTTTATAAGCAGCTGCTCATTTTGTTTTGTCCGATTGCGGCTTTTACTTTGGGCTTCCTCATCTTTTTGCCGGCGTTGTCTGCGGTGATTATTGAGTTTTCGTTTAAAGAAAATGATATGCCGTTGATTGAGGATTTGCGTGAAAAAGTCATGCGAATACTGGTGTTCATAAGTTGCATGCTTGGCATCTATTTGTTCAGAGATATAGTTGGTTTTGGAACGCTGACTTTACCTGCGTTCAACAAGATTGCAACCATTCATTTGTTTTCTGCCAAGCCTGACACTACTTATGCGAGTTCTTTTCTCGCCACTATTTCTGGTGCTTTTGTGATTGTCGCTGTCATTCTTGCCGGTTATATCATCGTTAAAAAACAATTTGACAGAATTGAGCGACAGGGGGATATGCAATGATTGTAAACACCGTTGTATATTATGTTCTTTTGGCTTCTGCATTTTTGATTTATGGCATTGGAACTGAAAATCTCATTTCTTCTCATAATGACTACGGTTCTTTGCTTTTGACCTATGTAAAGTCATTGATTACGAGCACGGCGACGGTCTCTGTCTCTTATTTGATTGCGAATGCCTTGCTTGCTCCTGCACATCTTTCGGAATTGTATCCGTTGGTGACAATTTTTGTATTCGTTATTTTTTCCGCGGTCATTGAAGTTTTTATCGGAATTGGTTTGCAGAATTCCATTACTGAATTTGGCGTGCCGTTTCTCTGTGTGCTGCTTGCAATGAATGAAGCGACATCCATTGGGTACGCTATTGTAATTGTCGCCGCAACAGAAACCGCATACTATGTGCTGATAGGAATCGTGGATGCTTTGCGCAATTGGTTCGACATTTTTGCACCTGTAATCGGTCTAAGAGTGTTCTCGCTGCTTTTAATCAGTTTGAGCATTATTGTTCTTGCGCTCTCTGCATTCAATGTCTCATGGCTTTCTCTTCTGGAGGTGGCACAATGATTTTAGCGATTTTACTGTTTGTCGTATTTCTTTTGGTGACGACGGGCTTTTTGTTCTTCTTTTTTTGTTTTTTTGTCCCCGCGTTAAAGTCAAAATATTATGGTGTCTCTTCGATTCTTTCTACGGAAAAGAATGTGACGTATGAGCTTGATAAGGATGATTTGATTGAGTCTGACATTACAAAACATGCAGTTGTCACTACAGCCGCAAAAGATGAGCAGACCAGACGTATGCAGTATACGGGACTCAAAAAATGCGCGGTTTTTTATGATGTGTATGAGTCAGAATACAATGACTATTACGGATGCGTTGGTTTTGGCGACTGCATGAATGTTTGCCGTCAAAACGCCATTCAGATTGAGAACGGCATTGCGGTGGTGACAGACCTTTGTGATGGGTGCGGAGAATGCCTTTCAGTCTGTCCGGTGCGGCTTATTTCACTGGTAGAAAAAAATGAGGGAAAAACATCTCTTCCAGCAAAAAAGCACTTTAAATTTTGGCGAAACTGTTATAAAATAATAAAACAAAGGAGTTAAACGTACAAAAGGTTGCTGCAGGGTGGGGCGCGACACTTGGTTATTTATTATGAAAGTGTTGCATATCTGCATGATGATTTCATCCAGCCTTTCGGGAGCGGAGTCCCCGGATATTCTGGAGCAAAAATATCAGCGTCTCTACAAAAAACTCATTTCCTTTCTGTACGCAAACCCGGCGTGTAAATTCACGTTCTCTTTTTACGGTACATTTTTTTCCTGGCTCACCAAAAAACATCCCGAATTCGTTCAGTTGCTCAAAGAACTGCTCGCACGCAAACAGATTGAAGTTTTAGGCGGCGGCTATTATAATCCTGTCTTTCCGTTGCTTTTGCCGATGGACAGAAGCGGTCAGATTGAGATGTACGGCTCGGAATTGAGCGGCGCATTGGGAAAACGACCTCGTGGCATGACTTTGTACGGCTCGGTGTGGGACAGTTCCTTGGTTTCTACATTGTACAGCTGCGGAATGGAATATGTGCTTTTGGATAACTCTCTCATTCCGCCTGCAAAACGAGTCGCATTGCCGCTCTTGGTGACGGAGCAGGGAAAGTCTGTAAAGGTTCTGCCGTCTATTCACGATGGCGTTTCTTTTCCGTCGCATGATGATGTGAGCGCATATCTTTCTGATTTGAAAAAACAGGCGTCAAAGTTGCAGAAAAAATCTCCTGAGATTTCGGAAGAAAACAGAATTATAAGCATTGTTTTTGATTCTGACCGTTTTTTACAGTTGTTTGAAGATGGATGGATTGAAAATCTTTACAAGACCGCACAGGAGACTGAAGGAATCAATTTTACCTATCCGCAGGAATATCTTCACAAGTATACTTCATTGGTGCCTGCATACATCGCCCCCGGCATTCAGTCGGACATTGCTCAGTGGGGACTTGTTCCATACATGCCGCAGGAAAACAAAACAAATTATCCGGTTACGATTTATGATTTTCTTTCTACCTATCCACGTAATCATGCGCTTTACGACCGGGTGCTCTACATCAGCACGCTGATTGCAAACTCTCATGGCGATAAAATCCGTAAAAAACTTGCGCGTGAAAAACTTTGGCAGGCACAGACGGGAAACGCATTTGTCTGTGACCCGGAAGGCATTTTTGCTACTAATGCAATTCGCCAGAACGCATACCGTGCGCTTACTGAAGCTGAAAAAATAGTGCGCGAATGTCTGCCGAAAGGAAAATCTTTTGCGGAATCCGTCACCAGCTATGATTACAATGCGGACGGAAATGATGAGTATGTCTGTCAGATGCAGTCGTTTGACACTTGTATTTCCCGAAAAGGTGCCAGCATTACTGAGCTGGATATTATGCATAATATGGGAAATTATGCGGACAATTTGAAGCGTATCGAAAAATTTGACAAGGTTG
>JAFSTK010000114.1 GCA_017450535.1 Treponema sp.
AAATTAACTTGCGGGAATAGCTCAGTGGTAGAGCGCCACCTTGCCAAGGTGGATGTCGCGGGTCCAACTCCCGTTTCCCGCTCTACTTCTTCTGCGCAAGAATCAATTTTGCGGGAATAGCTCAGTGGTAGAGCGCCACCTTGCCAAGGTGGATGTCGCGGGTCCAACTCCCGTTTCCCGCTCTAATCAAAAGCGATTTGGAGCAATCTAAATCGCTTTTTTTTACATTATATCGTTTTTAAGGGGTCAGACCGTGAAAGTCACCAAAGAAATCGAAAAACTTGAGCACTCAGCTGCCAAACTCACCGTTACAATTGCAAAAAAAGATGTGGCAGACTTCTACAATGAGACACTGAAAAAGTATGTTAAGCAGGTTCAGATTCCTGGCTTCCGCAAGGGACACGTACCGGTAAATGTTCTTGAGCGCAAATTTGGCGACTCAATCAAACAGGAAGCGGCTGCAGAGCTTATCGACAAGTCGCTCAACGAGATTTTCTCAGATGAAAAAGAGACTGAGAATCGTCCTCTCCCCTACGCACAGCCGAGCATGGACAAGATGCCTGAGTTCGACGTAAACAAAGACTTCACCTACACTGTGACATACGATGTATTCCCGTCTGTAAAGGTTGACGAGAAGAGCCTTTCAAGCATCACGATTAAAGAGCCGCAGTGCACAATCACTGACAAAGACGTTGAAGAAGAGCTCAAGGCTATCCAGGAGCGCAACGCTGTTGTTATCGACAAAAAAGATGACGAGGCGGCAGAAAAAGATAACATCGTCACCCTGAACATTGTTGAACTGGGCGATGATGGCGCAGAAATTGCTGACACCAAACGCGACGGCTACACCTTTACAATTGGTGGCGCAGGAAACGTCTATCATATTGATGACGACCTTATCGGCATGAAGAAAAACGAGACCAAGGAAATCACCAAAAAATACAAGAAAGACGATGCTGACAAAGAGCTCGCCGGCAAGACAAAGAAATACCGCGTAACGCTCACTCAGATTAAAGTTCGCAACTTGCCCGCTTTGGACGACGACTTGGCACAGGACGTAAACGAGAAGTTCAACACATTGGCCGACTTGAAGGCTGATATCAAGCGCAACCTGAACACTTCTTTGGAGCGCCGCTTGAACGACATCAAGAGCAACGACTTGCTCTCTCAGCTGGTAGAAAAGAATCCGTTTGAGATTCCGGCAAGTATGTTGCAGGCAGAATTGGACGGACGCTGGCGCATGATGGCACAGCAGTTCCAGACTACTCCCGAAGACTTGGAGCGCATGATTCTTGCATCTGGTCAGAAAAAAGAGGATATGCTTAAAGAATGGACAGGCGACAGCGAGAAGATGCTTAAGAGCAGAATCATCGTGGACACCCTGCTCCGCGAGCGCAACATTTCCGTTACACCGGAAGAAGTTGAAGCTCAGTACACAAAGATTGCAGAAGGCAACGGAATGTCTGTAGAAGATGTAAAAAAACACTATGCGGATGCCCGTTCAAAAGAGTATCTTATAGATGATACAAAAGAGCAGAAACTGTACAAGGAACTGTTCGCTCAAGTAAAGGTTACAAAAGGCGACAAAGTGACGCTGGCTGACCTGTACAAGCAGCAGTAATCGGTACGGTTAGAAGAAGCGGGATGTTCTTTTGCACATTCCGCTTTTTTTGTAAACGCCCTTTTAAGGAGAAAATTATGAACGAAATGATGGACAGCTATTATATGCCTCATGTTATTGAGCGTAGCGGAAACGGCGAGCGTTTTTACGACATTTATTCACGTCTTCTGAAAGACCGCATTATCTTTTTGGACGGCGAGATTCATGACGTGAACGCCGATTTGATTGTGGCTCAGATTCTGTTCCTTGAATCAGAAAATCCGGAAAAAGACATCAGCGTGTACATTAACTCTCCGGGCGGAAGCGTAACGGCTGGTCTTGCAATTTATGACACGATGCAGTACGTTAAGTGCCCGATTCAGACAATTTGTATGGGTCAGGCGGCAAGCATGGCGGCAATTCTGCTCGCTGGCGGGTCAAAGGGTAAACGCTATGCCCTTCCCTCAAGCCGTGTGATGATTCACCAGCCGTGGGGCGGCGTTCAGGGACAGGAAAGCGACATTGCAATTCAGGCAAAAGAAATCTTGCGCCTCAAGAAACTTTCTATCGACTACTTTGCTCAGGCAACAGGCAAAAAGCCGGAAGAAGTGGCAAAAGATATGGAGCGAGATTTTTACATGTCCGCACAGGACGCGCTTGACTACGGAATCGTTGACCACGTAATGCCATTCCGCAAAGGCAGCGAAAACAAAGATAACTAGGAGACAATATGAGAGGATTTCGTACCGACACACAGTATTGCTCATTCTGCGGAAAACCCGCTGGCGAGGACAGAAGCCTTGTAGAAGCACCGGGACACAATATTTTTATCTGCGACAAGTGCGTTGCTGTTTGCCAGAGCATTCTTGACCAAAAGCAGAAGGCTCCGACTCCAATTGAGATGAGCGAAGTGCCCTCCCCGCGCGAATTCAAAGAATATCTTGACCAGTACGTTATCGGACAGGATTATGCGAAGAAAGCACTTTCTGTTGCGGTGTACAACCACTACAAACGCATGTCCAGCGTACAGACTGCGAACAACGAAGTAAAGATTGAAAAATCAAATGTCCTTCTGATTGGACCGACTGGTAGCGGAAAGACATTGCTCGCACGCACTCTGGCTGAAAAGCTCAAAGTTCCGTTCGCCATTGCGGACGCTACAACGCTGACCGAAGCTGGCTACGTTGGTGAAGACGTAGAAAATGTGTTGCTCAAGTTGATTAACGCCGCAGACGGAAACATTCAGGCGGCACAGCGTGGCATCATCTTTATCGATGAAATTGATAAAATCGGACGCAAAAGCGAGAACACAAGCATCACGCGCGATGTCTCTGGCGAAGGCGTTCAGCAAGCATTGCTCAAAATCATCGAAGGCACGAACGCTTCAGTTCCACCACAGGGCGGACGCAAGCACCCGAATCAAGAGATGATTGAAATTGACACGACAAACATCCTGTTCATTTTGGGCGGCGCGTTCGTCGGTTTGGACAAGATTATCGAGCAGCGCATTGCCGACCACTCAATGGGCTTTGGAAGCAATATTGGTCAGATGAGCGAAGAAGAGCGCATGGAGCTTTTGAACCAGTGCACTCCCGACGACCTCGTAAAATTTGGTTTGATTCCTGAATTGATTGGTCGTATGCCGATTACCGTCGCGCTCAAAGAACTGACCAAGGCTGACCTGAAGCGCATCCTTACCGAACCGAAAAATGCCATTACAAAGCAGTTTAAGGCATCGTTTGCAATCGACGATTTGGACTTGAGCTTTACCGATGATGCGCTTGAAGAAATTGCAGGCATCGCCATCAAGCAGAAAACTGGTGCGCGCGGTTTGCGTGCCATCGTAGAAAAAATGCTGATGGACTTGATGTATGAAGCACCAAGCATCAAGGGTAAAAAACAGCTTGAAGTGACAAAAGAACTTGTTCTGAACAAAGCAAAACTGGATATGAACAAACTTCTTATCGAAGGTCAGAAGACGGCATAAAGTTCTTTTTATCAGCATATTGCCATAAAAAAAGGATTTGAGATTTTTCTCAAATCCTTTTTTTTGCTTTTTAACATAGAACGACGCTTTGGAAAAAGTTTCTTAGTCCGCAGAAAGGATTTCCTTGCGCGCGGTTGGCGTTAGGATCACATGCAATGCCTGAAGCATATACTGTGACGCTACACGGAAAATTTGTTTTGTATCGACGTCTTTTTGGGAGACATTTTTACGCACAAAACCTGCCATGTCGTATTTTTTCAAATCATCTTTTACACGGCACTCGACCGTATACACATGCTCACCGTCAGCCCCCGTATCCGCTTTAATCATTAAATACATGTAGGGATTACTCTTCGTTTCTTCATTACCATCTTCAGCCGAAGAAACAGCCCCTCTTCTGTCTATGACTTTAATGTTTGAATACGAGGTAATCAGATGAGCAATATACGTGAGTGCGTCTTCAGAAAGAGCTGCCCCCGAAACATTGCTGTTCTCGTTAATTTCAATAACTGTACCCGCCGCTCCATTACCGTGAAATTTTGGAGCCTCGGCAACCAAAAGAGTCGCCGGAACGAGCAAGCCAAAGATTAGCACCGCGAAAAAGCGGAACTGATCGAACAATACCCTGTGAAGTCCTTTTGAGCAAAAATACATGATGTACTCCTCTTAGCAGCAATAAACCCTCTTCTTCTCTCTGCCCTCTCCGTACTCTCCTTTACTCCACTTTTTTATTTTATTCCATCGACCTTACAACCGCATAGGCAGAAAGGCTCGTTGCAAAAATAGACAGCACCGACGTTATAACAGGTGCATATTGATTGAAGTAGAACAAGAAACTGTTCGTTTTTGCTTCAATCGTATATTCAGGACCAATAAAGTCATCCTTTGACTGTTTTTTGTTATTCATATCGGTAATTCTGACTGAATCAAGTTTATTCTTCGTCTTATCAAAACCACCGGCTAGTCCAACATAATAGTCATATGTACGGTCAGGAATGTACGGGAAACGGCCGGGATTCTTTACCGCACCAGAAACAGTGACAAAGTACTGACGGAATGGAACCATAAGAATATCATTTTTCTGAATCGGAATGTTTGAATAAAACGAGGCATCATACAGCATCGATGACAAGTCAATTGGAATTTTGTCACTGCCACGAATAATATATGCATTTGCCACATCAGATACGGCAGAGAACCATTCCCTGTTTCTTCGGACAAAGTACGCATAATCTTCGCCATCATTGTAGGAAGCCGCAATTCGGTTGGAAGCTTCAAGTTCACCATTATCAGACGCTCCGATCGCACCTTCTACAAAGATAGCCGGCATCAAATCACTATAAGAAGAAACTTCTACAACATCATAACAAATAAGCTCAAAGTTTTCGGCCACATGTTTTTTGTTGAGGTAAGATTTTTTACCAGAGCCCTCTTCTCCTGTCAATGAACGGTACAACTCAATACGAGAGATATCCGCAAGCGGCGCAAGACCGTTACCATAATACTCAATTAAGTCTTTAAGATTCTCACCTTCAAGCAGCTCATATGTACCAGGACGTTCCACCGCACCATTTATCGTTACTTTTCGGTCTATGCGATTCACAGTGACCGTTTCGCCAGGGCGGACATAGGGGTTCTGATCCATGTCGCCAAAACGGGATGCCAAGAACAAGTCGTATGTGGTAACCGTACCATCTATAGCAGTTACCATGACATTTCGCATAGATGAATATGCTGTCTGACGTTCATGAACAAGCGTAGAAAGTCGTTTAAGCGGCCATGCGTCCACTTCAGCGGTTGCGGTCACTTCACCGATAATCAGCACGGTAGATGTAGTCTGGCGGTACGGCACATACAACGTATCGTTCTGCAAGGCAACGTAATCGCTCATATAATTTTTGTTATACAACACGTCTTCCAAATTAATTGGAATCTTTTGACCGTTGCGAGTAATATACGCATTACGCAAATCAGATGTGGGGAAGAAAACACCGCCGTTACGTCTGATGAGCGTAGCATAATTTTCGCCTGCCAAAAATTGCACCGGAATACGGTTGATAATCGGATTGTTCACATTATTCTTTTCATTGTCGGTAGTATTGTTTTGAGACTCACGACCTAATGCGCCAACGGCACCCTCAAAGAACACGGTGTCACGTAACTCGATACGACTCGGAATGGTAACAGCAACGGCATTTTCCAGCGCATAGTCTTTTTCAACCACGTCCTTCGCAAGATATATCGTATCACCTGCTTTATCTGACGAATTATTTATACGGCGCAACACAACACGGCTTGTATCAGCATACTCGGTCAGTCCGTTGCCATAGGTTTCAATAAGCGTTTTTAAGTTTTCACCGGGCAAAAGCTCATAACTTCCGGGACGCTCCACCGCACCAGCAATCGAAACTTTACGGTCAAGACGATTTACCGTAATCGTTTCACCAGGACGAATATACGGGTTCTGATTCATATCACCAGTACGATTTGCCTGAAAAATATCATAGGTGAAAACTGTGCCGTCAATCCCCGTTACCGTCACATTGCGCAAAGAAGAATAAGCTGTCAGTCTGTCGTGAATCAACGTGGAAAGCCGTTTAAGAGGCCAAGCGTCCACTTCGGCAGTTGCAGTCACCTCGCCCGTAATCAAAACCGTCGAAGTAGTCTGCAAGTAAGGAACATACAGCGTATCGCTTTTTTGTGCACGGTAATCGCTCATATAATCCTTATTGTACAAAACATCTTCCAAATTAAGAGGAATCTTTTGTCCGTCACGAATAATATAGGCATTACGCAAATCTGATGTAGGGAAGAAATTTCCACTGTTGCGACGAATCAACGTAGCGTAGTTTTCACCAGCCAAAAACTGCACAGGAATACGATTGATAATGGGATTATTGATGTTGTTCGCATCAGAAGAATCGCCGTTATTGTTTTGAGAAGCCAGTCCCAAAGAACCGACCGCGCCTTCAAAGAACAAAGTGTCTCTCAACTCAATACGGCTTGAAATCGTAATAGAATCCGCATTTTCAAGGACAAAGTCATTCTGAATTACATCCTTATCCAAATAAACAGTGTCACCTGCTTGGTCAAAAGAGTTATTGATACGGCGCAACACGATGCGTGATGTGTCCGCATACTCCGTCAAACCATTGCCATACAAATCTATAAGGGTCTTTAAATTCTCGCCCTTCAATATCTCATACGTACCTGGACGTTCAACAGCACCACCAATCGTCACTTTGCGCTCGTAGCGGTTTATGATGATTTTGTCACCGGGGCGAAGATAGGGATCCTGAGAAAAGTCACCGTCACGTCTCGCCTTATATAAATCGTATGATCTTTTTTTGCCATCGGACGAAATGACTGAAATATTACGCGTTGAAGAATATGACGTCAAACTTGTGCTCACAAAAGATGAGAGACGAGTCAAAGCCCAAGCCTTTCGCTCAGTTGCCCTATTCACCTCACCAGAAATGCTGATTAAAAACACTGCCGGAGAAGTAAGAACGAACTGAACTCCGCCCATCGGGTAGTTTTTGCTGACCAAGGCATCAACTTGTGCTTTAAGCTGGTTATAGGTCAGACCTTTGCCATTCAGAACACCAAGGTTTGCGACACGCACTTTATACGTAGTGTCCACAGGAATCGTATACTGAACCGGCGCACCTCCAGCCGCAAAAACCAACGTATACACATCGCCGGACGTTACAGGATAATCGGGCACAGACATTGCAAGCTGTGGATCTGCGACCATCTGAACAGACTCCGCACCCCCCTCTTTTTCACCAGTCGCATTCACAGAAACTGATGCTACCGACGGGGTAAGACCTTGCGCAAAAAGAGACAGACAAAAACTGAGGGACAAGCACGCTGCCAACAGATATTTTTTATTCATTATTAACTCCGGGCCTTTTTAGGAAACAATTTGCCCCAGGCTTCCTGATCATTTTTAATATTTTTATAGGCGTTCAATGCAAATGCAAGAAAGACGGACATAAAGAACGCAGCAAATTCCACGATAATACACAGTTTTCCACGGCTTGGCTTTGACTTCATATCAGGAATTTCCGGACGTTCAATAATCTGGAAAATAGGCTGGTCGCTCTGCATCTGCACTTTAAGAAGCTCATATTGTGATTTGAGCTGCGTGTACACTTGCTTCTGCGCTTCCAGTTCCATCTGAAGACGTGCACTGCCAGTTGTGATAGAAGGAATATTCCACGCTGAATTTGCACCGCTTACACTCGCACCAAGACGCTGCACTTCTTTTTCCAAGCGAAGAATTTCGTTATAACTGAGCTGAATATTTTTCTCAAGGTTTTCTTTTTGAATCTTATTATTATCAAGTCCAAGCTCATCAAAACGGTCGTCCAGCCAGTCTACCGCATAATTGACGACAGACTGCGCAAAAACAGGGTCAATATCTGTAAACGACACTGTAAAAACACCCGTATCCTCATCATAATTTGCGACGAGTTTATTTTTGAGTATTTTACGACTGTTTGCTCTGACAGACTTTTCAAGTTCAAACTTTTCAATAAGGCCAAATTTATCGGTTATCGCATCAAGAAAAGAATTTGAGGAAGTCAGATACACCGCAAGCGCACTGTTTGTCGCCCCACCACTAACATTGATGCCTGCCATACCTGCAAGCGCTCCCATACCTGACGCGGAGATTGCCGAAGAAAGCCCCCCTCCAGAACCAGACTCTTTGATAAGCATATGAGCTTCTGGCGTATACTGATTGGGAAGCGGTGATTTTTCAGGCGGCAATATAATAGAAATAATTGAATAAGCAACAACTGCGACAGCCGCAACCACACAAGTAATAATAATCATCTTTTTGTAGCGTAATAATACCGCAAACAAATCAATGAGCGAAATCTCATCTTCTGAGTTCTGTGAATTTTGTGACAGTTCTTCCATTTTATACAAACCTTTTCAGCATAACTATAGCAGAAAACAATTTCTATTTCAAGGTTCTATAATGGATGCCTAGGAAAACAATCTTGTGTTTCAAAAATCAACCGAACAAAGCCACCGACATTGTTAAAATCATTCCTAAATAGATGCCCATAAATACAATTTTGGTTAAAGTAGCATAATTAATGCCATCACTGTTTTTAATTCTTAATTTTGTCATATACCCTCCATGTTTTTTTATAACACTTCGTTATACCATGAATGATAACGCATATTTTTATAAATTCAAGAATTCAAACAGAAAATTCACGAAATTTCACAGAAAATTTGCAAATTTTTAGAAAAAAAAACGCTATATATAAGCATTGTAAATTTCACAACCCCATATATAGCGTTTACATGACAATTTAGTTGACAAATTCTACAAAGTCAAGAACGCTTTGTAGGCATTGAATGCCTGAGACACATCTTCCTTACTGGTGAGCTCCCATGGCGCATGCATACTCAAAACTGCGACGCCAGCATCAAGTACGTTCATGCCGTATTTTGCCGCGAGATAGGCGATTGTTCCGCCACCGCCCTGGTCCACTCTGCCAAGCTCCGCCATCTGATAGCTCACTTTGTTTTCGTCAAGAAGATTGCGCAATCTGACGATGAATTCAGGATTGGCGTCGCTCGCACCGCTTTTTCCACGACTTCCAGTGTATTTGTTGAACACGATGCCGCCGCCAAGGAAAGATGCGTTCTGACGGTCAAACAAATCGCTGTTCATCGGGTCGTAGGCGGCGTTCACGTCGCTGGAAAGCATATTGCTGTTAGCCAGCGCACGGCGAAGCGTGAGATCGGAATATCCTTGCGGCAGGCGTGCAATTACTTCCGCAAGCGCGTTCTCAAAGAAATGACTTGCCATGCCGGTCGCACCAACCGAACCGATTTCCTCTTTGTCTACACAGAGACAGACATTTGTGCGCTTTCCGGGTTTGCATTCAAAGAGCGCGCGGGCAGATGTGTAAGCACAAGAGCGGTCGTCCTGACCATACGCGAGAATCAATGACCGGTCAAAACCACAGTCACGGGCAGAACCAGCCGGAACGATTTCCAACTCCGCAGAGCCAAAATCTTCTTCTTTAATGCCGTAAGATTTTTCAATCAAGGAAAGTATATTTTTCTTCGCTTTATCTTTTGCGTCCTTGTCGTCGCCCTCACCCTTCGGCGGATTTTCAGAGCCGACAATCAAATCAAGGTTCTCACCGGGAATAAAATCGGCGGCGTTCTCTTTCATCTGTTTTTGCGCAAGATGCGGCAAAATGTCGGAAATGACAAACACGGGGTCGTCAGCTTTTTCGCCCACACTCACCTGAACCGTCGTTCCGTCTTTTTTGCAGACCACACCGTGAATCGCAAGCGGCATAGTGACCCACTGGTACTTTTTGATGCCGCCATAATAATGCGTGTTCAAGTACACGACAAAATCTTTTTCATAAAGCGGATTCTGTTTTACATCCAGACGCGGGCTGTCGATATGCGCGCCCAAAATGTTCATACCGTCTGCAATGTCGTCAGAACCGACCACAAAGAGTGCGACCGCTTTGTGCATCTTCTGCACATACACTTTGTCGCCCGCCTTTAGAGCGTCGGTCTTGTAAATGTCCTTAAAACCGGCCTTTTCCGCGCTCGCAATAATCTGTGCGGCGCACTCACGCTCGGTCTTACCGTTATCCAAAAATGCCTTGTAATCATTAATAAGAGATTCGTTTACCATGAGACTATTTTAGCGAATACGTGAGAAAAATGCTACAGAGCGGATGTTTGGAGGTTGATGGATAATCTGAAGAAATATTGTCACACGGACAGTTCGCTACGCTGTTCGGACTAACGTCCTCACTCAGATTCCCTACCCCATAGCGTCGTTAGACGCGTTGCGTTAGCACAACTACCCATACAAAGCCATCCGTGTGACCTTTTTCTCGCACTGCTCGGCGCTCACTCCGCGGGGTTCAATTCCCCCGAAAAATTGCGAGCGCACAGGACGTGCGCTGAAAAGCGAGACAGAAGCGAATGCTTCTGTTAAATAAAAAAGCGGCAAGGAAGCCGCTTTTTTGTTGGAAGTGGGGGG
>JAFSTK010000115.1 GCA_017450535.1 Treponema sp.
AACTTCTCAATGTTGTTTTCACTGTTCTTAAAAACAATATTGATTACGTTCCTGTATTTCCTCCTGACGTTGACGTCTCAAAACTTGCTGAAAAAGCAATTAAATCTCTATCACCTAATTGACATTTCATAGCAGGTCTTTTTTACTTTTATATTCATTATGATAACACGGCTTTTTTGAATTTGCCACCTTATCTTTTTCTAATTTAGAGAAAATCAATACGAATTTTATCCTCAAAAACCAATAGAAATATCTCTCCAAATTTGCTATACTTCTCCCCATGATTATCGTACTCAAAAACGACATTACAGACAAAGAAAAAGACAACATAAAATCAGTGCTTGCCAAAAACAAGTTCAAACTGAATGAAGTGAAAGGCGAGGAAAGCACAATTCTGGCGGCGGTCGGAAAACTTGCGATGGATATCCGCGAGGTGGAAGTGCTGCCGGGTGTGGCGAATGTCATTCCTATTTCTAAGCCGTACAAAATGGCAAGCCGTGAATTCAAACCGGAAAACACGATTGTAGAAGTGCCGAACAATTGGGGGCAGATTATCCGTGTGGGCGGAAGTCGGGTCGTTTCGATTGCAGGTCCATGCGCGGTGGAAAGTCGTCAGCAGATGATGGACGCTGCGGCTGCGGTTGCTCATTCTGGAGCGGTCATGTTGCGTGGTGGCGCATATAAGCCGCGCACTTCTCCGTATTCATTCCAAGGTCTCGGCGAAGAGGGCTTAAAATACCTCAAAGAAGCGGGTGAGCGGTACGGTCTTCCTGTGGTGACTGAAATCGTTGCGGCGGAAAATATTCCCGTGATGAAAGATTATGTGGACGTGTATCAAGTGGGCGCGCGCAACATGCAGAACTTTGAGTTGCTCAAAAAACTCGGTGCGCTCGGTAAGCCTGTCATCCTCAAACGCGGACTTTCTGCTACGATTGAAGAGCTTTTGATGGCGGCGGAATATCTCTTGTCCTCAGGAACTGACAAAGTGATTCTCTGCGAGCGTGGCATCCGTACCTACGAGAAAGCTACCCGCAACACGCTTGATTTGAGTGCGATTCCGATTTTGCGTGGCATGACACATCTTCCGATTATCGTTGACCCCAGCCATGCAGTTGGCATTCGCGACAAAATTCCTCCGATGGGCTTGGCGGCGATTGCTTCTGGTGCGGACGGCATCATCGTGGAAGTGCATTGTCACCCGGAAAAAGCGTTGAGCGATGCGGCGCAGGCTTTGTACCCTGAGCAGTTTGATAAATTGATGCGCGACATTGAGGCGCTTGCACCCGTAGTGGGAAAATCAGTCGCACATATCCGCGCGCCGAAAAAATCGCCAAAGGCAGTTGCAGTAGAAAAAACAACGGGAACGAAAAAAGAAAAAATTGTCTGCGCATTCAGCGGCAAGAAAGGCGCGTATGCTGAGCAGGCGATTAACCGCTATTTTGACGGCAGCGTAAAGGCTGAGCCGGTCGATTCGTTCCGCGAGTTGTTTCAGGCAGTGGTGGACGGTCGCGCAGACTACGGCATGGTTCCGATTGAAAACAGCCTTGCCGGTTCAGTCTACCAGAACTACGATAATCTCACGACATTTGAGGATGTTTCGATTGTCGGGTCAATCACCTTGCGCATTCAGCACTCGCTGTTGGCATGCAAAGGCGCGACGCTGGACACCATCAAAACAGTCTATTCGCATCCGCAGGCATTGAGCCAATGTCACAATTATCTGTTTGACCATAAAGATTGGACTCAGATTGAGGCGGTTTCCACAGCAACGGCGGCAAAACTCGTGGGCGAAAAGAATTCTCCCGAAAACGCTGCGATTGCAAGTGCGGTAAACGCCAAGCTGTACAAGCTGGAAGTTCTCAAAGAAGGCATTGAAGACGACCCGCGCAACTACACGCGCTTTGTGATTATCGCTCCGAATCATCTGACTGGCGACGCGGCGGAACAGGCGTTCAGGCAGCAGCTTGGCGAAGGCTCATCTCCGAACATGGCGTCCTTTATGTTCAGCACTACGAACGAGCCGGGCGCATTGTACGAGTGTCTTGGCATTTTCCAGGAAGCGCACTTGAATTTGAGCCGCTTGGAAAGCCGACCAATTGCGGGTAAGCCGTGGCGATACTGGTTCTATGCAGACGCTGTGCTTGACGAAACGCTAAAAGATAAAGAAAAATATGTACGTAAAGTGCTGAACGCGCTCAAAGCAAAAGCTGAGGATGTGCGTCTGCTCGGCGTATACAATGGAAGATAAAACGAGCATCCGTGCTCAATGGTTGTGAATATTAGGAGGAATTATGTCTAAATATGTACTTTCAGTTTTAGTAGAGAACCATGCGGGTGTTTTGAGCCGCGTTTCTGGTCTGTTCAGCCGCCGCGGTTTTAACATCGACAGTTTGACCGTTTGTGAGACGCATAATCCCGGTCAGTCACGCATGACGATTGTGGTTGACGGCGATGAATACACGCTTGACCAAATTCGTAAGCAGCTTGCAAAGCTCGTGGAAGTCATTTCAATCGCGCATTTCCATAAGTCAGAATCTTGCCGCCGTGAAATGGCGTTGATTAAGGTAAAGGCAAAAGGTACTGACCGCGCCGTTATCATCGAAACTTGCGACATTTTCCGCGCTCATATCGTGGACGTCGCTCAGGAGTCAGTCATTGTGGAAGCTACTGGTAGCGAAGACAAAATCGAAAGTCTGATTCGTCTGCTGGAACCCTATGGCATTATCGAACTGGTAAAAACTGGTCTCACCGCAATGCAGCGCGGAAGCGAGGTAATGAAATAAAAATTCCCCGGCTACGGTCGAGGCGGACAAATCGGGGAAGTGAAAGCCGTTGAATGATAAGTGGGGCTATCCCATTTTCACCCATCGGCTTTCACGAACGCTCCATGCCGTTTGAGTTCCGGTTTGTGAAAAATCTGCAAGTGCCACGCGGAACACTGGGAGCCGTAAGGGAAGAATGTCGCCGAAAATTGAGGCAATCGTTTTCTGCATGTCGTTCGTATCCTGCGCCGTGTCAGCATTCGTCCTCACGCATTTTGCGAGCGTGAGTATTCCATAAAAAATATCGTCCGCTGCCGTCAGTTTTGCGTTCAAAATGATGCGGTTGTTTTCAACATATGCGTCCGTCAGCTCACATCCGCTGATTTTTTTTCCTTCTGCGTCAAACGTATTTTTTTTATTGTTGTCGAATTCACACACATAAAGCGGGAAAATTGGCGCCCAAATCACCTTATCAGAACAAATTTCTTGTATCGCTTGCAGCGTTTTTTTTTGTGCATCCGCAAGTTTTTTCAGTTCGTTGGGGTGGGGAATCAGTACTGTTTCAGTGCGTGTTTCATTCATCACAAAAACTATAGCGTAATCGACGGAAAAATGGTAGTATAAGAGCACAAAAGCATGCGGGAGTGGTAAAGAATGTTTCAAAAAAAATCCGTGTCCTATCTGCGTACATCTGTGTTTATCTGCGTTATTGTAGCGACGCTGTTTCTTTCCTGCTCACGTCCTGCATCTTTTTCGCTGGAGATTCCCGGTGCGCCTGATGAAGCGGTCTCGATGTTCGTTTCGGGCGGCATGGACTGCTTCTCTTTTACGGACGGACACAATCAGGCTCTGGAAGAATTCCTTTCTACGAATAAAGATGCCGCCGTACAGATAACTATCGCGGTCAAAAAACAAAAACAAACGGCTCAGAGTGGTATTGGCTTTTTGTACAAGGATGATTTTTCTTCATTCGGACTCAAATCAGACCGCGCATCCCGTCCGCAGATTTCAGCAGATTTCAGTCAGTTCGCAAAACTCACATTCTCAGTTATTTTTTGTGTGAACAAGGACGCTCCGCTTCCCGCAGGATTTTATGTCAAAAGCCCCGCAAGTTACAAAGTGATTTCGGCAAAAATTGTTCGCGCGCAGGTGGGATTTGACTTCCGCCAGAAAGAGCCTGTGTTCGCATTTACCCCCAACGGCGGAACGATTGAAAAACCGTATTTTAAAACTGACTTTACCGGCGTTCCCATGACGCTCAATGCGACTCAAACCGCGCAATCTCTTTTGCCTCAGATGGAAGTACATTTCCGAAAGACCGACCCGGAACACGACTCTGCGCCCGTCAAACTCACCGTGGGAGGAGAGCGCATTACGATTCGTCCGAGCGGCGACAGCGTGGTTATTCCGTGTGCGTCGCTCAAATCGCCTTTTGCCCAGGCAATGGTTGATGAAAACGAGGTAAAAGTCGCCGCATTGTTAGTCCGCGCGAGCGACCCCAAATTGCTTGCGTTTAAGGAAGGCACCCGCTATGTCACAAAGCCCGTTCGCACTGACCCGGGTTTGATTATGGCATGGAGCCGTGACACTTGGCGCGGAAACGAATACGAGCTTTTTGAGTGGGAGCGTTTTCCCGGCGTGCTCTTTTTTGATACCTTGGACTACAAAGTGCAGGATGATTTTTTCCGCCGTCTCGCATATTTTGTGGAAAAAGCGGGCTATCGTGGAAAATTGTTGGATGATGAATCCTTGGCGGACAAACACGGCTACAACGCCCATGATTACAGCGCGGAATCTCTCGCAGATTTTTTTGAGGCTGCCCGCCGAACTCGTTTTCCGCTCAATCAAAAAGAACTGCTCTTGTATGAAATCCTTGTGGTGAACGGCGTGCTCGTGCAGAATGCGGACGGCTCAATCGGGGCGGGGAAGGGTGCGGTCATCTCCATCTCACAGGAATCTTCCCGCGCGCTTCGCTACCAGTTTGTCGCGCATGAAGGCTGGCATGGACTCTTTTTCATTGACGGTGATTTCCGCAACACAGTCGCTTCTATTTACTACACAATGGACAAAACGACGCTGGAATACTTGCGCCGCTATTTTCAGGTGACTCCCAGTTTGAACTACGACGTGGACGACGATTATCTGATGAAAAATGAATTCATGGCGTATATGCTTCAAAAACCTGTGAGCGAGGTAGGGCCGTATTTTGTCGCCATGGCATCCCGCTCACATTCGCAGCTAAAAGCAAAAGCACTTGCTGACTATATCATCAGCACAGAAGCGGCAGGCTTTACCTCTGCGGCGACACTGTTGGAAGAATATGTTCGCGACCGCTGGAATCTTGCCGCTGGACGTGTGTGGCTGGTGAGCAGATAGGAAAAACGGCGACAAAAATCGCTTTCTTCTATAAATAATTACATTCCAGTGAAAAAATTGTTTTTCTGAATCTGAGGCGTGGCCGCATCGAGATTGTACATTTTTTCTGCCGCTACGCTCGTCATCGGACCATGACTTGACATAATCACGGTGTCATCGTTTTGCGTAAAAATCTTAGACTGAATGCCACGGCAGAGCAACTCCTTCGCATATGAACTGGTCGTGGAGCCGATTTCACCCGCACTGATGACATCACCCGTAAACAAAACCGACCCAATTTTGTACACAATCGAATCTGCCGTATGACCCGGCAACGCAAAATATTCCACCGCAATGCCACCAAACTTCAGAATTCCTTCACCCTTAATCGTGGTGTCTGCCGTAGTCGCCACATCAATATCGGCCGCATAGGTGTTAAAATCATAAATCCGTTTGAGCGTCTTGAGCCCGCGGATATTCTCCTCATGGTTATGCGTAATCAGCGCGGCACAAAGCCTGTAGCCGTCCGTCTCAATTTGCTTCAGAACCTCGTTGGTCGGCTTGCCGGGGTCAATAATCACCGCGCATTTTGAGTGCTCGTCCACCACAACATACGTATTTGAGAACGTGTCGATGTTAAGATGAAAATAGACTTTCATATGCGCGCCCCCACCGGATTGTCCAGTTCTTTCAGACCCGTGAACAACGCGCTTCCTCGTTCATCAAAAATCGCCTCATTTGTGTTTGAAAGTTTGAAAGAAAGATTCTGTTGCTCAATTTCCCTGAACACCGTGTTCTTGATATTGCAGTTACGAATCGACGTGTCAATCAACCGGGCCTTGATAAAACGCGAATTGTACAAATCCGAGGCATCAAACGACGACTGAAAAGACTCCAGCCCCGTAAAATTGTCCTGAATCATGTCGCTTCCCGTAAACAGCACGTGACTGAACTTCGCTCCGGCAAACGACGTAAACTGCATGTTGCTCTCCAAAAGATTGCAGTCGCTGAACACCGCAAAGTCAAACGTGGTCATGCGGCATCTGAACCCCTGCGAATGAAGTCCACGGAAAATGCACTGCATAAAATTGCACCCGTAAAACCGTTTGTTCGTCAAATTAAAATCATCGATATTGGAAAAAACAACCCCGCTCGCATTCATCCCGATAATTTTTTCTGTGTGAACAATATAATGGTACATCTTGTGCGTAATTTCCTCAGCGTCAGGCGAGTGCATCAGACAATAATCGCTCTCAATGATATTCCAGTTCTCATCAAAATCCGAAATCGCGCTCTTCCTGCACGTCGGGCATTTACATTTTTTCCATGTGAACATTCTTGAATTCTAGGGGATAACGTGGATTTTTTCAAGTGGGGAATGGGCGTTCCCCTGTGCACTCCGTGCTTCGGGTCGCTACGTCCGCCCTTCCGCTTCGCTCCATACCACTCGCGTGGTACTTCGGGGCTCCCATCGCTAGCGCATTTTCTATAGCCTTTCGCAAAAAAATCCGTGACAAAATTATCAGGGGGGGGGTATAATAGAATATAATGATAAACTTTGGAGGGAATTATGAAAAGACTCATTGTTGTTTTTTGTGCAGTGTTTGCAACAACGCTGTTTTTTGGCTGTTCAAACGATGATACCGACAGCTCTAATGCTCCTGAACAAAAAAAATCTGTGGCGGAACTGATTGCTTCCGCTAAGGCTGGCGATACTGTTCTGCTTTCGTCTGGCATACTTGCCGATAGCGCAAGTCTTACCGTTGACAAGGCGATTGTCTTGAGTGGTGGCAACACTTCTTTTGACGCGAAAAGTGCGACGATTACGGTGAGTGCAGCGGGTGCTACGGTTAAGAATGTCAAGAATATAAAAGAACTTATAGTTGACGAGGCTGTTGGAACGGGAGATGTTACGATTGATACGTGCGAAATCGTGACGGTGACGATAAAGGGTGGCGGCGAAAACTCCGTGCATTTTGTCAATTCAATAGTTGCGGTGATGAATACGGTAAAAAAGAATGTGCGCCTTGTGCTTGAAAAGGTGAGCCGCATTTGCTCGATGAGCATTAAGGCAGCCTGTCACATAGAGGCTCTGAACGTGCAGTCTTTTGTGGAGAATGTAATTGTAGATAAGTCCGTGGAAGAAGTGAAGCTTTCAGGAAAGCCCACAATTACCTCGCTGGTCACCAATTCTGACGCAACTGCGACAGAGCAGCAAAAGACAAAAATCGTCATCGCTTCAAGTGACGTGGAAATTAACAAAGCCGCGAACAAGGCAGAGGACGCGAGCGGAAAAGTGACCGTGCAAGAAATCGTGCAGGAAACGACCTCTGCCGAAATTGCTGCGGTAACCTACGAGCCGCTGACAGAAAAAGAGGTTGAGCAGACCGAAAAAGTTGCCGAAGACGTGAAGTCAGGAAAAACATCTATTGAAGACATTGTCAAAAAGCCAGACGTAGAGATTGACAACCCCGGCCCATTGACACTCCGCACAAGTTCTTATGGTGTGCAGATAAAAGTGGCCGTGCCGAAAAAATCAACCGTAGTGGGTTTTTACCGTGCGGAATACGATGAGGCGCAATATAAGGCAGACCCGAAAAAACTCACATGGAACCATATCGGAGGTTACAATACTCGATCCGAGTGTGCGATACCGGAATCAACAGTATCTTTTACCGATTATTATGTTGAGCCAGGCAAGACATACTGTTACTATACAGAGTGTAAGGGCGGAAATGCTTATAACGTATTAGAAACATCTGAGATTGACACGATTACGGCTACGGCAGGACGCGGACTTTTAAAACTTCCAAATGACATCACGATTAATATTGTGAAAGGGAGCTTTGAGTTTTCACAGACGGGATATGCCGACGTAACTAACTTCCACGGGGATATGGCAGAAGCGACTCCTGATATGGGCGTGTATTTACGACCTGCCAGCGATACTACTGCAATTGTTTTCCTTGATTCGTCGAAGTATTGTTTTATTAGTAATATCACATCGAAAAAGTCAACCATTCAGTTCCGAGAAGGATGTGTTGGAGTTCCGCTTGAACTTGTAGGAGCAAAAGTTTCCTATAAAGTCACAAAAGGCGATGTTAAATGGGCTTGGGATACGCTTCCTGCAAAAGCAATTGGTGGCACAGGCTTTACGGACGGAAAGATTACCTTTACACAAGAAGAACTGCCAATTAAAGTGTCGGACGCTTCTACGGGTATTTCCATTACGGCAGATACTTCAAAAATTGCTCAGAAAGGGCGATTGCGTTTTTCTGTTCAGAAAGACTATGATAAAGACTGGCTGTATATCCGTCCTGCAAGCGGAAATGTTCTTTCCGATGCTGTATATACACTTACCGATTCCGCAGTGGCAGCGAACTCGCTTTGTAAGGTTTGCGTTGAGTTTCAAGAATATAGTGAGACGGAAAACTCATATTCAACGGCAAAGCAATTTAATGTTGTGTATACGCCAAAAACAGGAACGGGTGTGCCTGTCTGGTCTAAAAATCTAAAGGCGACTTTTGATAATTATTCGCAGACTGCCTACATCACGTCAGATCCAAGCACTTGGTTTGAGTCGGGCTTTACTCTGCCAGAAAGTATTACGCTTAGTGTAAATGGAACAGGATATAGCCTAAAAAGAACGTCCGCTTCTCCCGCTGTCAAAGTAAAGGATGTTGCGTATACGTTTGATAATAGTATGTCCTTTAATAGTACTACAGCGGATGGTACGACAAAGTATGTGGGAAATGCATTCTTTCGTCTTAACAGCGCGTTGGATAAGAAATTGTACCCGTATGGCAATAATTCATCATTTAGATATAACGACAACACCTACCGCGTAGACTATTATCCGTCTGATGACCGCTATGCTCCTATTGCCGGTCTCCCCGAAAGTATAACGCCCAAGGACATCTACACGGGACATTTCTACACGATTACACAAGACAGTTTAGGATGCACTGCGGAAAATCCTGCGTCAGGTAAAATCCTCTTTGATACTGTTGCGGCAGATAAAGCGACAGTAACGATACAAGGAAAATTGCCGGCAACAACTATTATGCAGCCTTTTGAACCCAATAAATATTTGGGATATTGGGATAATGATGAAACAATGACAGTCAAGACGATTACCGAAAGTGTGACGTATAGAGGTTATTGGGATAGCGACGGTTACTGGCACGCATCCGACAGCGATACCTATATGCGGGATTTTAACACTACGGCAACCGCGAAGTTCAATACGAACAGTATTTCGATTCCGGGTATCGGAACGGTGTACTTTGCTATGCCGTCCGCAACGACGATTAAACTGACAAAGTAGCGCGCGCATTGCAAAAACTCGCATTTCGATGTACCATATTCGTATGTGCTGGAAATGTAAATCTCCAATCGAACAAACAGAAATCTACCGCACCTCTACCTGCGCAGTTTGTGGCGCGGACTTACATGCGTGCAAGAATTGCGAGTTCTACGCGCCGGGCAGCCACTACGACTGCCATGAGACTGTAGATGAAGAAGTGCGTGACAAAGAGCGCGCGAATTTCTGCGATTCGTTCAAGGCAAAAAAGACGTTTGACGGCGCGGCAAAAGCAGATGATGCCGCAAGCAAAGCCCGTGACGCATTTGCAAGTCTGTTCGGAAACTGACGCGCGGGACAAAGAAATGGCTGGCAGTGATTTTGCATTTTTAGACAGTGGCATCGGTGGAATCCCTTACATGCTTGACCTTAAAGAAAAAAAGCCTTCCGCGCGGTGCGTATATTTGGGCGATACGGCTCATTTTCCTTACGGCGAAAAATCTGCGGAAGAAGTGACTCGTTGCGCCGCTGACACAATCCGCCTCATCATACAAAAATGGCAGCCAAAGACAATTGTGATTGCCTGCAATACAATGAGCGTCACATCCTTGGACGATTTGCGCGCGCTTTTCCCGCAAACGCCAATTGTGGGCACCGTTCCCGCCATCAAGCTTGCCGCCTCTGTCACCAAAAACAAAAAAATCGGCTTGCTTGCCACAAATGCTACGGTGCGTCATCCGTACTGCGCGCGCCTTGTCAAAGATTTTGCGCAGGACTGCCAGGTATTCAGCCGTGGCGACCCGGATTTAATCGCTTTTATCGAACACGACCTTTTTACGTCCACGGAAGCCGAAAAACGCGCCGCCGTTCAGCCCGCAGTAGATTTTTTTGCCGCAAACGGCTGTGACACAATCATCTTGGGCTGCACCCATTTTACTCACATCGCAAAAGAATTTGCCGCTGTCGCCGGAAGCGCAGTTCGTGTCGTAGACAGCCGCGAAGGTGTCGCAAACCAGGCTATCCGCGTGGAGGCAAAAAAAAACACGGAAGCAGAAAGTCAATCAAAAATCATACTTCCTGCTGATTCCGTGCATCCTACTGAATCGTACGACACGCCCGCCGACCAAACCTTCTTCGTCACCGCCTGCACCCCCGCCGATGAAACCGAGTACAGCACGCTTTGTAAAGGCTATAAAATTCCGTGGGGCGGGAAAATCCTCACTTCGGAGTAGGTAGGGAGCGGCGGCGCAGCCGTCAAAACTCACGAGGTGAGTTTTGAGCGGGTCTCCCGAAAAGCTGTGCTTTGAGGGGTGTCCTCGCCCCTAAATACAGGGGGTACACAGGGGCTCTCCCCTGTGATTAAAGCCTGTTAGCTATCTCATCGATAAATTCCCAGCTGTTCAGCACTTTCTTTGCCGGCGGATTTGCAAGCCGCGCCAAGTCACCCGTCATGACACCATCTTCAATCACGTCGAGCGTCGCTTTCTCAAGCTTTTTGGCAAATGCGGCGAGCTCCGGAGTGCCGTCCATTTCTGCGCGTTTTGCAAGTGCGCCAGTCCATGCGAAAATCAGTGCGACCGGGTTTGTAGAAGTCTTTTCGCCTTTCTGGTAGCGGTAGTAGTGCTTCTGTACCGTGCCATGGCTTGCCTCGTACTCATATTTTCCGTCGGGGCTCACCAAAACGCTCGTCATCATTGCAAGGGAGCCGCATGCGGATGCAATCATATCGCTCATCACGTCGCCGTCGTAGTTCTTGCATGCCCAAAGCATTCCGCCCTCGCTCTTCATGATGCGAGCTACAGCGTCGTCAATCAGCGTGTAGAAATATTCGATGCCAGCCGCCTCAAACTTCGCCTTGAATTCGGTGTCAAAAATGCGCTGGAAAATCTCTTTGAAGTTTCCGTCGTAGGTCTTGCTGATTGTGTCTTTTGTGCCGAGCCAGCAGTCAATTTTCTGGTCAAGCGCATAAGAGAAACAGCAGCGGGCAAAACTTTCTATTGAAGAGTCCATGTTGTGAATGCCCTGTAGAATTCCCGGTCCCTTCATCTCCTGAATTGTCTTTCTGATAACAGTGCCGTCTTCACCCGTGAACACCAATTCGGCTTTTCCTGCGCACGGCACTTTAATCTCGCAGTTCTTGTACACGTCACCATATGCGTGGCGGCCGAGCACAATCGGTTTTTTCCAGTTTGAGACTGAGCACTGGATGTTCTTCACCAGAATCGGTGCGCGGAATACAGTGCCGTCCAATTCTTCGCGGATAATACCGTTCGGGCTTCTGGTGAGTTGCTTTAAGTTGTATTCTTTTACGCGCGCGGCATTTGATGTAATCGTAGCACATTTTACACCCACGCCCAGCCGCTTAATCGCTTCCGCTGCCTGATAGGTGATTTTGTCATCGCTGTCATCGCGGCTTTTCAATCCCAAATCATAGTATTCGGTCTTCGAATCAACGAACGGCTCAAGCAATTTTTCCTTGATAACCGCCCACAACACTCTCGTCATCTCGTCGCCGTCAAGTTCGGCGATTGCATTCTTCATCTGAATCTTTGCCATAATGATAGAAGTATAAACTGATAAGAAATGTTGTGCAAGTCGCTTGCTTTTAAGACTATTTTCCATTTATTTTAAGAAATCAAGACTGTTTTATGATTTTTGTGCTATACTGTGCATATGAGAATTTTATTGGTCGAAGATGAGGAACGCTTATCGCAAGCATTGGTGGAGATTTTCAAGAAAAATCGTATTGGCATTGATGCTGTATCGAATGGTACGACGGGGCTTGAATATGCCCACAACGACACCTACGATGTGCTGATTCTAGACATTATGTTGCCAGGTACGGACGGAATCACGCTGCTCAAAATACTGCGCTCCGAGCACAACCATGTTCCGGTTATCTTGCTCACTGCAAAAGATGATGTGGCAGACAAAGTGCACGGATTGGACAGTGGTGCGGACGACTATCTTACAAAACCATTCGCCACCGAAGAACTGCTTGCCCGTGTGCGCGCGTTGGGTCGTCGCCGTGGAGAAATCAAAACGGAACAGATTACCTGTGGAGACATCACCCTGAACAAAACAAACTGCGAGCTTCAGACAACCTCAGGAAAATCAGTAAAACTCTCTCTCAAAGAATACCAGATTTTGGAAATGCTCTTTGACCACCCGCATCAGATTATCACCAAAGAACGGATTATCGAAAAAATCTGGGGTGGTGACAGCAATGCCGAGTACAACAACGTGGAAGTCTATATTTCCTTTATCCGCAAAAAAATTGAGAACCTTGGGGTAAAAGCACGCATCCGTACTGCGCGTGGAATCGGCTATTCTCTTGAAGATGATGCCCGTTAGTGGTAGGCAATAAAATGAAGAAAGAGTATCGCTTGCGGCTTAAAATTGCCGCAGGTGTCGTGGTAATCCTTTTTGTCGTGTTGTCATCTATTCTAGTGACTCTGCAC
>JAFSTK010000116.1 GCA_017450535.1 Treponema sp.
ATGCACTTTATCTTCCCGCGTATAATGTTCTTGTAAACGAGGATTCTATGGCACATACATCGATTGCTTGTATCGCATTTGACGGGAAAAAAGTTTTGATTGCGCACCGGAATCCGACGGGGCAGATGGGAAACCGCTGGGAATTTCCTGGCGGCAAAGTGGAAGAGGGTGAGGACGAAAAAGAAGGCCTTATCCGTGAATTCCAGGAAGAATTTGGCGTGACGGTAAAAGTTGGCGAGTTGATTGCCTCCGCGCAGTTCAAGCATAATGGCGAGTTGCGTGATTTGCATGCCTATCAGATTTTTGTGCCTCACAACGGTATGGAAGAAAAATATGTGCTCACCGAGCATACTGAATATCGCTGGGCAGACATGGCTGAGATTCCCGAGCTCAATTTTGTAGACAGCGACATGCTCATTTATCCGCAAGTGGTAAAATATCTTGCGAGCATTCTTCCTGACGAAGAACCCAAGAAAAAATGAGAGTTGTCGCCGTTGCTTGCGCACTTTTTTTGATGATTTGTGTCATGGGGTGCGTCAAGCAGAATGTTCCTGTTCAATTTGACACCTCAGATCCGCTTGCGCTTGATGTGGAAGTTCAGTGGGCGGTTGTCACTGAGCCGTATGTCGCTTGCTATGAGTCTGCAGACTATGCCTCCCGTGTGGTGACACATTTCCGTAAGGCAGAGATTTTGCAGGTTATTGGGGAAAGCACCGTAACGAGCGGCGGTGACAAAGAAAAATGGTATGCGTTTGAAGCAGGTTGGCTTCCTGCCTCAAACGTGGCGGTCTACGCGAACAAAATGCGCGCGAAAACCGCTGTCAAGCAGTTGGGCGTGAACTGATTTTTTCCGCCGCGTCTTCAATTGTGTAGCCGACGAACTGCTCGCGTGTCAGAAGATTTTTGAGCGTGAGCTTGTTCGCCAATGCTTCTTCTTTTCCAATCAGAATGCCCCATTTTACGCCTTTTGCTTCAGCGACAGCGTACTGCTGGCCAAGTTTTTTTGCGTCCGGGAACACTTCAACGCTCACACCTTTTGCGCGCAACTGGCTTGCCACACCCTGATAATGAATGGCGAGACTTGCGTCCGTGCAGAAAATCTCCGCATCAAGATAGCTGCCTTTTTTGGAAGTTTTTCCAAGCTGTTCCAAGCCCGCAATCAGACGGTCAAGCCCGATGGACGCGCCTACGCCCGGCACTTTGTTTTTCATGTACAGTCCGGCAAGATTGTCGTAGCGGCCGCCGGAACAGACCGAGCCGATAGAGGGCAAATCGTTTAAGAATGTCTCGTATACGATGCCCGTGTAATAATCCAGACCGCGCGTAATCGACGGGTCAAGCACATAGGTCGCCTCAATGCCGGCGGCTTTCATCATCTCGCGGATGTCTCTCATGCGCTGTGTATCGTCGGCGGCTCCACCTGCCATTTTTTCGAGCAGGGCGAGCGTGCTGTCAAAATCTGCGCCACCTGCGATGTAGGTGAGAATTTCTGCGGCAGTCTCTTCGCTTCCGGTGTATTCGACGAGTTCTTTTTGCACTTCATCTTTTCCCACTTTGGCGAGTTTGTCCACGGAGCGCAGAATATCCTCGCTTTTTTCGCTCACGCCGAGCTTTGCAAGAAAGCGGTTAAAAATGCCGCGGTGATTTACGTGAATCGTGATATTTTCCACGCCGATTGCGTTCAGGGCGCATTTCATTACGTTCAGAATCTCAAAGTCTGCCGCCGCGCTGTCGCTTCCGACCGTATCAATGTCGCACTGGACGAATTCACGGTAGCGTCCAGCCTGCGGTTTTTCGCCACGCCACACCTTTGCCATGTGGTATCGCTTGAACGGAAAATAAAGTTCGCTCTCGTGTTCGGCGGTAAAGCGCGCGAAGGGAACGGTCAAGTCAAAACGCATCGCTACGTCGCGGCCACCGTTGTCCTCAAAACGGAACACTTGTTTTTCGGTCTCGCCGTTACTCTTGCGTAGAAGAATCTCCGTGTATTCCAAAACAGGCGTGTCAATCGGAACAAAACCGAATGAGCGGTACACCTGCGTAATCTTTTCCATCAAATCAGTGCGGTTGATTTCCGCAGCCGGTAAAAAATCTCTGAATCCTTTTAATACTCTTGGTTGAATGAGTTGTGCCATAGCGATATAATAACAAAAACAGAGGATTTAGACAATGTTGCTTGCGATAGATATTGGTAATACAAATGTGGTTGCGGCTCTCTTTGAGCAGAATGATGATGTGAATCAAAAAGGAAAAGTGCTCAAAGAATGGCGGTTCAGCACTGACCCAAAACGCACAGGCGACGAATATTTTTCTTTCCTCTCGCTTTTGTTCCGTGAAGAAGGTTTTGATTTTTCAAATATCACGTATGCGGTAGTCAGTTCGGTGGTGCCTGCGCTCGTAGGTACGTTTGTCAATGTCGCCCGAAAAATCACAGGAGAAAAACCGCTTTTGGTGAATAAAGATTTGTACGGCTACCTTCCCATAAAGCTTCCGGCTCCGGCTGAGCATGAGGTGGGAACTGATTTGCTTTGTAACGCGGTGGAGGCGTGGTGCCGCTACAAAAAAGCGACGATTGTGGTGGATTTTGGAACCGCGCTCACTTTTACGACCGTTGACCAGCATGGCGAGCTGCAAGGCGTTGCGATTGCACCCGGCTTGGGAACGGCAATCAAATCGCTTTCAAACAATACCGCACAGCTTCCCGTGGTTGAGCTCAAAGCACCCGCCACAAGTCTTGGCGCAAACACAATCGAGTGTATTCAGGCGGGCGTTATCCTCGGCTACAAAGGTCTGGTGGAATACATGATTGAGCGCACCAAAACTGACCTTTCTGCGCGCACAGGTGTCGCAAAAGAAGATATTCATGTAGTGGCGACAGGCGGCTTGAACAGTGTTTTACAGCCGATTGTGGACTGTTTTGAAAATGTTGACCGTGAATTTACGTTGCAGGGCTTGCGAAGAGTGGCTTTGTTTGCCAGAGGCGCAAAATGAAATTCAAATCGGTAGAGAAAATCTGTGAAGGAAAATTCATCACGCGCTACGATGTGCAGTACGAGACAGCGAGCGGAAAGACTAAAAATTATGAGATGGTGAGTCGCAACAAGAATATCACGTCTTTTGATGAACTGCATGATGGTCATGTGGATGCTGTGGTGATGATTATGCACGATGAGTCAAAAGAGCAGATTCTTTTGAGCCGTGAATTCAGGCTTGCGCCGGGGGAGTGGGTGTACAATTTTCCAGCGGGTCTGATTGATAAAGATGAGGATGCCGCTTCTGCCGCCGCCCGCGAGCTTCAAGAAGAAACTGGTCTTCATCTTGACCGCATTGAGGACACCTGGTTGGAAAGCTATTCTGCCGTGGGAATCTCAAACGAAAAAAATATTGTGATTGTCGGAACGGCGAGCGGCGAAATCCTGCCCAGCGACAACGAATTGGAAGAGATTGAGGCGTTTTGGTACACCAAGGCAGAAATTCGCGCGCTCTTAAAAGTCGCACGTTTTGCGGCCCGAACGCAAGCCTATTGCGCGCTCTGGAGCCGTAGCGGTTCTTAGGACGGGCTGGAGCGAGGACAAGGCTTTGCCCCTTAAAATTCTTTTGAAATTTTCTATTTATTTCTGTTTCGTCTATTGAATACACTTCTTTTTTTCTTTATAATTTATAAAATTATCAACTAGGTATTTTTTTCCTTGGAGGAACTATGACAATAGCTGAAATGCTTAGTCAGAGTATTATTCTGACTCTGTTAGGTATGGGTGTTGTCTTTAGCTTCTTGATTATCATGATTGGTTTTATGAACATCCTTCGTCTGGTTGTTCATGCAGCTGGTTGGGATAAAGAAGAGCCAAAAGCTGAGACAACAAGTTCTGCGGCACCCGCCGTTGACCAAAAGGCAATCGTTGCTGCAATCGCAACTGCCTTACACGAAAAGAATTAAGGAGTTAGAAGAAAATGGCTAAGAAAGTAAACATTTCTGAACTGGTTTTGCGCGATGCAACTCAGTCTTTGCACGCAACTCGTATGACACTGGCAGACATGCTGCCTATTGCCCCCAAACTGGACAAAATCGGCTACTGGGCTGCTGAAGCATGGGGCGGCGCAACATACGACTCATGTATCCGCTTTTTGAATGAAGATCCTTGGGAACGCCTGCGCAAACTGCATGCAGCGATGCCCAATACAAAAATCATGATGCTTCTGCGCGGTCAGAACCTCCTGGGCTACCGCCACTATGCTGATGACGTTGTGGACAAGTTCGTTGAATATGCCGCAAAGAATGGCGTTGACATATTCCGTATCTTTGATGCATGTAACGATCCCCGTAACCTGGAACGTGCTACAAAGGCTGCAAAGAAGACTGGTAAGCATGTTCAGATGGCTATCTCTTATGCAACCACTCCCTATCACACAAAGGAAATCTATGCTGACTTGGCAAAGACCTATGCAGACTTCGGTGCGGATTCAATCTGTATCAAGGATATGTCTGGTCTTCTGAAGCCTTTTGAGGCTTATGACCTGGTAAAGGCAATCAAGGCTAAGTGTGACCTGCCGGTGGAAATCCACTCACACGCAACGACTGGTCTTTCAGTTGCAACATTGCTGAAGGCTGCCGAGGCTGGTGCAGATGTTCTGGACACTGCCATTTCTGCAATGGCTATGGGTACATCACATTCTCCTACAGAAACTGTTGTTGAAATGCTCAAGGGCACTGAATACGATACTGGTCTTGACATCTCTGCATTGCTTGAGATTGCCGCATACTTCCGCGACATCCGCAAGCACTATGCTTCTCTGGAATCAAAATACCTGGGTGCTGATACCCGTATTCTGAAGTCACAGGTTCCCGGCGGTATGCTTTCTAACCTGGAAAGCCAGCTCAAGCAGCAGGGTGCTTCAGATAAAATTGATCAGGTTCTGGCAGAACTGCCCCTCGTTCAGAAAGATGTGGGATACGTTCCTCTGGTTACCCCGACTTCACAGATTGTCGGTACGCAGGCCGTATTCAACGTACTCTTTGGCCGCTACGAGCGCATGACAGGTGAATTCTGCGACCTCTTGACTGGTAAATACGGCAAGGTTCCTGCTGAACCGAACGCAGACCTCGTTAAGAAGGCTCTCGCTCAGAACAAGATGGAAGAAGCCATTACCTGCCGTCCTGCAGACAAAATTGAACCGGAATGGGACAAGATGGTTGAAGAAGCAAAGGCAAATGGCGGCAACGGTTCTGTTGAAGACGTTCTGACTTATGCAATGTTCCCGAAAGTAGCAACAAAGTTCTTCTCAGAACGCGCAAAGGGACCGGTAGACGCAGAAAAGACATTCGGCGTAAAAGAGGCTCCCAAGGCTGCTGCTTCAGCAAACGGCTCATATACCGTTACAGTCAACGGCACGTCTTACAACGTACAGTCTAACGGCGACAATATCACTGTTGACGGTAATACATACAATGTGACATTCGGTGCAGCAAGCGCCGCTCCTGCTCAGACAGCAGCAACGGTTACTGGCGGAGAAGACGTTAAGGCTCCGGTTGCAGGTACATTGCTCAAGCAGTGCTTCTCAAACGGTACAAAAGTTACAAAGGGACAGACTGTCATCATCATCGAATCAATGAAGATGGAACTGGAAGTGAAGTCTCCTGCAGACGGAACGATTACCTATGCTGTTCCCACTGGAACTCAGATTACCGCAGGTCAGACACTGGCTTCTATCGGTGGCGTCGTAAAGGCCGCTCCTGCTCCTGCAGCAGCACCCGCAGCAAGTCCTGCTCAGACAGCAGCATCAGCACCTACAGGCGGAAAATCAGTGAATGCACCGGTTGCTGGTACACTGCTTAAATATGCAGTCGCAGAAGGCGCATCGGTAAACGCTGACACAACTGTAATTATCATCGAATCAATGAAGATGGAACTTGAAATCAAGGCTGGTGCAGCTGGTAAAGTTCACTTCCTTGCAGCAACCGGCTCACAGGTATCTGCTGGTCAGGCTGTTGCTGAAATCAAATAGGGTAGATAGACCATGATTGACACACAGAAAGACTTTAGAAAAAAGGTTTTCAGCGCAACGCTTGCAATCATGGCTATTGCCATGGTTCTGAGCATGGGAACAAAAGTTCTCGCGCAGACAAAAGAAGAAGTTTCCGTTGAATCAATGTATCTGAACGAAACCCCTGCAGCAACTGCTCCAGCAGAAAGCGGCTCGGGCTTGGAAAGAGTGATTAAGGGAACAGAAAACTGGGGCGATGAGCACAACATTTCTGTTTCACGCTTTATTCAGAACATCGGTAAATCAACTGGTATTTATCAGATTATCACACAGAAGAAGGTAGATCCCAGCATCACAGGCTTAAAGCCGGAAATTAAGGAAGCTCCGGAAAAAGACTGGGGCAAGGCTCCCGGCTGGCAGTCTCTGATTATGATTGCAATCGGTTTCCTTATCGTGTATCTGGCTGTGGGCAAGGGCTTTGAGCCGCTCCTTTTGATTCCGATTGGATTTGGTACCATTTTGGTAAACATTGTTGGCGCGGGAATGGGTGATTTGCCCGACGGTATGCTGGCAATTATCTACCATGC
>JAFSTK010000117.1 GCA_017450535.1 Treponema sp.
CAACAACAGGCAATACTTTCCTGATGCCCAAGGGCAATGTAACGGTGAGCGCAGTGTTTGAGGAAGGAACACATGGCACGACAGAGTTTGCGTGGGGATATTTTGGACCAGATGGTTTTGTTACGGAGGCCACCATCTACGATGGCTTGACAACGGTAAATCTTCAGCAGGGGCAATCGTATCAGATCTTGAAATATGATAATGGATACAGCTTTAGCGAATTTATTTTGGACAACAATACCTACAATGTAACTATCCCCTATTCCGGCGGCACAGGGACATTTCCTGAGTATGGAAACGGTACGAGCTTTAAAGTGGATTACAATGGCGAAGAGGGCTTCTATGACATCACAATGACCGATGCAGGCAACGGCAAGTGGAGTGTTTCTATTCTGAAAACTGTTGGTGTTATAGACAATATTCCCGACCAGACCTACACTGGCAGCGAAATCACACCCGAACCTCTTGTGCTGGCAGGTTCGCTCAACCTTACCAAAGGCACGGACTACGAGTATTCCTACTCCGACAACACCAATGTCGGTACAGCAACGGTGACCGTTACTTTCAAGGGAGATTATGCATCGTTGGGAAGTGTGGAGAAGACCTTCACAATTTTACCTGGCACTACCGTGTCTGCAAAAGTCGACCCATACAGCCCAGGCACATACTACACCACTTTCTATGACAGCACCACAAGCTATGTCGCCGACTGCGAGGTCTATTATGTGACAGCCAATGCAGACGGAAAGCTCACGCTCGTAAAGGCAGAGGGCAACATCGTAAAGGCTGGCGAAGGCGTAATACTAAAAGCAACGAGAGAAACGGTAACGCTTTCTCCGACAAATACCTCTGCAAGCTACGACAGTCTGCTTACAGGAAGCGACAGCGAAACTACCGTAGAAAATGTACTTGTATTGAGCCTTGGAAAAGACGGTGTAAGATTCTACAACTATTCTGGCACAGTCGAAGCGAACAAAGCGTATTTGGCACAGTAGCAGACTGCGCAAGGGATTGTAGGGGCAAGCCGCAAGGCTTGTTCCGAAGCGAATGAAATGAGCGTAGGAATGGAGCGCGGCTAGCGCGTAACCCCGAAAAGCCCGACCGCCGCTTGCCGGCGGTTGCGCCCAAAAAAACACACCAAACAAAAATTTTCTACCCTGCCGGGCAGAAAGGAGCGGTCAAATTCCTGTTTGGCCGGTCCCCACTACCAAAAGCAAAGACTGGTATTCCAGATTGTCGAATTATAAAATCATTTAGTTTCCAGGCAAACTTTTTTCAATCAGGCCATACAAATACAAGGCACTCTGCCCGTACAAGCCCATTGAATCATCTTCAAGAAGTTTTGCTACAGGGGATTGGTAAATGGTTTTCAATGCTTCGTCTTCAGACAAGTCTTTGTTTTTCATGAGGAGTTCCGCAACTTGAGGAATCAAAATAGTTTTTACAAGATGATGTGTGTCGGCCATTAAAATTCTCTCCAATTCACGCTTTTTGCAATATAACTGCTTTTGAAAGTTACGGCTTTTAATGATTCTTCTGTACAGAAGCAGATTTGGTCATTGATTTTCTCAAAACGCAATCGTTCCACTGCATCTTCTTTTCGCATAATCCCGGCAAGTACATATTCAACCGTTTCGCCAACATTGTCATTTGCAATCTTGCCAGAAACAATGTCAAAACCATGCTTGAAATTCAAATCAGAGCGGCAACGGATAACCATTTCAAGCCAGTCCAAGTCAGCATTTGGGTATGATTTGGTCTTTAGGAGTTTCGCAAAATCTTCATCAAACTCGTAAACATTTATGACTGCATTTTCAGATTTATCAGTAAAGCGTGAACGAAGTCTTGCACTGCGGACAGCCCATCGTTCAGCCTGATTTTTTATACTTGTAGTATAAAATCCAAATCCAAAATCCCGTCCTTTTTCCTGTATGATGATTCTAGGATTTTCTATCTGCGTATATGAACCGTGGTATAAAATCATTGCTTTCTCTCCCCGAACCACTGGTCAAAGTAATCCATAAGATATTCTTTTCCCATGCCATGCAAATCTTCATAATCGGTCTGTAAATGATTCAGCAACTTTGTATTAAAAAACTTTTCAAAAACTACAGATGAAGGGAGATTTTTATATTCAGCGTAATTTTCAATGCAGTATGTTTTGAATGACAGTTCCGACATAATTTAATCTCCTCAAACAAAAAAACTCAGAGCCACAAAAAAGCAACTCTGAGTTCCATTATATCATAAGTTTTGATAAAAATTATAGTTATTTAATCAAGCTGTGATATTCCTGTAGAGACTTAACTCCACCTTCTCCACCGTTGCCATTCTTAACACTTTCAATTCCCTTAACCGCAGCAAGTGCTCCGGCAATTGTTGTGATGTAAGATACCTTGTACTTGAGACAAGCCTTGCGAATCGTCTTCCTGTCCTCAGCATAGTTGCGTTTAGCCTTAGGAGTATTGATTACCAAACAAACTTCCTTGTTCATAATCAAGTCCACAACATCCGGGCGGCCGGCACCAATCTTGTTTACAACGTCGCACTTGATTCCGTTTGCGTTGTAGAAGTCTGCAGTGCCCTGAGTTCCAACCAGTGTGAAGCCGAGGTCCTTCAAAGTCTTTCCGATCTCGAGAACCTGATTCTTCTGGCCTTCCTTGTTGCTGAGGGAAATA
>JAFSTK010000118.1 GCA_017450535.1 Treponema sp.
ACTGAGGGAAGCGAGCTATTTTCTTCAATTTTTCAGTCTCTTTCGGTGGGGCTGATTATTGTGGACAAAGACTGGCAGCTGGTGGAAATCAACAAGGCGGCTGAGCGGTACATTCCGTTTTCCCTGCATCCTGATGACATTCGCGCTGAAGGAAAAAAAATCTGGGAAATCATAGACGACGCTGATATTGCCGCCTTCCTTGAGAACTGTTGTTGCAGCGACAAGACCAACGTGAGCGATGAATATACACTGACTACCAGTGGCGGCTCTGTCCGTTTTGTGGACATTTCTGTTATGCCGCTCGTTCGCAATCAGGAGTTGGTCGGCTCAATTGTGACGATTGACGATGTGACCGAAAAACGCAATCAGGAAATTCTTTTGCACCGCATTGAAACGCTCGCAGGCTTGACCAATCTTGCCGCCGGAGTCGCCCATGAAATCAAAAATCCGCTCGGAGCAATCAGCATTCATATCCAGCTCATGCAAAAAGCAATCAAAAAAAAGCGTGAGGGCGACGGATTGCTTCCTGACCCAAAATTCGCGGAAAATTATCTGGATATCGTAAACCAAGAAATTGACCGCCTGAATAAAATTGTCGTGGATTTTCTGATGGCGGTGCGTCCGATTTCCGCTCAGCTTGAGTTGGTGCAACCGAATACGCTTTTGGAGCAATTTGTCTCATTTTTCAGCCCTGAATTCAATGCAAAACATATTGCTGTTGCCACAAAATTCTGCCAGAACTGTCCGCGGCTTTTGATTGACCAAAAATTGTTCCGTGAGGTGATTGTCAATCTTGCTCAGAATGCGCTTGCCGCAATTACAGAACGCTTTGGCGATTGCAGCGAGGACAAGCCTTTTTCATCCTGCAGCGGAAAGCTTACGATTACGACTGAACTTAAGGACGAAAAATATCTGCTGCATTTTGCGGATAACGGAATCGGCATGAGCGAGGAGACTGTCGCCCACATTTTTGAGCCATATTTTACCACAAAAGCGAACGGTACGGGATTGGGCTTGGCGATGGCGTATAAAATCATCAAGGAATTTTCAGGCGACATCAGTGTGCAGTCAAAAAAAGGCGAGGGCACTGAGTTTGTCATCACCTTGCCTGTTCCGCAAAAAGACAAGCGTTTGCTCACGTATACGGGGGAAAAATGAAATCGACGATTCTTGTCATAGACGACGAAAAAAATATCCGTGAAGGTCTCGCCGCTGATTTTGAGATGGACGGCTATGCGGTCAAAGTGGCGGCAAGCGGTCAGGAAGGCTTGGATTTTCTTGCGAAAGGTGACATCGATTTGGTGATTACCGATTTGCGTATGCCCGGAATTACAGGTGAAGAAGTGTTGCGCCGAGTCACAACCGAAATGCCCGGAATTCCCGTGATTGTGCTTACCGGGCACGGCTCAATCGATGCCGCGGTTCAGGCGATGCATGACGGCGCGTATGATTTTCTCACCAAGCCGCTCAATCTTGACCAGCTCGGCATGATTGTAAAGCGCGCGCTTGAAAGCCGTGAATTAAAACTTCAGCACACCCAGTTGCTCAAGGAAGTCAGCACAAGCAAACAGCTGGACAACATCATCGGAAAAAGTGCGGAAATGCAGCGGCTTTTGACCACCGTGCGCAAGGTCGCCGACAGCAAGGCAAGTGTGCTTGTGACAGGTGAGAGCGGCGTAGGAAAAGAAGTGATTGCAGACGCGCTCCATAATTTGTCGAGCCGTCACGACAAGGCATGCATAAAAGTGCATTGCGCCGCTTTGAGCGAGACCTTGCTTGAAAGCGAACTTTTTGGACATGAGAAAGGCGCGTTTACGGGTGCGGACAGTTTGCACAAGGGACGGTTTGAGCTTGCCCACGGCGGCACCATTTTTCTTGACGAAATCGGCGAGATTAATCAGAGCGTGCAGATAAAATTGCTCCGTGTCCTGCAGGAAAAGAAATTTGAGCGTGTCGGCGGCTCGCAGACAATCGAAGTGGACGTTCGTGTGATTGCCGCCACCAACCGAAATCTGGAAGAAGAAGTAAAGGCGGGTCGTTTCCGCGAAGATTTGTATTACCGCCTGAACGTCATCCATCTGGAAGTGCCGCCGCTTCGTGAACGAAAAGATGATATTCCGCTTCTTGTGAGCGCGTTTTTGGACGAATTCAACCGTGAGAACGGCAAGCAAGTGACTGGCTTTACGCAGGGGGCAAAATCCGCACTGTACAAATACGACTGGCCGGGCAATATCCGCGAGCTGCGCAATTGTGTGGAAAGTGCGGTTGTCATGGCGAGCGGAAATGAAATCGCGCTGGAAGACTTACCGCCAACCGTAAGCAAGGCGAGCAGGGCGGAGGCGATTTCTGTTCCCATGGGTGTCACTTTGGACGAAGCTGAAAAATTGATAATTGAGGCGAACCTTGCCGCCAACAAAGGCAACAAAAGCAAAACGGCTGACATGTTGGGAATCGGAAGAAAGACCTTGCATAGAAAACTCGCGGAATACGGATTGGAGACAGACGGCGATTAATTCAGCGAAGTTTTGAGCAGGGATTCGTACTGGTCTTCGGGCATGGGGCGCGCGTAGAAAAAGCCTTGCACGATATCGCAGCCCATGGATTTGAGCAGGTCTGACTGATTCTGGTCTTCCACACCCTCAGCGACAGTGGTTAAATTCAGTTCTTTTGCCATATTGATGACGGAATTGATAATCACTTTTTCTTTTTTGTTCTCGCCTTCGGTGTTCAAAAACTCTTTGTCCAATTTTATGACGTTTGCGGGAATGTCTTTGAGCAGGCTGAGCGATGAAAAGCCGGAGCCAAAGTCATCTACGGAAATAGAAAATCCCGCGCTTTTTATGTCGTTCATGGCTTTTAAGAGGCGTTCCTTGTTATCCATCATCAGGCTTTCGGTGAGTTCAATCTCCACCTGGCAGGGCGCAATCTGATATTTTCCCGCGATGTCAGCATACATGTTAGCCACATTGGGGTTGTACAGTTGTGCGCGGCTCAAATTGCAAGAGATGGTGATGGGCATGGGGCAAGTGCCGTTCGGTCCTGACTTGTTCCAGTGGTCTAAGAATTTGCAGACATTCTCAAACACAAAAAAGTCAATTTTTTGGATAAAGCCATTGCGCTCAAAGAGTGGCACGAAATCGCCCGGCGGTAACATGCCTTTTGTGTGATGTTTCCATCGGATAAGGGCTTCCGCGCCCATGATTTTTCCATTGTCAAAGCGGAATTTCGGCTGGTAGTATACTTGAAATTCCTGGTTTTCAAAGGCACGGTTCATATCAAGCGTGATGTTTTTTTCATGTTCAGCATCGTCTCGCATCTGGTCGGTGTAGAGAGCAAGCCTGTTTGGATTCAGACCGTTTCTTCCCAATTCGCGCGCGGTGTCTGCCTTTTCGATGATTATGGTGACGTCTTCGTTGATATCTTCAATAATATATGCGCCGGAACTGAATTCAATCTGATAGTGTTCAGGCAACAGGTTTGTCATTTGTGGCTTGATATTCGTAAAAAGCAGAACATAGTCTTCCATTACCGGAAAAATCGAAATAGGAATGAGTATAGAAAAATTGTCGGTGTAGTTTCTGCAGATGAGTGAACCTTGCGGAACGACTTCTTCCAAATGTTTTGCAAGTTCAATGAGAATGGAGTTACCAACTTCTTGGCTGAATGTCTCGGTGATGTACCGGTATTTGACAATATCAAGAGAAATCATCGTGTATTCGCCTGGTTTTGCATTCCGCAATATGCGTCTTACTTCAGCCTTAAATCGTTTTTGTGTGGGTAGACCTGTCAAATCATCCTGTGAGATGACGTCTCTGAGCCGTTTGCGTGACTCTTTGCTTATCCAATACACGCAGAAACAGAACAGAGCGGCGAGAACAAAAATAATGTAGACGATGGGATTGGTAAATGTTTTGTCAGATAAAGAAAATTGCTGAGGGAAACATAGGCTTCCTGCAAAAAAAAGAGAAAACAGCGAAATATTTTTTTTGATAAAACTCATCAATTTTCATTATACTTTACTTTTTCGGAAAAGCAAGGATAAACGAATTCAATAAACTCAATTTTTTATATGCCGATAATAAGATTGTAGAGGTAATATATGATTCGTGGTTGGTATATTGGCGCAAGCGGTATGAATGCACAGCAGGAACGCTTGAACGCCATTTCTAACAATCTGGCAAATGTGGACACCGCAGGCTATAAACGCGATGTGACGGTGAGCAAGGAATTCTCCCAGCTCCTGTTGCGCCGTACTGAAGCAGACGGAATGTACAAGACTCCGAACGGGTCTTACGATGTCGCGCCGATTGTAGGTCAATTGGGTTTGGGCGTGGAGACAAACGAAAACTTCACGCAGTTTGAGCAAGGCTCGTTCCGTGACACAAAGACGGCGACGGATTTTGCGCTGGGAAGCGAAGGCTTTTTTGCGGTGCAGACTCCGAACGGCGAACGCTACACACGCAACGGAAACTTTATCCTTGGAAAAGAAGGAATCCTTGAGACAAAAGAAGGCTATCCGCTTTTGGGTGAAAACGGCATCATCCGCCTGGAAGATGACAAATTCCACCTTGATCAGGACGGCATGTTATACACAAAAGAAGGCGATTTGGTTGACCGCATCAAAGTGGTGCGCTTTGACAACGAACGCTATCTGAAAAAACAGGGCGACAACCTGTGGAACTCAAATGCAATCTCAGGCGACGCATACATTGCAGAAGGCGCAGAACGCCCCAAAATCATTCAGAACTATCTGGAAATGAGCAATGTAAACGTAGTGAACGAAATGGTACGGATGATTGAGGTGAACCGCGCGTATGAGGCGAACCAAAAATCAATTCAGAGCGAAGACAGCATGATGTCTACCTTGTGGACACGTGTTGCGGTCAGCAGATAAGGAGTAGGGCATGGTAAGAAGTTTGTGGACAGCGGCTACCGGCATGAACGGTCAGCAGGCTAATTTGGATACGATTTCCCATAACCTTTCCAACGTAAACACTACAGGCTACAAACAGCAGCGCGTTGAGTTTGAGGATTTAATTTATCAGAATCAAAAATTGGTGGGTACTCCTGCCACTGAAGATACCGTTACTCCCGTGGGAATTCAGCAGGGCTTGGGCGTAAGAATTGGCGCGACACAGCGTATTTTTGCGCAGGGCTCATTGCAGGCGACGGGTGTGGACACTGACGTAGCGATTGTGGGCGACGGATTTTTCCGTGTGCAGCAATACGACGGCAGCTGGGCATACACTCGCGACGGTTCTTTCAAAGTGGATATGACCGGTCAGCTCGTGACGAACAATGGTCTGCGCGTTATGCCGGAAGTTATTCTTCCAGAAGGCTACAATTTGCAGACGCTCACGATTACCGACACCGGCCGTGTTACCGTAAAAGTTGATGGAATTGACGACCCCGTGGACGTGGCTCAGCTTGAATTGTACCGCTTCCCGAACAATGCCGGTCTTGAAAGCCTTGGCGACAACTTGTACAAAGTGACCAACGCTTCTGGCGAGGCAATTGCAGGTCGTCCTGGTTTTGAAGAATTCGGTACGACTAAGCACAAGTTCTTGGAAATGAGCAACGTGAGCGTCGTAAACGAGATGGTGCAGATGATTGTCGCCCAGAGAGCCTATGAATTCAACAGCAAGGCAATCCAGACAAGCGACTCTATGCTGAGCACCGCAGTAAACTTAAAACGGTAGGAGTAAACAATGACAGGACTGAGCGCATATAATCCAATTCAACAAACACTCTCATCGGTGTCCGTAATAAAGCCGGGCAGACTGAATGGCGATTATGGCACGGGATTTGAAGGCACATTCAAATCTGAACTGGACAAGCACTCAGCTCCAGTTGGTGCGGCGGCAAATCAGGCGAATCCTCATATCCAACCACGCATAATTGACCGCACCAGCAAACTCTACGAAAAATCATTGGAAATGGAATCGTACATCGTAAAGCAGATGCTTTCATCAATGCGCAAAACAGTCATGCGCGCAAACGGTGAGCAGAGCTATGCAGAACAGATGTACGAGGACATGCTCTACGACGAATATGCCACCGCAATGACAAAAAATGCGGGCTTCGGTCTGGCAGACCAAATGTACTTGCAGTTAAGCGCGGGTGGTGTGGACGTAAACGCATAAATGTGCTATGCTATTCCTACTTATTTAGTAGATTATTGGGGATAGTATGGCATACGATTTTGACACGCCGGTTGACCGGTATGGTACGGACTGCATCAAGTTTGATTTTGCGGTGGAGCGGGGGCATCCGATTGACTCGCTTTCCTATTGGGTTGCGGACATGGATTTTAAGACCGCGCCTGAAATCTTGGATGCGCTCAAAGCCCGTATTGACCACGGAATCTTTGGCTATACGAATATCAAAGCACATTATTTTGACGCTGTTCGCCTTTGGGTAAAAAAGCATTATAACTACACGGTGCATCGTCCTTGGCTTATCGAGACACCCGGCGTGGTGTGTGCGCTTTCAATGGCAATTCATGCATACACCAAGGAAAACGAAAGTATTATCGTTCAGACTCCGGTATATTATCCTTTTTCAAATACCATTAAATCTAGCAGACGTAATCTTGTCTCTTCATCGCTCATTTGGGGTGAAAACGGCTACGAATGCGATTACGATGACTTTGAGAAAAAAATTATAGACAACAACGTCAAATTATTCTTGCTCTGCAATCCTCACAATCCCGGCGGAAAGTCATGGACTCGTGTAGAATTGCAAAAACTCGGTGAAATTTGTTTGAAGCATGGCGTTACTGTAGTGAGCGATGAGATTCATGCGGATTTTACGTGGGGCGCAAGTGGACACACCTGTTTTGCAACGATTTCACCGGAACTGGAAGATATTTCTGTCATTTGTACGTCGCCTTCTAAGTCCTTTAATCTTGCGGGCTTGCAAGTGAGCAATATTTTTATCAAAAATGAAAAACTTCGCTCTGCATTTAGGGCGGTGCGCGATGAGACTGGTTACGATGAGCCGAATGTGCTTGGTCTGGTCGCTTGCGAGGCTGCATACACAAAGGGCGAAAAATGGCTCAAAGAGGCAAAAGCCTACATCAATGACAATCTGACCAAAACGGTAAAATTCTTCAATAAAAAAGGTGATTCCAGAATCAAAGTGCAAAAGCCGGAGGCAACCTATCTTTTGTGGTTTGATTTGCGCGGCGTCGGTTTGAGCGATGCTGAACTGAACGCGTTGCTTTCTGAAAAGGCAAAACTTTGGCTTGATGTGGGAACGATGTTCGGACCGGAAGGCTCTGGTTTTGTCCGCCTGAACGCCGCTTGCCCGTGGGCGTATTTGGAGCAGGGCATCTATCGTCTTGACGAGACAATCCGCAGTATATGAGCTTGAATGAGTTTTCGCGCACACAATTGTTGTTTGGCTCAGAAGCGATGGAACGGCTTTCAAAAAGTCGTGTGATTGTATTTGGCATTGGCGGCGTGGGAAGTTTTGTCGTCGAAGCATTGGTTCGTTCTGGACTTGGCGCAATTGATATCGTTGATGATGACAAAGTGTGCCTCACCAATTTGAACCGTCAGCTGTATGCGCTTCAATCCACCATCGGCCGGTACAAAGTGGACGTGGCAGAAGAGCGTATTCATGACATCAATCCGAATTGCGTCGTCACCAAATTTCAGTGCTTTTTTCTCCCGGAGACCGCAGACCAATTTGATTTTTCTCAGTATGACTATGTGGTGGACTGCATCGACACGGTAAAAGGAAAACTCACCATCATTGAAATGGCAAAGTCAGCCGGCGTTCCTGTTATCAGTTGTATGGGAGCCGGAAACAAGATTGACCCCACGCAGTTTAAAATTGCTGATATTTCTCAGACCAGCGTGTGCCCCTTAGCCCGTGTCATGCGCCAGGAGATGAAAAAACGCGGCATTAAAGGTGTAAAAGTGTTGTTTTCTACGGAACCCGCCCGCACACCAATTTCTGATGGCTCTGCCGTCGAAGACTCAAATAAACGCCAGATTCCCGGAAGCAATGCGTTTACGCCATCAGTCGCAGGACTGATTATCGCGGGTGAAGTGTTAAAAGACCTCGGTCACTTAAAATAAAATCACAAAAGTTTCTTTATAAAACCTATTGACAAACTAGGAAATAATCAGTATTCTCTTTTCTTGTAAATCATATCAAAACACTGGGAATTAGGAGGTGTGATTATGAAAAGAATTGGTATTATTGTGGTGGCTGCGCTTGCGGCTGTGTCAGTCGGTTTTCTGACATCATGCTCAAAAAAGAATGCTGATGGTAATGCGCCGAGAAAAATTGTGGCGGCAACGGGTGCTGGTGCTCGTCCCAATACGTTTGTAAAAGACGGCGTTATCGTTGGATATGAGACAGATGTTTTGAAAGAGGTGTTCAGCCGTCTTCCGCAGTATAATTTGGAGATCATCAAGACTGAATTTGCGTCAATCTTTACTGGTTTGGATGCGGGCTTGTATCAGGTTGGATACAATCAGTTTGAGTATAACACAACTCGTGGCGAAAAATATATCGTCTCGGATGTATCTGGTCTCATTCCGCGCGGAATTATTATGCGTGCAGACCGCAACGACATCAAAGGCATTTTTGATTTGCCGCATCACAAAACTATTTCTCAGCCGACAAATGCAAATACGAACTTGTATAAACGCTGGAATGCGGCTCATCCAGATCAGGAAATCATTCTGGAGTTGGTGGACGATTCTCTTTTGGGAACATATGAGAGCAGACTTATTGACGGAACGATCGATTTCTATTATCACTTCTCTTCAAACTTGCTCGCAAATAATGAAGTCTCAAAAGTGCAGGGCTTGAAACTGATTGAAGTTCCTACACAGGATAAACTGGCATTCACTGGTGTTCCAGACGGAATTTTCTTCTTGTTCCCCAAAGGCGAAGAGCAGCTCGCGGCTGATTATAACAAAGCGTTTGAAGAAGCTTTCGCTGATGGCTCAATTCATAAGATTTTCTTGAAATACTATGAGACGTATTTCCAGGACAAACTTGACACAGATTACATCGAGTTTATTAAAGATTATATTGCAAAAGATGTAGCAAAAAATTCTGCAAAATAAGCATCGCTCACTGTCATACTTGTTCGTGTGGCGGTGAGCGTTTTTTCTAAGAAAGGGGGCGGCAATGCCAAATTTATTTGACATAAAAGTCGTATACAGTGATTTTTGGGAAATTCTCAAATTTTTACCGGTAACACTCAGACTTGCGGGGATTGCGATGGTGTTAGGCCTTGTTTTAGGCTTTGTCATCGCAATTATCAGAATAAGAAAGATACCCGTTTTACGTCAGGTTACCGATGTTTTCATTTCAATTATTCGCGGAACACCGATACTCGTTCAGTTGTATGTTACCTATTTTGGCATTCCGATTTTGCTAAAATATATCAATTACTGGAACGGAACTGATTTTCGGGTGACTCTTGTTCCGCCGATTGTCTATGCAATTGCTGCGCTTGTGCTTAACCAGTCTGCATTCTATTCCGTTACAATTCAATCAGCTTTGCAGGCGGTGAACAAAGGTGAAGTAGAAGCGGCAATGGCTCTTGGTATGAGCGGACCGCAGCGCATGTTCCGTATCATTATTCCTGAGGCAATTGAACTTGCCTTACCGTCGCTCGGAAATACGATTATCAATTTGGTAAAGGGTACATCGCTTGCCTTTACGTGTTCTGTCGTGGAGATGACGGCTCAGGGAAAAATTATTGCGGGCGGCAATTTCCGCTATTTTGAATCCTATGTGGCACTTGCGATTATTTATTGGCTCGTGACGATTGTTATTGAGCGTCTTATCAATCTGGTGCTAAAAATAACGAGCATTTCTGAAGAGCCAAAAGGCGCGAACGGGAAAAAATCATGGCGCGATCTTTTCAAAAAAAGCGCGGAGTCTGTAACGGTAACGGGGGTTGGCGCATGATAAGAATTGAGAATATTAAAAAGCGGTTTCAGAAAAATCAGGTTCTGGACGGCATCAGTTTTGACATCAACAAGGGTGACGTGATTGCGATTATCGGCCCTTCTGGAACGGGAAAGTCTACTTTGCTCCGTTGTATCAACAATCTGGAAAAGGCGGACGAAGGTTCCGTGTCATTCGACGATTTCAAAATTGATTTTACTAACTATAAGGCAAAAGATGTACAGCAGCTCAGAAAGCGCACGTCGATGGTGTTTCAGTCATTTAATTTGTTTCAGCGCAAAACGGCGTTGGAAAACGTGATGGAAGGACTGACGGTTGTGCAAAAATTGCCCAAGGCTGAGGCGGAGAAAATCGCGCTTGAGCAGCTCAAAAAGGTCAAGATGGATGACCGGCTTAATTATTACCCGCGGCATCTTTCTGGCGGACAGCAGCAGCGCGTCGCCATAGCGCGAGGCATTGCGATGAAGCCGGAGCTCCTTCTGTTTGATGAGCCGACGAGCGCGCTTGACCCGGAATTGGTTGGCGAAGTTCTGGACACGATAAAACTGATTGCCGCAGAAGGCGACACAATGATAATTGTTTCCCATGAAATGCAGTTTGTTCAGCAGGTTGCGACAAAGGTTATTTTTATGGAAAGCGGAAAAATTGTGGAAATGGGTTCTGCTGACCAAATCTTTACCGCGCCAAAGAATCCGCGCACAAAAGAATTCTTGCTGAAAAATCGTATTCGCATTTCTGAAGAATACAATATTTAGTTTTTTTATATTATTATTGGGGTACGTTATGTTTAAACAAATACAAGATACAATCCGTGATAAGCATCCCGGATTTTCCGACGCACAAGTGGGCTCCTCTTTCGATTTGCGCAGCAAGGTGCAGAAGCATTGTCTGAAAAACGCCCATCGCACCTTTGAACAGGGTATTCAGTGCATTCAGCTGAACAGTGTCAATGCGCTTTTGAGTTTGCAGGATTCCGTCATGGTCATTCATTCGCCGTTGGGATGCTCTGGCTGTGGAACATTTGCCGGCATTGAGCGGTTGAATGTTTACCGACACCACATGGGAAAAGATGATTCGGGTGAGACACATCTTCTTTCTACGGCTCTCGGTGAAAAAGAAGTGATTTTGGGTGGCGAGACTCGTCTGAAACAGACATTGGATGCCGCTATTTCCCGTCATCACCCGAAAATCATTTTTATCCTGTCATCTTGCGCGTCTGCAATTATTGGCGACGATATTGATGCAGTTGCAGAAGAATATCAGGAAATGTATCCTGAAATCGTATTTGCTCCTGTTCATTGTGAAGGCTTTAAGAGCCGAAACCATGCGACTGGCTACGACCTTGCGCTTAATACATTCCAGAACTACATCATCAAGGACGCACAGCCAAAAAAGCAGAAAGGTTTAATCAACTTGTTCGCAACGCATTCTATCAGCTATGCTGACCAGCTGGAAATGAAACGTATGCTTCATGCTATCGGCTTGGATGCGAACATCTTGCCGTATAATGCGAGTTATGACGATATCATGCGAATTCCTGCCGCAGAGTACAATATCTCTGTCTGCCAGATTTTTGCTGACGAATACATTAAATTTCTTAAAGAAAAATATGGTATTCCTTATGCCGTCACTTGTATGCCGATTGGAAGTACAAGCACTGACCGCTGGTTGCGTGGAATTGCGGAACTTGCCGGAAAACAAAAAGAGGCGGAAGAATTTATCAAGCAGGAGCGCGAGGCGATTAAATCGGAACTGGACGAAATCAAAAAGAAGACGACCGGCATGAAAGCCTGCATCACTGCTGGAACTGGTCGCGGATTTGCCGCCGCTACGCTCATTGGTGACTTAGGCATGAAACTTTTGTGCATTCATACGCCGTACTACGAGGAAGCTTATCTGGACGACTTTAAGCGGCTGGAAGAGTTGCACGGCAGCGAATTCTTGATTAACGTCGCTGACATGCAGCCTTATGAGCAGGCGAACTTGCTTTTGAAATACAAGCCGGATGTCTTTATCGGCATGTCAAACTGGGTGAGCCGCCTGGGCATTCCTTCAACGCATATTTTGGACTCTAAACGCTCTACGTTCGGCTACCGCGGATTGTTGTATCTTGGCCGCAAAATTGAGGACGCGATTGACAACAACAATTTTAACAAGAAGTTGCAGAACTTTACCAAACTGCCGTTCCGTGATGAATGGTATGCGGAAGATCCGTTCAAATATATCGAATTTCCAAAAGACTAAAACGAGAGGTACTGAAAGATGGAAAAATGCATAGAAAGACCAAGA
>JAFSTK010000119.1 GCA_017450535.1 Treponema sp.
AAAATTTGGCAAACACCTGCCGAAGGAATTGTCGGACTGTCTGGACGACCTTGAGAAGAGGCTCAAGGCATAAACGAAGCCGCGAACGAGTTTTCGCGCAAGCGGAAACTCGGTAAGCAAGCGACAGCTTGCGGCAACCACAATCCGAAGTTCGGAAAGCAACTGCCGAAAGAACTGTCTGACTGTCTGGATGATTTGGAAGCAAGACTTTCAAAATAAGCTGACAGCTTAGCATACAGAAGGGGCTGTCCTGAAAAGGGCAGCCCTTTTTTTTCCTTGTGCTATTAGCATATAGCGTGTATAATTAAAAGAAGGGTGTTGGGGAAAAATGAAAAATCGGAGAATTATATGCAAAATGAACATAAAAACAGGAGACTGCTCCATCTTTTTCTGATTCTTCTTTCAGCTTTTGGCATCATCAGCAGCGTCATCCTTTTAGGAGTCAGTTACATTCAGTCTTCCCGGCAGGACAAGCCCCCTGTCTACAAAAACGCCATTTCAAACAAACGGGTTCTTTTTATCAGTTCATACAGTAATACTCACGACACGGTGAATGCCCAGCTTAGCGGCATGCAGAAGATTTTTTCCAAAAACAATGTCTATCTTGATGTAGAATACATGGACATGAAAAACTACAACAGTGCGGAAAACACCCGTCTCTTTTACGAGACCATGAAATACAAGCTTACCCATCATGAAAAATACGGAGCCATAATTCTGGGAGATGATGCGGCTCTGGACTTTGCACTGGAATATCAAACTGAACTTTTTTATAAGACTCCCCTGATTTTTCTGGGCATAAACAATCTGGACAAGGCCCGCCATGCTGCAGAAAATCCCTTTATCACAGGCTCCACGGAAGACTTTGAATTTGACAAGATACTCGACATTGCAACCAAGCAGAACCCCGTGGGAAAATTCATCGTAGGCATTTACGACACATCCATTTCCGGTTTGGGAGATGAAGAACAGTTTTTTGCCCTGCAGCAGCGCTATCCCCAGTACACTTTTGTGGGCATGAAAACGTCTGACTACAGCCGCACCGGACTTGGCGAGGCAATTGCAAAACTGGCAAAAGATAATATCGTGCTCTGCATGAGCGCTTTTGAAGACAAAGATGGAAACAGCTACACCATATCAGAAATAGCCCAGCTTTTTTATGCATATGCAAATATTCCCGTCTATACAAAACTCTACGGAACGGTAGGCAAGGGATTTTTGGGCGGCTATCTCTACGACTATGAAGAAGCTGGCGTCTCTTCTGCCCTTATTGCGGTACAGGTACTGAACGGAAAAGACATTTCCACCATTCCCTTAAATGAAAACATTCCCTCACACTTTTATTTTGACTACAGTCTTATGAATCACTACCAGCTGGACACATCCATTCTGCCGGCAGATACTATTTTTGTGAACAGGCAGCCTTCCTACTGGACCCGCTATGCCACAGTCCTCATTCCTTTTATCATCATTGTACTTTCACTTTTCCTGCTTCTGACCTTTGTTATTTTCTACGCGCATCAGCTGAAAATCACCCGCTACACCGATTTGCTCACACGCCTTCCAAACCGTGATGCGGCGCAGGCAGAAGTGTCTCGGCTGATACGGGAGAAAAAAGACTTTTCGCTTCTCATGCTCGATGTTGAGGACTTAAAGAGCATCAACGATTTTTATTCCTATACGTGCGGTGATTTTATTCTTAAAGAATTGGCACAAAGGCTTGTTTCCATTGGCGGAGATGACGACTATCTGGTTGCTCGTTACGGTGGAGACGAATTTGTCGTTATCTGGAAAAATAACCATCTGCACAAAAACAGCACCGTCTTGTTCTTGCTCAAACAGCTGATTGTCGCACCGTTTGAATACAAAGACAACCAGATTTTTGTGCGCATCAGTATCGGCGTGGCAAATTACGATGAAAAAGAAGATGCCAACATAGAGACTTATTTTTCCAATGCAGATACGGCGATGATAGAGGCAAAACGCGCGGGCAAAAACAAAACCATATTCTTTACCAACGAAATGCGCGAATCAATCCAGACAAAACAGGAAATCACAAAAATCCTGGAAAACGCATGCAACAAAGAAGACGGATTTTACGTACTGTATCAGCCACAAGTTGATATCACCACGGGAGAAATTTACGGTTACGAAGCGTTGTGCCGTCTCAAAACAGTAAAGATTTTCCCCGGTCAGTTCATTCCAGTAGCGGAAGAAAGCGGTCTGATTACAAAAATCGGCAGAATTATGACCGAGCAAGTTGTCAAACAATTGGTAGAATGGCGCAAAAAAGGATTTCCGCTGCGAAAGGTCTCCATCAATTATTCTGCGGCGCAAATGGCTGACAAAGAATATGTCACTTACCTCAAAACATTGCTGGACAAAAACGCCATCGAACCGTCTCTGATTGAAATTGAAATCACTGAAAGCCTGTTCATGGGAAACAAAAAACTGGCGACCGAACTGGCAAATGATTTCCGCTCAATCGGCATAAATCTTGCGCTTGACGACTTTGGTACTGGATACTCTTCGCTCTCATACCTCACCTACATTCCTGTGAAGACAATCAAACTGGACAAAATGCTGGTGGACGCATATCTGCAGGAAGGAAAAGAAAGTTTTATCAAAAGTATCATCAATCTGGTGCATTCCTTGAACATGAAGCTGATTGTAGAAGGCGTGGAGCAAAAATGGCAGTATGAGATGCTAAAAAAGCTGGGCGGCAATGTCATTCAAGGTTATTACTTCAGCAAGCCAATTCCCGCAAAAGACATAGAGAATTTCTCTCCCGAAAGCGCATTGTAAACTTGTACTTTTTCCACTCCCATGATAAAATAGTACATCTTTATTTGATATAAAGGAGTTATATCATGGCAAAAAAAAGTGGCATTTTAAGTTATCTCTTCGTGATTGGCCTTGCTCTCGTAGTAATCGGCTGTTTCTTCCCGCTCTCAACGACTAAGCTGTTCGGTGCAAATGGTTCCAGCGCGTTCCAGATTATCACCAGTGACAGCAATGGTATTCTTAAAGTGGGATCAATCCTTACATTCGTGGGCGCAGTCTGTGGCGTTGTGCTCAGTTTCCTTGCTGTAAAAAACAGCGGCTTGCTCAAACTGTTTTCGCTCATTGCTTCAGTCGCAGGCGGTTTGTATGTGTTCTTCAATACAAGCAGCACAGGCAGAAGCATTGCTAAAGCAACATTGAACTTTGGTCCTGGCTTTTACATCATTCTTGCCGGTTGGATTATCGCGCTGATTGGCTGGGTCTTGTACAGAGACTAGTTTTTTTTTGTAGGGGGAAATTTTCTTCCCCCTACGCCTGCATTTTGTTGCGGGCTACCCTTTATCGTTTCAAAAAATTCTCTAACTTTTTCAAATCATTTTTTAGCAATGAATTCGTAGGTACATTTATCAAACCTTTCTGCACCACCTGCATCGCTTCTTCATATCTTCCCGCATTCGCTAAATCCGCAAACTTATTGTGCACGTCAACGGCATAATTTTGCAAGCACTGCGTTTTTATCTTCTGCAAGTTTTTGCTTGAAGGCACATAGTAAAGTCCTTCATCCGCAATGTCCGCGGCAAGAAGATATTTTCCGGAATCAAAAAAAGGCTTTAGTATTTGATACCACGCATATTCTTCCAATACAACCAGCCTGCTCGCCACGGACTTTTCTTTTGCCACTGGCAGTTTATATTGCTCATGCAAAAAGGAAACCGCATCCTCTGGCTCAAGTTTTTTCACTTCGTCTTCCACCCAAGCAGAAAAAATCATTACGTCTATAGCGGATGCATTTTTTTGCGTTAGATTGTCTTTGTGCGCAGTAAAAGCCCGTCGCGCATTTTCATAATCACCAGCATTTACATAATTGACGGCGCAATTATAGGCAATCGTATTGTATTTTTTCTGAAGTTCAGCGGAACTACCCCAGCGCGCGTACACGGCATCAAGCCAGTCCAATGCTTTTTCCGATTCTTTGCGCTTTTGGTCAAGTTCCACCGCATAATTTCCACACAGCGTGTCAAAGTCTTCTCGAACGGCAGCAGCATCTTTTGCAAACGCATTTCCCACAAACACAATGCGCGCCGCTGAAAGAGGAACGCCTGTCGCATAGTCATTGCGGTCATTCATCATGCTCACCATATTGCGCCCAACCAAACTCACAAATTTGCGTTCGCTGATTTCTTTTCTGCCAGAATAATATTTTTTCGGCACCATAAAATAGCGCGTGCTCCGTTCCGTCTGCTCCACGATTTTTTTTACGCCGGGATTAAAACCGCCGGGATTTGTCGTCTCCACATCAATTTTTTTCCCGCCAATGTACAGCGAACAAAACGCATGTTCCGGAGTCTCCTGTCCCGCCACCTGCAAGCCTACCGCCCGCGCCAGCGCAAAATAGAGTACGCTGGAAGAAACACAATTGTACGTCCCTTTCAAAAACATCTCGTCAACACGTGTCTGATTCACGCTATATTGGGTCAGCACGCGTTCATACATCAAGGAAAGAATTTTTTCGCCTTTTTCCATCTCATCAAGTTCAGCAACTGTGGAAACAATTTCCTTCTCAAGCTCCAAATAGCGTTCTATGACAGCGGCACCCGCTTCGGCCGGGCACAATGAGAATTCAAGTCCAGCACGGATAACATCTTCGCCCGAAAGCACATCTTCAGCCGGCTCATAAAAAAAAAGCGGCTCAAGAGAAGGAAAGTCCGTCTGCGCGAACATCATTGCTGAAAAAAAGAGAAACAGAATTCCCCAAAGTCTTCGTTTCATACGCATATTATAAGTAACAAATTTGCATAGGTAAAGCCCTGAATTTAAAGTGCAAGGTATCCTATGACGCATATTCGCAAACAGGCTTTATTACGTCTGAGTCAGACATTTGGTATGAAAACGGAGAAACGATTACCTTTAGCGACTGCTTGACGAACAAATAGCGGGCATATAAAATAAAATTATGGCAGAAATTGTATTTAAAAAAAACTTTTCGCAAACTATTTCTACTCCCGTTGAATTTACTCAAAAGAAAAGGCAGCTTACTCAAGAAGAAATCGGTATTTTAAAAGCAAATCGGAATCGCAACAGCGATGAAACCTGGCAGAACATTTGGGTTCCAAATGAAAAAGATGCTTTTGACGCAAATCTCATTTTTGACTGCGAGATTTCAGGCTTTTTAGTCATTGGCAGATTAGTCAAAGCAACGCTGCAATTCCATGATTTAGTTTTGGAAACAGGCTTCTTCCACTCCTATCTGGAAAATGTCGTTGTTGGAGACGATGTTGTTGTACGAAATGTCGCATATCTTTCTAATTACCATCTCGCAAATCGTGTCATGCTCTTCAACATTCAGGAAATGAGCTGTACAAAGCACTCAAAATTCGGAAACGGTATTTTGAAAGAAGGCGAGCCGGAGTCAAACCGCATTTGGATTGGCGTGGGAAACGAAAACGATGCGCGCGCTGTCCTTCCGTTTGAAAACATGATTCCCGCAGACGCATTCTTGTGGTCACGTTACAGGGAAGACAAAGAAATTCTCCAGCGTTTTGTCGAAATGACAGAATACGGACAGCAAAAATCGCTCACCACTTTTGGAATTGTTGAAGATGACGCGGTGATAAAAAACTGTACGCTGCTCAAAGACGCAAAAATCGGCAAAAACGCTTACATAAAAGGCGCATTTAAACTAAAAAATATCACCATTCTTTCTTCACCCGACGAAGTAAGTCAGGTTGGAGAGGGCGTAGAGCTTGTAAATGGCATCGTGGGATACGGCTCACGCATTTTCTATCAGGCAGTGGCAGTACGCTTTGTTATCGGACGCAATTGCCAGCTCAAGTATGGCGCGCGCCTTTTGAACTCAGTGCTCGGCGACAATTCAACAGTATCTTGTTGTGAGATTTTGAACAATTTGATTTTCCCGTTCCACGAACAGCATCACAACTCTTCTTTCTTGATTGCAAGCACTATCGGCGGACAGAGCAACATCGCTTCTGGCGCGACAATCGGCTCAAATCACAATTCGCGCGCACCCGACGGCGAAATGATAGCAGGCAGAGGCTTCTGGCCGGGACTTTGCTCAGACTTCAAGCACAACGGCAAATTCGCAAGTTTTGTCCTCGTCGCAAAAGGAAGCTATCAGCATGAGCTGAACATCACCTACCCCTTTGCACTGGTCGCTACAAATGGCGCAAATCAGCCGGTAAGCATCATTCCAGGCTATTGGTTCATGTACAATATGTACGCCATAGCGCGTAACATGTCAAAATTTCAAAAACGCGACAAACGTGTGAAAAAAGTGCAGCATATTGAGACCGCACCGTTCGCGCCCGACACCATGCAAGAAGTTCTGGAGGCCCTTGACCGCATCATCGAACTGACAGGACGCTACTTAAAGTCACATGGAGACGCAAAGGCAGTTGCTGCCGCTAATGACGAAGAACTGTTCCAAATAGCAAAAGATTTTCTGCATCAGAATCCAAACGCACAACTCATTCTGGAAGATTCACGCTGTCAGAAAAAATATGGCGCGCTTATTTACAAACCGGTACGCAGCTTTCAGGAATATCGCAAAGTGCTCAAGTATTTTGCAGTCGCTTCGCTCATCGATTACTGTACAATCCGCCATATTCCTACGCTTACACAGGCAGAATTGGAGCGAATCGAACAGTTGCCGCTATATACCCGCTGGATAAACGTGGGCGGTCAGATTATGCCCGAAGAAAAAGTGAATGAACTGCTGGGCTATATCAAAACAGGTGCCATCTTCAGCTGGGAGCAGGTTCATGCTTTCTACGACGAAAGCTTCGCGCTCTACACCGCATACAAAACAACCTATGCAATTCACATTCTGGAGCAATTGTATTCAAAACCGATTTTCAACTTCACCAAAGAAATCTACGAGGATATTCTGACAGGTGTTACGGCTATTACCAATGAAATGTACAGCTCAGCCTTCTCTTCCCGCGAAAAAGATTACAACGATTATTTCCGTTCAATCACATTCCGCAACAAAGCAGAGCAAGAAGCCGTCATCGGGTCAATTGACCACAATGAATTCTTGAATGAAATGAAACCGCAGACAGAAATGTTCCGCAAAAAAATGCAGGAACTGTTCACGCAATTGTGCTAGACCAAGAGCGACTGCACGTCACCACCATTGATGCCGTGGAACAAAATAATGATAAAGGCGAACGCCGTCAAAAGGCGCAAGCCTACGCCTGTGATAAAGCCCAAGAATGACCAGCATGCAACAACGAGCGCATGTTTTACGTCTTTATCATTATGAATCAGTTCGCCAACAAACGCGCCCAGGAATTCTCCCAAGAACACGCCAACGCCCAATCCCAGCAAGCCCACAAAGGTGCCGATAATCGAGCCCCACGCCGCTTCTTTTGAGCCGCCAGCTTTTCGCGTAAAAATTGCGGGCACAATATTGTTCACAATCTCCACAATCGCCGTAATCACCGCGCAAATAATCAGCACGACCCAAGAGACAGTGCACACCGATGTAAATGAAGCGCACAAAAGTCCGCCCCAGCACAACGGCGTTCCTGGCAAGCCCGGAGCGATACACCCTACGATGCCCACAAAAAACAAAAGACCCGCCACAATAAACAACAAAATGTCTGTTTGAGCCATACTTATCTCCTTCCAAACGCTTCCAAGTTTGCAAGTCCGCGCTTAAACTGCGGAATACGTGCACAAGCCGTTGTGTTCCAGCCGCTACGGTCGCCACGCTGCAAAAAGTGGTACGCCACGCCCGCAATCATCGCACCGTTATCGCCACAAAGTTTGAGCGGCGGAAAAATACACTGAATATCGGTGCGTTCTGCAAGCAATGCCCTGAGCCTGCTGTTTGCCGCAACACCGCCTCCAGCGACAACCGTTTTTAATCCCGTATCGTCAATCGCACGGAACAATCTGCTTGTCAAAGTGCGGCAGGCGGTCTCCTGGAATGCGGCACAAATATTTTCGTTCGTTTTTTCGTAGCCCTTGTTCAAAAATTGGTCGGCCTGATGAATAACCGCAGTCTTTAGTCCGCTGAATGACACATCGTATTGGTGTTCGCCGCGCTTGTCCAATTTGGGTACCGGAAAGGTAAACGCCTTTGGGTCGCCTGACTGCGCCAATTTGTCGATAATCACGCCACCGGGATAGCCCAAGCCATAGTATTTTGCCACTTTATCAAAAGCCTCGCCCACACTGTCGTCCATCGTTGTGCCCAAGATTTCCAAATCGTCAAATCCGTTCACTTTTGCGATAATCGAGTGCCCGCCGCTCACAAGCAAGCCCAAATACGGATAGGGAATATCATTTTGAAGATGAGCGGCGTACAAGTGACCGAGCATATGGTTCACCGCGATAAATGGCTTTCCTGTCGCCCATGCGAGCGTCTTTCCAAATGTAAGCCCCACCAAAAGACTTCCCATCAAACCGGGACGATTGGTAGCGGCAATTGCGTCCACATCGTCCAGCGTCATGTTCGCTTCTGTAAGAGCCTCGCGCACTACGGGCAAAATCCATTCAGCATGTTTTCGGCTCGCAATTTCCGGCACTACGCCCTTGTACACCTCATGAAAAGGAATCTGCGTGGCAACCACATTGCTGTATATTTTTTTTCCGTCCTCAACGATAGCACACGCCGTCTCATCGCAGGACGATTCAATTCCAAGCACTTTCATACCAAGAGCATATCACAACTACAGAAAAATGTCAGTCAGTTTTGGGCGGTCCGGCTTACGCCGTCGCTATGTCCACCCTTCGCTACGCTCATAGCGCATTCGCGCTACTTCGGGGTTCCCAGCGCTACCGCAGTTGGCTCGGAACCGCAAACTTGTAGCCCTGCTGCACCAGATACGGGTAGATGTCCGTGAGCAATTGCGGCAGAATATTCACGCTTTTGTCCACGTGCCCGATGATGACCGCATAACCATTTTTATTGGCGACTTCAAGTCCCTTGTACAATTCACTGAGCATAGCCTCGCGGTCAATTTTGTTGTCCAAGAACGGAGCAAAGCGCGCGATGTAGCGCATGTCACGTTCCAAAGCCGCCTGCGGAACCGCACTGTGCGAAGTCGTTCTGGAATCAAGGAAATATATGCCCCGCTCGGCAGCAACTTCCAGCGCGGCCCCCATTTTTATCGCATTTTCAGTAATCAGAGAACCTTCGTGATTGTTAAAGCCTTTTACGCCGGGGCCGATTTCTTCCAGATTTTGTTTGATTGTCTCCGCCACTTGCGCCGTGCTCATGTCGGGAAGAATCGCACCTTCACCGGGATTCGGAATTTTTCCGTTAGGATATGCGTGCGCCTGCATGGGCTGATGAAGCATAAGCTCTTTGTAACCCGCACGCACCACCGCCGCACATTCTTTTGAGTGCGAGAGCCGCGGCAACACTGCGATGGCAATCGGAAACGGGAGCGCGGTATAGCGTTTTACGTTCTCCGGATGCAAGCCCGCGTCATCAATCACAAATACGAGCGTCGCGCCATTTTTTGCGGGCGGAATAGCAAACGGAGATTTCGGCTCAGGCTTCTCAGGCTTTGCGCTCTGCACGGTCGGCTGCGTCTTATCCGGCTTAGCAGATGCGAGCGTCTTTGACGCATCTGGCTGGCTCACAGTCGCAGGAGAAGCTGTCGTCTTTTGCGGCTGCGATGAGGCAGATTTTGAGGAAACAGGCTGCGCGTTTTTTTGCGATTTCGGCTGTTCCGCCGGCTGCATCTGTGTCGCAGACGAATTTTTTGTGGAAGACACAGTTGTTTTTGACGAGGCAGATTTCTTTTGTTTTGATTCTTTTTTTGCCGTTACAGGCTGCTGGGCAGGAGCGACACGCTGCTCTGCTTTAGTCGCCTGTTCCTTTTTGGGCGGTGTTTTTTCCTCTGACGCTATCGCTCGTTCAGATGTCTGCGGCTGCGAGTTTCCAGAATCAATTCGTGCCGTAAACACGCTGAAAAACAGAGCCGCAGCACACACCGCAATAATAATGCCGGAAAGCACATACACTTTTCCCGCAGAAAGCGTAACCTTTGGCTTTTTCGCCTTGCGCTTCCTTGTCGTGCGGGAAGAAGTTCTTGTTGTTTTTTTTGAAGTCGTTTTTGTCGTGCGTTTTTTTGATGTCGGCATTACGACATATTAGCACGCAACAAAAACTTCCTCAACAGGACTTGACGAAACAATGTTCCGCATACGGCGCACGGCACGCATTTCCATCTGGCGCACAGTCTCCGCAGACACTCCCAAATCATGGCTCAGCTCACGCAACGTTTTTGTGTGAACGTCATTGTTAAAATTGTAGCGATAGCGAATAACCGCGCGCTCTTTTTCGGGCAAAGCCTCTACCAATGCGCCAACGGTACGCTTTGACTCCTGCGTAAAGTATTCCCGCTCTGGTTCATAGGTAACATCCGGCATCAGCTCACCGATTGTCGCGCCGTTTTCCTCAGAACATTCAATATCAAGGCTGGTAAAGGTGTAATCATAAGAAAGCAGATTCTTCACCTCGCATTCCGTCACATTCAAATACGCGGCAAGTTCCGCCACAGTCGGCTCACTGCCTGTTTTCTGAACCAATGTCTGACGAGCAGCTGTAATGCGGCGAAGCATCTCATCCTTTCGATGTGGCAGCGTAATCATAGACACACGTGTATTCAGATAGCGCAACATATATTGCGTTATCCATGCATATGCATATGTTGAAAAGCGCGTATTAAAAGAATAATGATATTTTTCTGCCGCGACCATCAGCGCCATATTTCCTTCTTGAATCAAATCCATCAACATCGAGCGCGACATCGCAAAATGATTCGCAATGCTCACCACCAAACGGAGATTTCCCTGCACCAGTTCCTGTCTCGCAGTCACATCTCCCTGCTCAATCCGTTTTGAAAGAACGACCTCTTGCTCATAAGTAAGCAACGAGTAGCGCTGAATCTGTTTTGTATAAATTTCATACATTTCCATAGCCGTCCTCCTTGCAAGACCTATGTCCTGCCTACGCTTAATTTACGGCAAGAAGCGTGCCAAGTTCAAAATTTTTATCACATTTTTTTATCTTATTTTTTTTCTCGCTATAACTCGTTATAATACAGCGAATTAAGCAAAAAGGCGCACATTATAACACATTTTTTCCAGATTTCAAGGAACTGTGCAAAAAAGTTTTCACTGTATAAAAATTCATACAGTTATTATTCCATTTTTCACTGTTCAGTATAAAAAAGTAGACAGGCTTTTTGGAAAAAAATTAAACGTATTGCATATATCACTGCAAAACCGTATAATTATGAATAAGATTTTGCAAACAATGCATAATTATACAATCTTTATGCAAAAAAAAACGAGGTACACGTGGCAATAAGTGAAATGGAACAGCAATATCTGGAGCAATTTGGAGACAAGATTTCCACCAAACAAAATGAAAAAGCGGTGGTAGCAAAGCTCGCGGAGATTGCAAAAGACAACGACCCCATCGATCCTTCTCTGTATACCAAATACGACGTAAAACGCGGATTGCGTAACGCGAATGGTACGGGCGTGTTGGTCGGTCTTACCCGTATTGGTGATGTTGTCGGTTATGAAATCAAGGATGACAAAAAAATCGCCGTGCCCGGAAAATTGCTGTACCGCGGATATAATGTTGCGGATTTGATTTCCGACGCAGAAAAACACAATCAGTTCGGTTACGAGCAGTGCGCATATCTTCTGCTTTTCGGAAAATTGCCGACGCAGGCTGAGCTTGATGAATTCAATGCGCTGCTCGGCTCCATACGCAATCTGCCCAACAACTTTACCGAAGACATGATTATGAAGGCTCCTTCACGCGACATCATGAACAAACTTGCGCGCGGCGTTCTCGCTTCATATTCATATGACCTTGACCCTGAAAACCGCAGTCTTGAAAATGTGCTGCGCCAGTGTCTTGAACTGATTTCCCGTTTCGGCACTTTGGTCGCCTATGCGTATCAGGCAAAACGCCGCTTCTACGACGGAAAATCCATGTACATCCACAATCCGGATCCCGCGCTCTCCACGGCGGAAAATCTTCTGCGCCTTATCCGCAGCGACAAAACTTACACACCGGAAGAAGCAAAATTGCTCGACATCGCGCTGATTTTACATGCGGAACACGGCGGCGGCAACAACTCATCTCTTACAATTCACGTTGTCTCATCGGCAGACACGGACACTTATTCTGCAGTTGGCGCGGCGGTCGGCTCACTCAAAGGTCGTCGTCACGGCGGCGCAAACATCCGCGTCATGGAAATGATGGATGACATCAAGGCAAACGTAAAAGACTGGTCAAACGAAAAAGAAGTGACCGAATACCTGCGCAAAATCTCAAACAAAGAGGCCTTTGACCACAGCGGCTTGATTTACGGTATGGGACATGCGGTTTACACGATAAACGACCCCCGTGCCACCATTTTGCGCGACCATGCGGAAAGCCTCGCAAAAGAAAAGGGCTTGCTCGAAGAATTCAATCTGTACAAATCAATAGAAAGAATCGCACCGCAAATCGTGTACGAGGCACATGGCGACGGCAAAAAAATCTGCGCCAACGTGGACTTGTATTCCGGCTTCATCTACACAATGCTCAACATTCCGCGCGAGCTCTTCACACCGATGTTCGCAGTCTCCCGTATCGCAGGCTGGAGCGCACACCGCATTGAGGAAATCGTTGCCGGAGGACGCATCTACCGTCCCGCATACAAGAATGTCGGCGAAGAACGCGATTTTATTCCCCTTGAAAAACGCTGATGGAACGAATCGACAAAGTGCTTGCCCACCACGGGTATGGCACACGAAAAGATGTCAAAAAACTGCTCCGTACTGCCTGTGTGACGCTGAACGGCAAGCAGATTTTTGACCCAGCCACCCACATCGACTTGGTAAAAGATACGCTCGCCATCGACGGAGAATCAATCTCACTTCAGCACGACATCTATCTGATGATGAACAAATGCAAGGATGTCGTGTGCGCAAATCGTGACGGCGAGCACAGCACTGTATTCGATTTGATTGCTCCTGAGCTGCGACATCCGTTTATGGGCGGAGAACTGCATCACGTGGGCCGCCTCGACATCGACACAGAAGGACTGCTCATTCTGACCACCGACGGCGCGCTCACCCACCGCATGATTTCGCCCAAAACACACATTCCCAAAACCTATGCTGTCCGCTTACGAGATTCCAAAGACGAAAAAACGCGCGCGCACTACACCGAACAATTTGCAAAAGGACTGCACATTCCGCACGAAGGAAATGAGCCGGAATTTGACGCACAGAGCGCGGAATTACGCTGGCTTTCCGACGATGCCGCCTCCATTGATGAAACAACGGTAAAAAATGCCGCCGGCTGCGACTGTCTCTTAACTATTTACGAAGGAAAATTTCATCAGGTAAAAAGAATGTTCGCGGCGGTAGGCAACGAAGTTATCTACCTAAAGCGCGTGGCAATGGGTGCGCTCAACTTAGACGCAACCCTGCCACTCGGCGCATACCGCGAACTTACCGAAGAAGAGCTTAATCTGCTCGGTTAGATTTATATCGTCTGGTTCACCGCGCTCACAACCGCTTCAATACCGGCGCGACCGACGTTACTTGAGACACCCACGCCCCATAACTGCCGACCGTCCTCCACGGTAATCTGCACGTATGCCACCGCGCTCGTATTTGAGCCTTGTCCCACAGAATGCTCGTGGAATGCGGTGATATTGAACTTGGGCGCGGGAGTGCTTGCCAAAGCAGAAACAAATCCGTCCAACGGACCGTTACCCTTTCCACCCACAGAAATCTGTTCGCCGTTCCAATTGACCACTGCGCGCACGCCAACCTGCTCTTCCGCTGTAGACGCGCTTTCAACATGGGTCTGCGCCAAATCAATGATTTCAAGCGGCGACTTTTTGGCAATCCACTGCTTTTTGAACAAATCCAGAATTTCTTCCGGCTGGAGCTCACGCTGCGCTTTGTCCGAGGCGGCTTTGATGAGGTCGCCGATTGCGGGCTGCATCGCTTTTGGAATCGCATAGCCGTAATTGTGCTCCAGAATGAAGGACGCGCCGCCCTTTCCGCTCTGGCTGTTGATTCTGATAATGCCCTCGTACTGGCGGCCAATGTCATGCGGATCAATCAAGAGATACGGCACATCCCAGATAGCATCCTTGTCCATTTTGACACGTGCGGCAAAGCCTTTTGCAATCGCGTCCTGATGTCCGCCGCTCAACGCAGTGTATGCAAGTCCGCCCGCATACGGCGTTCTCGGAGGAATGTCCATCTTAGTGTATTCCATGTAGCTGTCAGCGATATCAGGCAGTTTGGACAAATCAAGTTCGGGGTCAACACCCTGGCTGAACATATTGAGCGCGACCGTAACAATATCAAGGTTTCCCGTGCGCTCGCCATTTCCAAAGAGACATCCTTCAACGCGGTCAGCACCAGCAAGCAAGCCCAGCTCACAAGAAGCCACGCCGCTGCCACGGTCATTATGACAATGCGTTGAGATAATCACACCCTCGCGGTTAGGAATATGTTCCGCAAAGTATTCAATTTGGTCTGCGTACACATTTGCCGTAGCGCATTCCACCGTTGTCGGCAAGTTGAAGATAATCTTGTTGTCCTTGTCGTAGCCCCATTCTTTTCCGACAGCCGCACAGATTTCCACTGCGTAGTCAATTTCAGTCATCGAAAAACTCTCAGGCGAATACTCAAGGCGGATTTTTTTGCGTTCGTCTTCGCTCAATTCTTTCATGCAGTCTTTAATGCACTTTACGCCGTCCACCGCAATCTTGATAATCTCTTCTTTTGACTTGTTGAACGTATATTTGCGCTGAGCCGGAGACGTAGAGTTATAAATATGGAAGATAACTCCAGGAGCACCTTTAATTGACTCCATGGTTTTGCGCACCAGTTTTTCACGAGCCTGACAGAGCACCTGAATCGTCACATCATCAGGTATACGCTTTTCTTCTATTAATCTGCGGATGAATTCATACTCAGTGTCGCTTGCAGAAGGAAAACCCACTTCAATTTCTTTAAAGCCGATTTTTACCAAAAGGTCAAAAAACGCCAGCTTAGTCTCAATGCCCATCGGGTCAATCAACGCCTGATTTCCATCACGTAAATCGACGGAACACCAAATCGGCGCCTGTGTAATCGTATTTGCCGGCCACTTGCGATTCGTAATCGGAATGGCTGGAATCGGCTGGTACTTTTTTGCGTTCATGTGCGCTTTCATCAAAAACTCCTTATAAACTCCGCGTTAGCGGCGTTGCATGGAGGCAACGAATCGCAGTTTTGCCAACGGCAAAATCTGCACATGATAAAAAGTACAAGGACGTACTTTTTATTATGCCTCCTTATAACCCTTCGTTCAGCAACAGACTCTTTATGAAAATAAAAGACCTGCCGCCAAAGGACAGGTCTTGTTGTGTACGAAATAAATTTTACACCACTACCGTTTGCTTTGGCAACTTCCGAGACCGAATGACAATAGTAGTAGCGTTAAAAACTTCATATCGTCACTATACTCTGTAGCCACACTAAAGTCAAGAGAAATATTTAGCGAAATATTTGACAACTGGAAAAAGTAGGAATAAAATAAGGATGATGTATTTTCTACATTTATAAAGGAGTGCAAGATAAAAACTGCCTGAAACAGCGTCAGTTTTTATCTTTGCGAAGTTTGCGTTGCAAACTTTTTATCAACTGCTGTTCCTCATTGCATTGCGGAACAGCGTAAAAAGGCAAATCGGAAATTGAAACTTCCTCATTGACTTTTATTGGAGATTTGTTCATGAAAAAGGCATTGCTACTAGTCGGATGCATGGCGGCGTGTTTTTCAATGCTTTCTTGCACAAAAAAAGCTGAAGAAAAAGAAATCACGCTCGTTATGGCAGAAGTAAACCCTGCGGAGACGATTGCTGGTCAGATGGATCAGGCATTCAAGCAGAAGGTTGAAGAGCTTTCCGAGGGAAAAATAAAAATTGACCTGCAGTGTTCAGGAATCTTGGGCGATGTTGATTCCGTTATGGATTTGATGTTAAAGCCCCACAGCACGATTCAGATTCATCGTATGTCTGCGGTAAACATGGCGATGTACGGCTGCAAAAAATCATCGTTGCTTTCCATTCCGTTCACGTTCTCAAACAAAGAGCATTTCTGGAAATTCGCGACAAGCGACTCTGCGGAAGAAATTTTGGATGAGCCTTTAGAAGTCGGTCTGGGACTTAAAGGCCTTTTCTTTGGTGAAGAAGGATTCCGTCACTTTTTCTCTACCAAAAAAATTGAAAAAGTGGAAGATTTTGCCGGACTTAAAGTGCGTGGCACAAACGACAAGGCGATGCAGGGATTGATTGCGGGCGTAAAAGCGACCAGCATTCCTGTAAACTATGCCGATTTGTATGTCGCTCTCCAGACTGGTGTTATCGATGCGGCTGAGCAGCCAATTGCAAACTACCTCGCAAACCATTTTAACGACATTGCGCCGTACATGATTTTTGACGGACACACGTTGGGCGTTATGGAGGCCGTCATCACAAAAGAGTGCTGGGACAGTCTTTCAGAAAAACAGCAACAGATTCTCATTGAAGCAGGAAAATATGCGTCAGAGTTCTGCCGCAAGCTCTCACAGACAGAAGAAGACAAAGTAAAAGAAGGATTGCTCGCACAAGGAGCCACGCTTACTAACGTAGATGACATCAAGCCATGGCAGCAAGCTTGTGCCGACGTCATTGCAGAAGGCGCGTCCGTAGACCCGATTTTTTATCAGGAAATTCTAAACTACGCAAAAAATGATGCGCAGCCACCACGCGGAAAAAAGATAGCAAAATAGCACATAAAAGCGAATCATTCGGGGCTGTTCACATCGGACAGCCTCTTTTGTTTTTTACACCACCATGTGTCCCTCAGAACAATTGACAGTTGCAAAAAGTCGATTTATAATAAGAAGACAGTATTTTCAGGAACAAGGTATAAAGATATAATATGAAACGAATTATTTCATCATTGTGCATCTGTATCTCATTGTTTTCTTTCGTCGCATGCAAAGACAAAAGAAATACTAAGTCTGAAAAAAAACTCACGCTTACGATGGCTGAGCCAAATCCAGGCGACTCCATTTCTGCATGGATTGACAATGCATTTATAGAAAAAGTCGCGGAGCTTTCCCACGGCACCATTGAAATTCAACTACATACCAATGGCATACTTGGAGACAATACTTCTGTTATGGAAGTAATGACAAAACCGCGCTCTGAAATTCATCTTGCACGTATCGCCCCGGCAGCCATCGCCAAATACAACTGTGAAAAACACGAACTTTTGGACATCCCATTCACCTTTGTCAATCGGGAACATTTCTGGAAGTTTGCGTCCTCTCAGTTTGCGCAAGCCATTTTGAACGAGCCGTATGAGATGAAAATTGGCGTAAAAGGTCTTTTCTTCGCAGAGGAAGGATTCCGTCACTTTTTCTCTACAAAAGAACTGGAAAGCATAGCTGATTTTAAAGGAAAAAAGATGCGCAACGCTGGAAGCGCAATAATGAACGACCTTGCGATTAGTCTGAAATGCGAGCCAGTTTCTGTCCCCTATTCCGAATTGTATGCGGCCCTTCAGACAGGCGTAATCGATATCGCTGAGCAGCCGATTGCAAATTATTTCGCAAATCACCTCAACAAGATTGCTCCCTATATGCTTTTGGACGGTCATCAGCTGGGAGTCACCGAGGTTGTTATCTCATCAGAACTCTGGGACAAACTCACCAAAGAGCAGCAGAAAATTATGCAGAAAGCGGCACAATATGCCGGCGAATACTGCAACAAGGTCTCTCAAGAGGCCGAAAATAAATCTCGTCTCACATTGCGGACAGAAGGCGTTACATTCCGTGAAGTAAAAGATATTAAAGAATGGAGAACAGCCTGTGCGGATGTCATTCATGGCGCCGCCAAAAAGAATTTTGAGTTGTATGCGGAGATAGAAAAACTTGCGAAGTAAAAAAAACATAAACGGTATCAATATACAATTTCTCGATGCTTTTTTTACAGTTCTCACTGCAATTGTGTTTTGCTTTATCTTAGTCATTTCAACCACCGTAAACAATCGTTTCCATGCGGTAAAAAATGCTATAGATAAATTCATCATCTGTGAGCAAAGTTCTGAAATGATAAAAGACAGCACAAACTACCTGACTGAACAGGCACGTCTGTTTGTCGTCACGCAAAAAACTGAATACGTAAAAGCGTATCTCAACGAAATAAATGTAACAAGGCGTTCTTACAGGGCTTTGGAAAATCTGGAAAAAGTTTGTTCCGAAAAAGACCTTGCGCTTCAGCGGCTTAAAATTGCCATGGAACAGGCTCAGAGCCTTATCAACATGGAATTGTATGCGATTCGTCTTGGCTACAAAGTTATGGGCGAAGAGAATATGCCCGATGAAATCAAGAATATTGTCGTCCGCACCATTGACCAGAGTATTCCCAAAGAAAAACTTCAGGCAACGGCGATTAACAATCTGTTCGGTGAAGGATACTTGATTTATAAGAGCAGAATCAATGAAAACTGTCGTCTGACGATTGCCGCCATCGAACAGCAGATTAGGGATGAGCTGAATCTCAATGCTGACGATTTGGGCGCAAACATTTACCGCCTGCGCATCCTGTTCCTCGTCTTGTTGATTGTCAACGTCATGGTGTTCATTGCATTCGGTACATTGGTCATTCTGCCTCTTGAACGTTTCCAGAAAGCAATCCAGAACGATGAAAAACTGAATGTCATCGGTTCTCTGGAATGTAAACATCTGGCCGAAAGCTATAATGAAATCTATGATTTGAAGGCACAGAATGAAAAGTCATTGCTCAAAAAAGCTGAATACGACGCGCTGACCGGCATTTTGAACCGCCGTGCATTTGACCAAGTATGCGAAAGTTCAAAAGAAAAGAAGCAGAAAATTGCATTACTTCTCATCGATATGGATAACTTCAAATACATCAACGACAATTACGGACACGCCGGCGGAGACACTGCGCTGAAAGAGCTTGCCCGCATATTGACCGAGACATTCCGCGAAGGCGATTATATTGCCCGCATCGGTGGTGATGAATTTGCAGCGATTCTTCCTGATTGTGCACCTGTTGCCGCAAAGACAATCAAAAATAAAATCACCAAGGTAAACGATTTGCTTCTTGATATTGAGGACGGAATCAGCCCTGTTTCCATAAGCGTAGGTATTGCATTTGCGCAAGACGGATTTGATGAAGACCTTTACAAACGCGCTGACAAAGCATTGTACCACGTAAAGGAAAAAGGTAAGCGTGGCTGTGAGATTTATGATTCGTCTATGGACGAAGAATAAACCGTTGTCCGTAAGCTGTCATTCGCCGAGCACGATGAAAAAGCTGCTTTCTGTCGTCCTAACCTGCATTTTTCTTTCCGTAACATTCGCATTCTCTCCCAAAGACATTCAGTCCTTTACGCTAGAGAACGGCATGCGCATCTTTGTGCTTTCAGACACAACCGCCGCGCCAGTCCGTCTTGAACTGGACATTCAGGCAGGCTATGCCTCCCAGACAGAACGAACTGCCGGATTTTTTCCCCTGTATGCGCGGCTCTTGGGAGCGGACATCTCCGCAGATATGGTGCGCATCGTCAAAACAGTTGCGCCACAAGAAAGCGAATATGCCATTATGGAACTGGCATCATGTTTGCGTCCACTTGGCTCAACAACACTCACCAGCCAGCTAGATGACGCTACTCTGCGCGCCGCTTTGAACAAAATGAAAGCAGAAGTCGCAGAATACGCAAAAAGTACCGCAGGTTTTATCAACACGGCGATTGATTCCCGCATATTTCCTTCCGCGCCATGGAAAGTAGAAAGCGGAGTGTACCCGGCATTGTTCTCTGCCACCACAATTTCTTCGGCAAGGGCAATACTGAGCGACATCGGCACCCAATTTTACACGCCCCAGAAATCCGTGCTGTACATCAGCGGAAACATTACCGTTGCGGCGGCATACGACTTGGCAAAAAAACATTTCGCCCCGCTCAAAGCACATACCATGCCCGCGCCAAGCACTGTATCAGTTCAGTCCGCACCCGCAGTACAAAAATATGTGCTTACAGACGACGAATTTACCGCGGATATGACACAGATTGTCCTGCAATACACGCATCTTTCTGCGGACGAAGCAGATTGTGCCGCCGCTGTGATGAACAACGATTTCAGCACGTACAAAAAGCAGCTCCTTGCGGAAAAATCGCTCGCGATCTTTGGCGCAGAATACATCAATGTGGCAAGCGCGCAAAAACACGGCTCCTCACGGCTTATCATCCAGTCGCTTTTGGAAAAAACAAAGGCTTCGCCCTGTGCGCAGGCAGAGACATTTTTGCGTCTCACAAAAAACAATTCGCTTCTCACCGCAGATGAGCTGCAATTCGCGCTGAACCGCATTGCCGCAGAATTCAGGCATCGTGCCGACGACTCTTCCGCGCTCATGGAACTTTTGAGCGGATGGACGGCATTATTTCCGGGAGACAGCATCAACACACTCTTTTCCCGAAACCAGCGCATGGAAGACTCAATTTCTGCGCCCATGCTGGAATCATTTTTGCATACACAGGAGCCAGCCGTTTTTGTGCTCGTAAACGCAAAAACATTCGCAAAATACGCAAAAGAATTCAAGAAAGCGGGGTATCAGACCGTCACCCGAAAAAATGGCTCTTGGTACGTGCAAGAATTGTACCGCCAGCAGCTCGCGCAAAAGCAAACTGAACAGACAACGGCAAAAACCGCCGGACAAACTGACCTTGCAGATGCGGCGAGTCGTTTTATAGCAGAGAACAAAGCGAATTTTTCTTCCTTTACACTGGATAACGGTATTCCTGTCACTGTAAAGCAGACGCCGGGCGCAAAAACAACGGCATTCGCACTCACCATCCGAGGCGGAGAACTTCTGTTCGCAAAAGAAAGCCCCGGCTTGTGCAGCGTGCTTACCGACGCAATTGCCGTAAACATCCGCCACAGCCTCGACGAACGCACAGCCCGCGGACTGCTCACAGGGGACAGCGATGTGCGCGCAAAAACCTATGCCAATTGTTCCGTGCTCACCGTCACCTGTGCCGCCGAAGAAGCAGAAGCTTGTACGCGCGCTATCTCAGAAGCATTGATTTACGGTGACATCACGCCCGCCATGGCAGACGGCATCACGTATGACGAGCGAACCCAGTGGCGCATCAAATCCGGTGCGGCCACATTCCAGCTGCTCTGCTCGGCAATGCGCACGCTCTACGCAAAAGAACCGTATGTAAATCTGTTCGACGACACCGCCGACAAACCTGTAAAAACTGACTTTACCCACATTGCGGCCGCCTACCCCATTTTACTGGATTCCAGCCGTTTTTCTCTGATTGTGGCAGGCGGCATATCTGATGGCGACGCGCTCAAACACACGCTCAACGAAACCTTTGGCGCATTGCTCTCTCAAAAAGAGACCGCATCCATAGACGCAACCGTGGCAAAACCGACCATGCCGCGCCGCATCAAGCGCATCCAACTGCGACATCTTTTTCTTACCGACATCAGCGCAGACAAAGCAGGCCCCCGTCCCGCAGTGCTGGTACCCACCAAGAACTTCAATGACCCGACGCTGTACTGCATTCCCTCCCCCGACCTTTCCAGCACTGACATCGCGCTCTTTAACGCGCTGCTGTATGAAATCGCCGAAAGAATGCAGACAAAACTCGGCGGAGACATCAAACTTCGCACTGATATTCCTGATTATGATTTTCCGTTCGCGCGGCTTTATGCGCAGAATGTCACTCAAATCTCAAAAATTGACAACGCCTACCTGGAGACAATCGCAGAACTGACCGAAGATTTGCAGACGCTTGTGAATGCAAAGCACATCGGCGTTATCGACACAGAAAAAGACCGTCTGCTTGCCACGATGGAAAACCGTTGGCTTATGAACACACTTTCTGCCACGGGAACTGCGCTCGGCACAGCGGAACTAATACAGACTGGCACAAGTTTTGGAAAAGCCTCGCTCTACCTTGACCAATATTCCGCCGTAGACAAGGCAAAAGCGGAAGATTATTTTATTCTGATGAAGTTTTATTTTGCTGATATTCCTGACTTCCGCGTGTATTCAATCGATTCAAAACGCTAATGCGCAGAAGCGTCGCTGTACACTTTTTTCCATTTGCCGCTTGCATAGCCGATGAAAGAGACAGTGAAATTTGCGAGCCAGCCTAAGGGAACGACCATCCAAATCAGCTGAATGCCATAGCGCGGCGCAAAAATGACGGAAAGAGAGACTCGAATGCCAAGATTCACAAGATTTGCGAGCGTAAACATCATCGTGTCACCCGCGCCACGCAAAAGTCCGTCCGTCGCCATCTTCAGACCGATGATGCCGAAAAACCAGCCGATGTAGCGGATGTAAGCGTCACCCGTGGCAAACGCGATTTCAGAAAGATTGTTGTCGCTCATAAAAAGACGTACCAACGGCGCGTGAAAAATCTCCATCCATGTGGCATCCACCACAGCAAAGAACGCAACCAAAAGAATTGCCGCACGATAGCCCTGACGCACCCGCTCCAATTTGCCCGCGCCAATATTCTGCGCCGTATACGAAGAAAGTGCCGTTCCAATTGAATTCATCGGAACCACGGCAATCTGCTCCAAGCGCAAGGTAGCCGAATAGCCTGCAAGCGCATCAGCACCAAAGCTGTTCACCACGCCCTGCACGAACAACATGCCGATACTCACCGTGGACTGCTGAAAAATTGACGGAAGGGCAAGGTGCACCATATCTTTCAGCTCTTTTTTGTCAAACAGCGCGAACGGCTCAGAAGTCAGCTCACGAATTTGTCTGAGATACACAAAAAATGAAAGCACTGCGGAAAGACCTTGTGAAATCAGCGTTGCCCAGGCGACTCCTGCCACGCCCCAGCCGCATTTGGTCACAAAAATCACGTCCAGCGTCATATTCAGCACGGAAGAAAAAATCAAAAAGTACAGAGGAATCTTGGACTTTCCCATCGCGTTGAACAAGCACGAAAAGACATTGTACATGAACAAAAACGGAAGCCCCATAAAATAGATGTTCAGGTAAACAAGCGCGGTCTCCAAAGATTCTGCCGGCGTATTAAAAAACAGCATCAGGCGGCGGCTAAAGAACAGCCCTGCCACCCCCAGCAAAATACTTACGCCCAAAAACGTAAAGATTGCCGTAAAAGCGGCGGTTTTCATGCGACCATATTTTTTTGCGCCAAAGTAGCGGCTTACAATCACCGACGCGCCAATACCGCCGCCATTCGCCACCATGATGAACACCGTCGTGAGCGCATAAGACGCACCAATCGCCGCAAGAGCCGCCGCACTTACAAAACGCCCCACCACCGCGCTGTCCACAATCGTGTACAACTGCTGGAACAGATTTCCCAGCACAATGGGAATGAGAAAAATGAGCATCGCGCTCATCGGCTTTTTTTGCGTAAGATAATCTTTTGCCTGCGCCATGCCGTCAGTATAGAACGAAATGAAAGAATAATCCACCGAAAATGAAAAATCGTGGTATACTAAAAGAGATGATTGTTGAATTTTCTATTGCGAACACGTTCTCCATAAAAGACCGCCAGACGATTAGCTTTGAGGCGGCGACTGAGGACGAGCGGAACGAAAGCCAGCACTGCGTTCAGATTGACGGACGACGTATTCTCAAAATCGCGTGCCTGTACGGAGCCAATGCGTCGGGAAAGACGAACATTTTGACGGCTCTGCGTTTTTACATGTATTTTGCGATTGATTCTTTTACGGAGCTCAAGCCAAACGAGGCGACGCATTTTGTGCCGTTCCGATTTGATGAAAAAACTGCGCATGAGGCAGGAGAATTCAATCTTGTCTTCTATATGTATGATGAATCTGGAAAGCCTGTCCTGTATGACTATGAGCTGACCTTGAGCGACACCCGCGTCATCTACGAAAAACTGAGTTATGCGCCCAAAGGAACAAAAAAATTGCTCTACGAACGAAACGAGTCCGGCGAAGTGACTTGGGGAGCGGGTATCACCGGCGCAAAAAAAGTGATTGCCCAGATGACGCGACCAAACTGTTCCGTACTGAGCACGGCGGCGCAGGCACAACATCCGCTTTTTCTGAAACTCTACGAAAATCTTTCCAAACGCTTTCACGGCATGGTCGCGCCGGTATCTGACCAGCTCTCTTCATTCACACTCAAACGAATCGAAGACGATGCCGCCTACAAGGAAAAAGTCATCGGCATGTTCAACGCGAGCGACATCGGGCAGATTTCCGACATTCGCATTGAGACGCACGCCATTCCGCAGGAATTCATGCAGCACATGTCGGCTGAAATGCAGGACGAGCTTGCACGAAATCCTGAACGGGCCAAGACACGGCGCGCGTTGTTCGTGCACAAATATGCGGACAAAGAGTATGAGCTTCCCGTCGGCTACGAGTCAGCTGGCACGCTCCGTATGCTGGAATTGATTGCGCCTCTTTCCGACGTGATGCAGCATGCGTTCATTTTAATTGATGAGCTGGAGATGTCGCTGCACGAAGAACTGGTGGAGACATTTTTGCGGCTCTTTTTGGAGGCGAGCGAGGACAGTCAGCTTTTGTTCACCACGCAAGACCAGGATTTGCTGGACTCAGGATTGTTGCGCGACGATGAAATCTGGTTCTGCTACAAAACCGACTCCGGGAACAGCATCTATAACGCGATTACTGACTATGCGGAAATCAATCCCGCGTCGTCACGGAAGAAGTTGTATCAGGCGGGCAAATTTGGCGCGCTGCCTGTGGTAGACGTGAGCCAGCTGATGGGGTTGTTCAGTGCCAAGAAAAACCGCTAAACTCCGCGCCCACAAGACAATTCTTTTGGTCGTGGAAGGCGAGACCGAGCAGATTTATTTTTCTCAAGTGCGTGCTGACCGCAAAATCAGCGGAATTACAATTGTGCCGCGCCTCGCCAAACACAGTTCCGTCAAGCACATTCTCAAAACCGCGCTCACCGAATACGAAGAGCACATCTACGATGAGATTTGGTGCGTCTTTGACCGTGACACAATTGTGCGCGACGGACTCAGCGAAGAAACGACTGACATGCTGGAAGAAGCGAAAAATTTGGGTATAAAATTCGCCCAGTCCTATCCGTCGTTTGAAGTATGGTTTTATCTGCATTTTGCCCTGCCCCAGCCGCATTACCTGAGCCAGTTCAGTTTAATTGAAGACTTCCGCCAATTCGTGCCGCGCTATGGAAAAGAACAGGCGTGGCTTGCATGCGGCGACTTGTACGCAAAGCTAAAGCCACGAGAAAAAGACGCGCTTATCAACAGCGAAGAATTGCGCACCCGAAACGAAGCCACGCCCAGCGAAGGTAACACCGCTTGTGACGTGGACATACTGATGCGGAGCGCATTCGGGTAAAAAAATCTTGCAATCCCATGAAAATGAGATATACTGAATATATCCCATTTGTCTTTATTAATAAGGAGGAATATACATGAAAAGGATTCTGACGATTACCGTACTTGCTGCCATGGCGGCATCGCTTTTTATCGGGTGTACCAAGAAGTCGGCCGCACCGGCTGTGGCTGATGACTGGAAGCCAAACGGCACGGTAACAATGATTGTTGCATACAAAGCAGGCTCAGGCACGGATAATACGGCCCGTGTTCTTACCTCGTATGCTGAAAAATATGTCGGTCAGACACTCGTCATCGACAACAAAGAAGGCGGTTCGGGCTCAATCGGATGGACTGCACTTGCAAAGGCAAAACCGGACGGACTCACGCTCGGCTTTATCAACCTTCCCACATTCTGCTCTAACATCATCGACCATCTTGGCTCATACACAGTGGAATCAATCGAGCCGATTGCAAACCACGTTATCGAGACATCAGTTGTGCTGGTTTCCGCAAAGAGTCCTTTTAACACATTAAAAGAACTGGTGGACTATGCGAAAGCAAATCCCGGAAAACTCAAAGCATCCACAAACGGCAACAAAGCTTCAAACCACATTGGCGCACAATTGCTCGCTCATTCCGCAAATTTTGAATACACCGCAATTCCATATGGTGGCACTGCTGACCAGCTTTTGGCTCTGCGTCAGGGCGAAGTTGACTTCTCTGTGGCAAAGGTGGCAGACTTCACGTCATTCGCTTCTGAACTCAAAGTATTGGGAACATACGACACAAAGCGCATTCCTGAGTATCCTGACACACCGACTCTGGGTGAACTTGGATTCTATCCTGAATGGTACGGTTCTGCACGTTGTATCGTTGCCCCTGCAGGAACTCCCAAAGCAATTATTGACTTCTATGCAAACGCATTCAAGCAGGCAATGGAAGACGCAGACTATATTGCGGCAAGCAACAAGGCGCACATGACAACGGAATTCAAATCTCCGAGCGAAACGGGCGATTTGATTAAACAGCAGTACAATTTCTGTGCTAACACACTGAAAGAAATTTTTAACTAACGGTTTTTTTTTCCCATGATGCCCCGCGTGGATGCTGCGCAAGCCGAAGCATAAGCGCGGGATTTCTTTTATATGCTAAATGAGGTTGTAAATGAAAAAAACAGACATCGGTGTTGTGGCGTTCATGTACGGTATCTGCGTTTGGTTTCTGCTGATGAACCGAAGCTTACCTGCTGACGCACAGATTTATCCCAAGTTCATTATCGCATTGCTCGGCGGGCTGACAACGCTCTATCTGATTAAAATGCTGATTACGGCAAAAAAAGAAGGCGTGACAAACGGATTCCCCGAATTGTTCAAAGGATTTCTGCCCAAGCAGTTCTTTCCCATTTTGGGAATGGCGATTGGGTATCTTGCCGCGCTCTATCTGATTGGTTTTTATCCGGCGACGCTTATCTTTATGATTCTCGTGCTGTGGTTTATGAACATCCGCCCGCTCACCATCGGCATTACAACGGCGGCAATTATGGCATTGGTGTTTGTCACATTCAATGTGGTGCTTAAAGTGAGCCTCATAAAAGGGCTTGTCTTTGAACTGCTTTTCTAGGAGGCGCATATGTTTGAAACCTTGTCTTTAATGGGCGCAGGCTTTATTAACGCGCTCTCCCCGCTGAATCTTCTGGCAATGGCTTTGAGTACCGCGCTCGGCATTGTGATTGGCTGTCTGCCAGGTCTTTCCGCGGCGATGGGCGTTGCATTGCTTCTGCCGATGACGTTCTCCATGCCCGCCTCAACGGGACTGATTGTGCTGGGCGGCATTTACTGCGGCGCAATCTTTGGCGGCTCAATCTCCGCAATTTTGATTCATACGCCGGGCACTCCCGCATCCGCCGCAACCGCCCTTGACGGCTACGAACTGACCAAACAAGGCAGAGCAGGAAAAGCACTGGCCGTATCATGCTTCTCTTCATTCTGCGGCGGCTTACTCAGCTGTATCTCACTCTATTTCTTTGCGCCAATGTTGGCTCAGCTTGCGATGAAGTTCAAACAGCCCGAATACTTCTGGCTCTCCATCTTCGGCTTGACGATTATTGCGGGCGTCTCCACCAAGAGTATGCTCAAAGGTCTTATGAGCGGCGCGCTTGGTCTGCTGATTTCTACTATTGGTATGGACCCGATTAACGGTGTTCCGCGCTTTATGTTCGGACAAGATTCTCTCTATGAGGGCATCAATGTGACCTGCGCGCTGATTGGTCTTTTCTCCATGTCGCAGGCACTTATCTTGGCGGAAAAGGCGATTGTAAAGCGTCAGGAAGCCACCAAGGTAAAGGACAAAATGGTTCTGACCGGCGGCGAAATAAAACGCATCACTCCAACAATTCTGCGCGGATGGATTACCGGAAATATCATCGGTATTTTGCCCGGTGCGGGTGCGTCAATCGCCTGCTTTATGAGCTACAACACAAACAAACAGCTCTCAAAGCACCCGGAAGAATTTGGCAAAGGCTCAATCGAAGGCGTTGCGGCAAGCGAGGCTGCGAACAATGCGGTAACAGGCGGCTCACTCATTCCTATGCTCACGCTGGGCATTCCGGGCGAATCTGTCACGGCGATTTTGATGGGCGGTCTGATTATTCAGGGCTTACAGCCGGGCGCAGACTTGTTCACAAAATATGCCCCGATGACGTACACCTTCTTCGCTGGCTTTGTGCTCGTGCAGTTCTTTATGCTGGGAATCGGTCTTTTGGGTTGCAAAGGTTTCGCAAAAATCGCAAAACTGTCCGATGCCATTTTGATTCCCTGTATCATCGTGCTCTGTATCGTAGGCTCATTCGCAATCAGAAAGATTTACGCCGATGTGGTGATTATGATGTTGTTCGGTATCTTAGGCTATCTCGTGCGCAAGTTTGAGCTGAACAATGCGGCAATCGTTCTCGCGCTGATTCTTGGCCCGCTCGGAGAAAAAGGCTTGCGACGCTCGCTTCTGCTTTCTGGCGGAAATCCTGCGATTTTCTTCTCTTCTCCCGTGTGCTGGGTACTGATTGCGCTCTGTATCTTTGGCATATTGAGCCCGATTCTGATGAACAAGCTGGAAAGGAAAATGAGTGGCGGAGCGACCGCTGAGCATTCCGATTAAAAGCATTTTATTTCATACAAAAAAACGGTGGTTTCGACTATGCAAAACCACCGTTTTTTTATGCCTCCACGTTTTTTTCCGTGCGAGAATTTATTTCAAATACGTCTTCAACCAATCGATAGACATCTGCTGCCATTTTGAGGCAGTGCCATAGGCGTTCAGCACACCAAATCCATGTCCGCTTTCCGGGAAGATATGCAGCTCGCACTTAGAGCCTTTCGCGCTCATCGCATTCCAATACGCCACCGCATTCGCATACGGATTTACGCTTTTGTCATCGGTCGCGCACAAAACAAACGCAGGTGGTGTCGCACCGTTTACCAACAGCTCACAAGATGCCGCATCTTTCGCTTTCTGGTCAGGTTTTTCACCCAGCAACGCTTTGCGGCTTCCCGCATGAACGCCTTTATCCTGCATCGTAATAACTGGATAGACCAAAATCTGGAACGAAGGTTTTGCGCTCACCCACTCGCCTTTCGCATCCTTGTCCGCGTTGTCCACTGCTTTGTAAGTCTCTTCCTTAAATCTAGTCGCAAGACTTGCTGCCACGTGACCGCCAGCCGAACTTCCCAAAACGCCCACGCCAAAAGCTGCCACACCAAACTTTTCCGCATTAGCACGAATCACACGCATAGCACGCTGAGCATCCTGCAACGCAACCAAATCTGCATTTTTATGTCCGTCGTTCGGAGTGCGGTAGGTCAGCACAAACACCGTGTAGCCTGCATCGGTATAGCCTTTGACATAATCATAGCCTTCGGTATCGATGACAACACGTGCGTATGCGCCGCCGGGAATAACAAGAATTGATTTTTTTGTATTTGCCACATTCGCAGATGGCTTAAAGACTTCAAAATACGGCTCGGTCACACCGCTTACCGCACGATTTTCATGTCCGGGAATTTTACTGCGCTCAACAGTCTCCTGCGTCACTTTCAGTTTTTCTGAGCCAGGACCTTTTTTGTTCGGCCACAGATAGACTTTTTCCTGTGCAAAGACTACACCCATCAGCATACAGGCGGCAAAGACCGCTGTAATCAATTTTTTCATAGAAATCTCCGTTTTTTATAAAGATATTTCTATTATAAACCTGTTTTTTACAGCGGTCAAATTCACCATCCCTTGCTGAACGCCTGTGAAATGTTACTTAAAAAAAAGTTTTCTTCAAGAAGGGCAGCACATCATCCCAATTCGTGAAGTTTGCTTCAGGAAATCCATTTACTTTGGTATAACTAGTACATTGAAGCAATTCAGTGCCCGTATAGACATGTAAAAAGTTTTGTAATAAGGTGCCAATAGAATAACTGCCGTCTCCGTTTTTAGAAGGGTAATCAGCAGTTATCAAAACTATTCCATCACTACTGTTGAAAAAACCAGTTACGGGGCTTATTTCACCATAATGGTTCGCTGTTCCGGAGATTATACCGTTACTGTCAAAATCTAGAGTAGCTGTTAAACTTTCACTAACTGTACCGCCGTTCGCAACTATATACTCCCATTTGGCAAACAGCCCGTTACCTGATTTTCTTGTCATTTTTCCAGTAGCAGTATCACGGTATTCCAAGTATTCTGAATCAGAGCACTTTACAAAAAATGTTTCATTAGGTTCATCAGCATTTTTATCTTCCCTTTTAAAGCTGCCGGTAGATTCATTATATGTAACATCATCTACACCATCTTTTGACAAGACGGTGACAGTTTTGCTTATGCCATTACGAGAAAATGTTACCGTATAGAAATGATATGTCGCATCTTTTATTTTTGTTCCTTCGCTTGTAATTTTCTCATACTCGGTACAAGAGCCAATAATATCAAACTGATTTACTATTTCCTTTCCTTTATCATTATCCAACTCTCCTAAAAAGTTGATGACTTCATTTTTATCACAGTCTGTTAAAAAACGAGAACGCAAAATTGAGCCACTAAGTTCGCTGCTTGTTGGATGCGAGAGTTTTTTCACATCAATTGACGCTTCACTAACGGCGGCACTAGCACGTCCACCAACTGTAATTTTTCCAATGTGAATAATCGCCTCTTTATTGCCGACAGTTTTTCCAGCCGGAATGTAAACGGCAATGTTCACAATGCTGTCAGTAGTTGGCGCGACAAATTTTATTTTTACGCCCAGATTAGTCGTTGTTACCGAAGTAACTTTTGCCGAAAGACCGAATGCAGGTTCATCAGGGGCTTCAGGTTCTTCAGCGGCGCGGGAAACAGCATAATGTACATTCATTGAAATCAGATTGGTAATATCTTCTTCAACTGTAAACGCATTAGCCTTGAGCGCACTATTAGTCAAATCAAGCGACACTGTCTTTTCGTATGTTCCACCTAATGAAACATCTGCACTTACACCAACGACATCATCGGAATCACTAGAACAACTTACCGCAAAAAACATTGCGGCAAGAAACGGAACAACCATAAAAATCTTCTTCATAGAATGCCTCCTCAAAATAATTACTCTTCTATTAGCAGTTGCAAGAGCCGTCAATCTTTTTTTTCATTTTCCCCTACTTCCGACTAATCTTCTGAATTTTGTGCTCGTTGTATAATTTTCTCATATCTGCTATATTCTAAGGGTACAGGAGACAAATATGGCAGACACAATGCATGCTTTGGAAAAAAATCCGAATTGGAAAGGCCGCCGTGGTCCGGTAGTTCTCGTAATTATGGACGGCGTTGGCTATGGTAAATATGAAGACGGAGATGCGGTAAAGGCTTCAAAAATGAAGTACCTTGATTGGTTCACCGCAAACTGCCCGCATACAAAACTGAAGGCTCACGGAACAGCTGTCGGTCTTCCGAGTGATGACGACATGGGAAACAGCGAAGTCGGTCACAATGCGATGGGCTGCGGTCGCGTATTCGCACAGGGCGCAAAATTGGTCGGCGAGTCAATCGCTAACGGCTCAATGTTCGCCGCAGACACATGGAAAAAACTCGTTAAGAATGTAAACGACAAAAACGCGACATTGCACTTCATCGGCTTGGTCTCAGACGGAAACGTACACTCTCACATCGACCACCTCAAGGCGATGATTACACAGGCTTCAAAAGACGGCGTTAAAAAACTCCGCGTACACGCTCTTCTTGACGGACGCGACGTTGACCCCACATCAGCTTTGAACTACATCACTCCGCTTGAAGAATTCTTGACTGGATTCGCAGGCGTTGACTATCAGATTGCTTCTGGTGGCGGACGTATGTACATGACGATGGACCGCTACAACGCAGACTGGAGCATGGTTGAGCGCGGATGGAAAGCACATGTTCTCGGCGAAGGACGCAAATTTGAGTCAGCTACAAAAGCAATCGAAACTTACCGCTCAGAGATTCCGGGACTTCTTGACCAGGACATGCATGAATTCGTCATCGCAAAAGACGGCAAGGCAGTCGGCACAATCGAAGACGGCGACAGCGTAATCTACTTCAACTTCCGTGGCGACCGCGCTTTGGAAATGACACGCGCATTTGAGACACCTAAGGGCGGCGATTTGCCGTTTGACCGCGTTCGTGTTCCGGCTGTTGAATACGCAGGCATGATGGAATACGACGGCGACGCACATGTTCCGGCACAGTACCTCGTGAACCCGCCGAGCATCGACCGCACAATGGGCGAATATCTCACCAAGACGGGCGTAAAATTGCTCGCTATCTCTGAGACACAAAAATACGGTCACGTCACCTACTTCTTCAACGGAAACAAACAGGGCAAATTTGACGAGAAACTTGAAGACTACATCGAAGTTCCGTCTGATGTCGTACCGTTTGAGCAGCGTCCGTGGATGAAGTGCGCAGAAATCACTGACAAAGTAATCGAAGCAATCAAATCCGGCAAATACGACCACATCCGCTTGAACTATCCGAACGGAGACATGGTTGGTCACACAGGCGTATTCAATGCAGTCGTCTGCTCAATGGAAGGCATGGACTTGCAGCTCGGTCGTCTCAAGGCGGCAATCGATGAGGCTGGCGGCATTCTCTGTCTCACCGCTGACCACGGAAACAGTGACGATATGTACGAGCACGCAAAAGACGGCTCTGTTAAAACAGACAAGTCTGGCGAGCCCAAGGCAAAGACAAGCCACAGCCTGAACCCCGTCCCTGGCATCATCTACGACCCCGAATACAAAGGCGAGTACGACAACACCAAACTCAACGACGGACTGGGAATCTCTTCATGGCCTAGCACATTGATTGAACTCATGGGCTACAAAGCTCCGACAGACTACGACAAGAGCATAATTAATTTGAAATAAATTGCGTTATTCATGAGGATGCACAGGATTGACAGGAAAAAGAGTAGTTTTTTACTATCCTGTACATCTTTGCTAATCCGTGTTTATCCTTTTGAATCCGCGATACAGCCTTCGGCTCAATGCCGGGGGCTTTTTTTTTCAAATTTTCACGGTGCAATATCTTGTATAAATATAAACTAAAATTGTATAATTATATAGTCATTTTAAAAGGAGATTTTACCATGAAGAAAAGCATTCTTATGGCAGCAGCGGGACTCATGATTCTCGCATCGTTTGTTGGCTGTACAAAAAAAGCTAACAAGAACTTTATTCTTGCAACCGGCGGTACTAGCGGCACATACTATCCGTTTGGTGGCGCAATCGCAAACATTTGGAACACCAACATTGAAGGCATGAACGTCACCGCTCAGGCAACAGGTGCTTCTGCAGAAAACCTGCGCCTCATCAGCAAAGGCGAAGCAGAATTCGGTATCGTGCAGAACGACGTTATGGACTACGCGTACAACGGAACTGACATGTTCGCACAGGCTCTGCCCAACTTGGCTACCATCGGCACATTGTACCCGGAAGTCGTGCAGATTGCCGCAAGCAAGAACAGCGGCATCAAATCAGTTGCTGACTTGCGCGGAAAACGTGTTTCAATCGGCGACGCTGGTTCTGGTGTTGAATTCAACGCAAAACAGATTCTGGAAGGCTACGGCATCACATTCAATGACATCCAGAAGAACAATCTTTCTTTCAAAGAGTCAGCTGAAGGCATTCAGAACGGCACATTGGACGCATGTTTCGTCACCGCTGGCGTTCCGAACGCAGCATTGCAGGAGTTGGCTTTCACCGCAGGTCTCGTTCTGATTCCCGTAACTGGCGCAGAAGCAGACAAAATCGTAAACAGCTACAGCTTCTACACAAAGACAATCATCCCCGCAGGCACCTACAATGGTACTGACACCGACACCGAAGCTCTGGCAATCAAAGCAACGCTGGCGGTAAGCGCAGAATTGGATGAGAATGTTGTATACGAAATGACCAAAGCTTTGTTTGAAAACCTTGATGCACTGGGCGCCGCTCATGCAAAAGGCAAAGAAGTAAGCGCAAAATCAGCGGTAACAGGCGTTTCTGTTCCGTTCCATCCGGGCGCAGTCAAGTATTACAGCGAGATAGGCTTGAGCATCAACTAAAAAGTGAAGAACTTGTTTCTTTACGTGGCGGCAATCGTTCTGGTTGCCGTCGCCTTGCTGACCGTTCCCGCAATCCGTTGCGTTTCGTTCAGCAACCGAAAAAATGCCGATGAGCGTGTGCTTTCAAGGGCTGCGCTCAAAGGGTTTATCATTTCTTACACCCATTCCGTGAACAAAGGCCGTGTACATGATTACTACCGTTGCGACGGCGGAATGTTGATTTTAGACAAGACCGTATTTGTTTCGTATGGAGCAGGAATTCCCGAAGCGAGCGAAACAGACGGCGCACATTTTGAAGTAACTGATGACGGCTATGTCATCACCAATTTGAACCGCAGGCTAGAAAAACTAGTCATGGCGGTTGGGGTCATAGCGGAACATGCTATTTCCCTCTGCAACGACGCAGACTGGCAGGACAATGAGGTCCTTTTAAAAACGCTTTTTGCACCCCAAACAAGTTTAATTGTGGAAATAAAGAAAGTACCGGTTATCGTGTATCTTTTTTCAAGACATATATAAAAAATGGAGAAGTTATGGCAACTGATAAAGAAAAGCAGAAAAAACTAAACGATAGAATTGAACAGCTTTTGCCCACCACCAACGAAAAAGAAATGCAAAAGTTGATGAAGGACTTGGACAGAGAACAAGCCTACCGTGAGCACAAATGCTGGCGACAATACATCACAGTAATTTTTTCTGTGGCATTCGTTGCGTTCCAATTGTATGCGACACTTACCGGCAGAATCACCGCACAGATTCTTCGCGCAAGTCATCTCGCTTTTGTGCAGATGCTCGCATTTTTGCTTTTCCCCGCCTCCAAAAAATTGCCGCGCAACACATTGCCTTGGTATGACGTACTATTGGCATTTGCGGGCGCGGCCTGCTGGCTTTACATTGTCATCAATTTCCAGCATTTGGTACGCAGGGCTGGCGCATACACTCCGTTGGACATTACCGTTGGCGCAATCGGCATTTTGATTCTTATTGAAAGTTGCCGACGCATCGTAGGCATTCCGATTTTAATTATCGCCTGTACCTTTATTTTGTATGCGTTTATCGGTCCCTATCTCCCCGGATTTTTCAACCACCGCGGTTATTCGTTCCAGCGCGTGGTGAGTCACTTGTTCTTTAACACCGAAGGCATTATGGGTACGCCGATTGGCGCGTGTTCCACATTTATCTTCTTGTTCATTCTGTTTGGCGCGCTTTTGGAGAGCACTGGAATCGGCATGTTCTTTATTGATATGTGCAATTCGATTGCCGGAGGCGCATCAGGCGGACCTGCAAAAGTCGCCGTTCTTTCCAGCGCGCTTTTGGGCACCGTCTCCGGAAGCTCTGTTTCCAATACCGTCGGCTCTGGAAGTTTTACCATCCCGATGATGAAAAAATTGGGCTACAAAGGTGAATTCGCCGGAGCGGTTGAAGCCGCAGCAAGTACGGGTGGTCAGCTCATGCCCCCGATTATGGGAGCCGCCGCATTCTTGATGGCAGAAAGCCTGGGTATGCCGTACATCACGATTGTAAAAGCGTCAGTCATTCCTGCCCTGCTCTACTTTACCGGCATTTTTATCACCGTACATCTGGAAGCGAAAAAACTGGGGCTCAAGGGACTTCCCAAAGAAGAACTGCCGCGCTTTTTGCCGTTGTTCCTCTCAAAAGGCTACATGATTTTGCCGCTGATTATCATCATTGTGTTCTTGTGCATGGGACGCACCGCCGTATACGCCGCGCTCATGGGAATTGTCAGTATCGTTCTGATTGGCATGATTACGTCTTTTGTCCGCATCGCAAAGGGCAAAAAGCCTGAGTTCACCGTAAAAAAATTGATTGAAATCATGTGTACTGCCGCCCGCAACATCATCAGCGTGGCAATCGCCTGTGCTATGGCTGGCATCATCATCGGAATCGTCACGCTCACCGGCATCGGCTTGAAATTTGGCGCGGGTCTGATTTCTATCTCTCACGGCATTGTGTTCATCACGCTCTTCCTCACGATGATTTCTTCAATCATCCTCGGTATGGGCGCGCCGACCACCGCAAACTATCTGATTACCTCAACGATTACCGCAGGCGCAATCATCGGCTTGGGCATTGAACCGCTCGCCGCCCATATGTTCGCATTCTACTTTGGCATCATCGCAGACGTTACCCCGCCGGTAGCCTTGGCCGCTATCGCCGGAGCCGCCATCGCAAAAGCAAAACCGATGCGCACCGCATTCCAGGCGACAAAACTTGCCATCGGCGCGTTCATCATTCCGTACATGTTTGTCTTTAACCCGCAAATGCTTATGATAAACGCATCCGCCGGCGGACTTTTGTGGATAGTTGCCACCGCACTCATCGGCATGTTTGCTATCAGCTCCGGTCTGGAAGGCTACTCATTCCGCCAGTCCACCGTTGTTGAGCGCGTCCTGTTTATCATCGGCGGTCTCCTCTGCATTCTGCCCGAAAGCCGCAGCGACATCATAGGTCTTGTGATTGTCGCCACGCTCGTCGCATTCCAGCTGATTATGAACGCACGTGCAAAAAGCGCGGCAGTTGTCGCGGAGACGGACGGGGAATAGAGGATTCTCACACTTTTAAAAAAACTAATCCGCGATGCCATACAGCCCACCGGTCTCGGTAATCAGGTGCTCCGCTACGAGTTTTTCTGCGGCGCGCTCTAGGCGGGCGATGTCGATTTTTTCGTACTGGGCTATTTGGTTTAAGGCGGCGGAAGGGGTTTGGGAGAGCTGACGGAGGATTGCGCCACGTGCCTGTCGCAGGGAGCCTTCAAAGCGGGATTGTTTTGCGTACTGGCGGGATTTGCGCGACGGATTCACCACTTTTTTCTTTAGGTCTGCGCCGTAGTCCATGAGCGCGTAGTACCATTCGCGTGGATTTGTTTTGTCCAGCGTTTGTTCTACGAGCGGGGCAATTTCTTTGTCGTCGATTTTTTTTCCGCTGTCGTTGAGCGCGGTGTCGGAAAAGAAAAAATGTATGTACACGGAGCGGATATTTGTTTCTATAAATACATTGGGCTGGTTGTACGCAAAGGTGCTCACCGCGCCTGCTGTATACGGGCCGATGCCGGGAAGCGACTGCAGTTCTTCTTGTGTGCGCGGAAAAATGCCGCCGTGCGTTTCGCAGACTGACTTACATGCTTTTTGCAAAAAGACTGCGCGGCGGTTGTAGCCCAGCCCAACCCAATGCGCAAGCACTTCGGAAAGGGGCGCGTCTGCGAGTGATTGTGCGGTCGGAAAGGCTTTCATCCATTCTACATATTTGGGAACGACGCGCAGTGTCTGGGTCTGCTGGAGCATCATTTCGGAGACGAGCACGGCATATGGGTCAGAAATGCCGCGCCACGCAAATTCGCGTTTGTTCGCGCGGTAAAACGCCCAAATTTCATTCTGAAAAGATGTGATTTCGTTTGGTAGAAGAATTAACCTGGTCATGGTCTGTTCTGCTATACAAAGCGATTTTATTTTTCTGACAAATCAATGAGTGTGGTGACGGGAACGGGCGCGAGTTTTGACGCAAAATTCAATTCTGGGATGCCGATAACGCCAAAGAATTCCGCCACTTTGCCGCCGCCCTGCTCTATCAGTTGTTTGCTGGCAGTGAGCGTGCCGCCCGTAGCAATCAAATCGTCTATGACAAGATAATTTTTTCCCGCAGTGATGTCGGACTTGTGCGCTTCAATCGTCGCTTCGCCATATTCAAGGGCATAAGATGCTCTGTACACATCGCCGGGAAGTTTGCCTTTTTTGCGAATCAGCACGAGCGGAATGCCCAGTCTGTCTGCCAAGGGCGCGCCGAATAAAAATCCGCGGCTTTCAATAGCGGCAATCGCGTCGATTTTTTTGTCTTTGTAGATTTCGACCATGCGGTCAAGGCAGTGTTTGTATGCGGGTGGGGTTGTAAAAATACTCGTTACATCGAAAAACAGAATGCCCGGCTTGGGAAAGTCAGGCACACGGCGAATCGCTTTGTCCAACAGTTCATCTTTTGTCATAACAATCTATTGTACCGCAATCCGCCGCTGGTGTCTATGATTACATTACTCGAATTTGAATGCGCCGCCGATACGGAACGCAAAATCAAAGATACTGCCAATTCTCAACGCAAATTCTGAGTGAGCAGCAAACTTTTCATTAAAAGTAAATGCGCAACCAGTTACAAAGTCAGTGGCAAAATAAACTTCTGTTGACGAGATAGAAGTATTAGCACCAAAAAATCTTAATTCTGTAGACATGTGCATAATTGGTACACAGAAACCTGCGCCAGCATAAGGAACAATTTGGCTCAGCACACCTGTATCACCAGTGAAAGAACCAATTGAGCGGGCATACAAGGCACGAACACCTGGGGCAAATACCTTTGAACTAATGTCCTCAATGCCATAATCCTTACCGCCAAAGTTGCAGTCAACAAAGCCTTCCAGCCCCAATCCTTCTACGGGGAACAAATTGGTTACACCGAATACAGGCTCAATGGTAAAGTGAGAGAGACCTTTGTTGTCAGACCAATAGCCATAACCAAGTGAACCTCTGACATACATGCCGATTTCATCTGATTTTTCTGCAAATGCAGTTCCAAAAGAAACAGCTGCAAACAGCATCAAAACCAATCCAATCTTTTTCACATTATACTCCTATTATTTTTTCTCAATTATATTCTTTTGCATAGTCAGTGTCAAATGCGTGAGCGCTGGGAGGGGTGGCGCAGCCAGTGCGTTAAGCACCGCGCGTCAGCAAGCCCCGACCATAGCGACCCAAAGCGCAGCGACGGGGCACGCCCAGAATACAAAAAAACACGCCCTACTTTCTCACGGTACGAATCGAACCCATTTTGAGACGCTGCTCACGGGTGTCTGTCAGCATATCGCGCAAACTGTCGGCATCTTCTTCAGAAATGTACTTTTTGAAGCGTTCCATTTGCTTTTGGAAATTCTCGATGTGGGCGACCAGTTTTTCCTTATTGCTGATAAAAAGTTCTGTCCAGAGGGGCGCGTTAATCATGGCGATGCGCGTCAAATCTTCAAACGAACCGCCTCCGAACGCTGTAATTTCCGGGTCTTCGGCACTTTCTACGAGCGCGCTTGCAATCACATGGCAGAGCTGTGAGGTAAAACCGATTTTCCAGTCGTGGGTGTCGCAGGAAGTTTCGGTAATCCGCGTAAAGCCCATCTCAGTGACAAGAGTGCGCATAAAATCCAGATTTTCCGGTTTATTGAAACTTGACGGACAAAGGATGTAGTTGTGATTCACGAAAAATTTCGCGTCTGAATTGGCATAGCCTTCTTTTTCGCCGCCAGCCATCGGATGACCGATGATAAAATCTACGTCGGGGCGCAGAATGTCGGGCAACGCTTTTTCAAAAATGCCTTTGACGCCGGAAATATCCGTGACGATTGCACCTCTTTTGAAATGCTCACGGTGCTCCTTCATAAAATCCAGCGTGGCATGCGGGTACAGGCAGACAAACACCATGTCACATTCGGCAAGCATTTTGTCTACGCAGTCCGACGTGTACACTGCCGTAGCCACTCCTTCTGAGACAGCCTGCGCAAGACAAGCCGTGCTGCGGTTACAAGCGAGAACTTTTCCCGTCGCACCTGCCTGGCTCAAAATATTCTGCCGAATCGACTTGGCGAACGAGCCGCCCATGATTCCCAATCCAACTATTCCGTATGTCGCGTGTTTCAGTTCCATTACACTGTCCTTCCTTCTACCGCCGCATATTTTGCGAGCACTTTCATTAAATCATCAAATTGCGCGGGTGTCAAAGACTGTTCGCCGTCACACAGGGCTTTTTCGGGGTTGTTGTGCACTTCGATAATCAGTCCGTCCGCGCCAACTGCGACCGCCGCTTTTGCCAGTGTGGGAACCATCCAACGGATTCCGCAGGCGTGGCTTGGGTCGATGATGACAGGAAGATGTGTCTCTTTTTTGAGGTACGGCACAATGGAAAGGTCAAGGCAGTTGCGGGTGTAGTTGTCAAAGGTGCGGATGCCACGCTCACAGAGGATGACGTTTTCGTTTCCGCTCGCCATGATGTATTCTGCGCTCATCAGGAATTCTTTTACTGTTGCGCTCAGTCCGCGCTTTAGGAGAATCGGATTTTTGAGTTTGCCGACTTCTTTGAGCAAATCGAAGTTCTGCATGTTGCGCGCGCCAATCTGAATGATGTCAACGTCCTCAAACAAAGGTATCTGGTTGATTGCCATAAGTTCTGTGACGATGGGGAGTCCGGTTTCTTTTCGCGCGATTTTGAGCAAGTCCAGTCCTTCTGCGCCTAGGCCCTGGAATGAGTACGGGCTGGTTCGGGGTTTGAACGCGCCGCCACGGAGGAATCTTGCTCCGCTCGCCTTGACCGCTTTTGCGACTTCTACCACTTGTTCTTCGGTCTCCACTGAACAGGGTCCCGCCATAATCGCGCAGGTTTTTCCATCGCCGATGTTCGCGCCAAGTTTTGCGTCTGTTTTGGACAACACGGGGATAACGGTGTCTGCGGGATGGAATGAGCGGCTTGCCTGTTTGTACGGGGCTTTGACACGCTGCGCGCTCTCCACGATTTCGTTTGCCAGAAGTTCTTCGGGAGTGATGCGGCTTGTGTCACCAATCAATCCCAAAATCGTTACATCCGCGCCTTTTGACTCGTGCAAATCCAGTCCGCGGGCTTTGAGTCCTGCCTTGAGTTCATTCACCTTTGCTTCAGGTGCGCCATTTTTCAATACGACAATCATTTCTATTCTCCTCGTATATTAATGTTATTGAATTATCTTATTCGATTTGGGATAGTATACCCGTGACATATGACCCGATAACCCGTTTTCTCCTTGGGGCTTTCCCCGTAACAAAGACTGGGTTTCTTGCTCTGGATGGCAGTACA
>JAFSTK010000120.1 GCA_017450535.1 Treponema sp.
CACGCTGATTCTTCACTCTGCCACTACAACTGAAATCGACCGTGAGACCGCTGACTATCTTTCAAGCATCGGCGGACTTGAGATTGCGCAGATTGGCCAGGATATCTTGAATGCGGGCAGTCATATTGGAGCGCGCGCACCGGCTGATGTCATCAAGCAGGATAAAAAAGAATACCGTGACCAAAAGAGCGTCTACACGGTAAGCCAGATAGAAGTGGATGGCACCGATGAAGTGCTTGCCCGTAAGCAGGAATTCTTGGATGAACTGGAGATTACCCGTCGCTCTCATGGCGGCTTGTTTTCTGCGCTGCTTGTCACGGATATCACGCGTCTCAGCTCAATTATGCTGGTCTCCGCAGAAAAAAGCTTTATTCCTTTCATCACGTTCCCCAAGCAGGAAGACAATGTATATTTCCTCAAGGATGTGATGAGCCGCAAAAAGCAATTGATTCCGCTTTTGAGTGAAATTGTTGAAAAATACAATGGTTGACAGATAAGCTGATATTGTTTTTAAGAATAGTATCAGCTTGTTTTTTTGCGTAAGGACTTTGATTTTTTTTTGGTAATGTAGTATAGTAATATGATGAAACTGCTTTTTAGAAGCGCCCCTTGTTTATTTACAGGTTTAGTTTTTCTTCTTTTGCTGTGTGCTTGCGATAATCAACTGGCTTTAGAAGAATTGACTTCAGGCGATTCTTTACTTACGCTTCATGCCAATTATGAGTCTAATGTGTCTGTCGCGCAGTTTTTTAATGCGGACGAGAGATTTCGTGTAAAAAATAATCCGTTTTCCAGAAAAGGCTATCAGTTTTTAGGCTGGTCAGAGACGCCGAATTCAAATGTCGTCATGTACAATAACCGGTCTGAACTGTCATTTTCTGGCGATAAAGATTTATATGCGGTCTGGGAAGTAAAAAATTATCTTATCACGTACAATACGAATGGCGGTCGCCGTTTTGTTCTCAATCCCGAATACTTTACTATTGAAAAATCTGTCATTTTAAATCCTGTGCACAACGGTAATTATATTTTTGGCGGTTGGTATGAGGATGCTGATTTTTCTGGCAAACCTGTTCTTGAAGTAAAGCAAGGCACGGTGGGCGATAGGACTTTTTATGCCCGTTGGTATGGAAAAATTTATTATCATGCGAATGGAGGCGTGATTCCTTCAGAGGCGGATCCGATTCTTTTTCCTGCTGAATTTGATGGTTCTGATACGCAGAAAAAAGCATTTGAAAAGCAAGTTTTATCGCACAAAAAATCTGATGTGACAGAAAGTGCTGACGAAAAAACTTCAAAAATGACTCCCGATTCTATCGAAGAATCTCAAGAGAAAACAGAAGACGATGTTCAATCTGAAAAGCCGGCAAAAACAAAAATCAAAAATTTTGCTGATACTGAAGAAAATGTTGATACGGATTCCGGAGAAATCGCTGATGTGGCTTCCAAAGATGTTGCTGATGAGGCTTCCGAAGAAGTTGCCGAGACGACGGCCAAAGAAGTTGCTGATACGAATGCCGAAGAAGTTGCTGATACGAATGCCGAAGAAGTTGCTGATACGAATGCCGAAGAAGTTGCTGATACGAATGCCGAAGAAGTTGCTGATACGAATGCCGAAGAAGTTGCTGATACGACAGATACCGCTGTTTCTGAAGCTGACAGCGTAATTGACACCGACAACACGGCGCAAGATACTGGAGAGAAAGAGGTTGTTGAAGTTCCGCAAACGATTTCTGATGTATATCTGCGCTATTATACTGTTGGCATGGAGCAGACTCTTGTAATCCCCGAAAAAGATGGATACGTTTTTGGCGGCTGGTATTATGATGAAAAATATACTCGCCCGGTCAGCAAAAGCATTACGCCTTCTACAGCGGAAATCGTCGTGTATGCGAAGTGGAATGAAATCAAGGCATACACGATAACCTATGAGTTGAACGGTGGCTCAAATGCGGATAATAATCCGACGGAATATAAAAACTCAAAGAATCCAGTTGCGTTGGAAGAGCCCGTACGATACGGATACATTTTTGACGGCTGGTACACAACGCCGGCATTTTCTTCTGAAGCGGTTTCTGAAATCAGTGCGTTTGATTTAGGTGATAAGACTTTTTATGCTAAGTGGAATCGCGCTACGTTTACGGTGACTTATTGCGCTGGAAATGCAGATGAGGGCGAGCCGCCGGAAGAGGTAAAGGCTTTGTATGAGTCAGAAGTCTCTGCAAGTGATAATGACGATGACCTTGCCCGTAAAGGCTGCTCCTTTATTGGTTGGATTGTGACCCCCGATGACGGTATCGTTGAAGCTGACGAAGATAGTGCTGATTCTGATGACAGCAAAAAGCCTGATGAGAATGCCAAAGATAAATTGGCTGTGGCTGCGGAAAGAAGTGTGGTGGCACAGCGGCTTTTGGCATCCAGCGATTTTGTTCAGCCAGGCGAAAAGTTTGCGGTGGTCAGGAACGTAAAATTGTATCCCGTATGGAAGCTGGCAGAGTATACGCCAATTGAAGTGGCAAAACGTGATGAAAAGAGCAAGGTAAAAGCTCAACCTTTTAACTCATACGAAAAAGTGGTGTTGCCCGGCTATGTAAAACAATTGGGAAACGCTGTCTTTGCAGGTTTTTCTTCGTTGAAGTCATTTGATTTTACCGGTGTTACAAATTTGGGAAAATACGCATTCTCAAAATGTCTCTCTTTGTCCGCTGTTGACTTGACCCAGGTGCAGACAATCGGGAACGGTACTTTTGAAGGTTGTTCCCATCTTAAGACAGTAGTGTTGCCGGAAAACCTGAATCATGTAGGAAAAGGTGTTTTTGTAGGCTGCCCTGACGGCATTCAGTTTGTCACCACAAAAGACAAGCTTGCGTCATATGAAGAACTGCTTACGCCCGGCGTAGTCGGAAAGCCCGAAAAAACATATACCATCCTCGCCATCGACGCCGAATACTAGCCTTTCCAAAAAAAGTGCGCACGGACGCGCACTGAAAAGCAAAGACAGGAGCAAGGCTCCTGTCGGGTTTCGTTCGCACATCAAATACAACGAGCGACAGGATGTCGCGTCCATCATGAAAAGCAAAATTATTGTACGAGTTTTTACATAGTAAAAACTCGGAGTTTCGGAATGCCAAGGACGGCATTCCGAATACTCAGTCCCAACCAAATGTTGCGGGCGGCTTATTCGTCAAATCGTAGAAGATTGCGTCTACATACGGCAGTTTTGCAATCTGCGCGACAATCTCTTTGAGCAAATTATGTGGCAGCTGCGCAAAACGTGCGGTCATCACGTCCTCACTGCACACGGGGCGCAGGACAAAACTGCATCGCTCCGCTGTTGACGCGCAGGGCAAGTTTATCGTGAGATGCTGGAAAATCTTGTTGTACCAGTCATTTTTATGAAGCGCGGTGAGCACAATGTCGTCTGCGTCGCGCGTCTGGTCAAGACGGCGTTTGTCACAATAGCCTTCCTGCAAGCGCAAATCGCTGTCGCTGATTGCGGGATTCTGCCACAGTTTGATAATGCAGCGGTTGATATACTGCGCGCTGTTCGTGACAGAACTTGAAGCAGCCTCAAGTTTTTCCCATTTTTCTGGCAAATGATAGAAGCCGCCGTCTTCAGCGCGGAATGTGAGCACTGCGGGGAATCGGTATGTGCGGAAATCACCTTGAACGCCTACGGAGCGCACAGGAAGAATTGAGCGTTTGAGCGTCTGGTTGCATTTTTCGCAGAACTGAGTGAACTGAACGGCATCAAATTCTGCCTGAGCTTTTTTCATTTCATCCGCATCGTTTGCGCCAGCTTTTCCGTCCGTACACAATACGTTGATGCTCAAGCCTGGTCCGGGGAAGGGGTGACGCATAACCAGCTCGTCGCTCAGCCCGATTTTCTTTCCGATTGAGCGCACCTCATCTTTGTACAAATCTTTAAGCGGCTCAATAATCAAGCCTTTTTCGATGAGAGCCTGAATGCCTGCCACGCGGTTGTGGTGCGTTTTGATAGTCTTGCTGTTTTTTGTGCCACCTGACTCGATGATGTCCGGGTAGAGCGTGCCCTGAGCGAGCATCCAATGCGATTCGTCCAGTTTTTGCTTGGCGACAACTTCATTGCGCACGGTGATAAAATGCTCGCCGACAGCCATGCGTTTTTTCTGCGGGTCAATAAGACCTTTGATGGCGTTCAAAAAGCCTGCGCTCGCGTCTTCAACGATAAAATTGTTAAAGCCGTGCTCGTGGTATGCTTTTTCTACGTTCTTGCTCTCGTTTTTGCGCATAAAACCGTTGTCGATATGCAAGCCCAGCACGCGGTCTTGACCGAGAGCCTTGTTGAGCAATGCGAACGCCACAGTGCTGTCCACGCCGCCACTCAAAAAGAGCAGTACATTTTTGTCGCCAGCGTCTTTTTTGATGCTTTCAAGGATGTGATTTAAAACGGTATCTTCGTCCCAGTTGCGTTCCATGCCGCAGAACTTGGCGAAATTCTCAAAAATCTTGTTTCCTTCGGGCGTGTCTTTTACTTCACAATGGCACTGGAGCGAAAACCGCTTGCGCGTTAAATCTTGTACTGCCGCAAACGGGCAATCTTTTGTGGTGCCGATAACTTCAAATCCGTCACCAAGCGCAAGCACCGCATCCTGATGGCTCATCCACACTTGTGTCGTCTCACTCACGCCCGCAAGCAGCGGAGAATTTTTGCCTGAGTCAGTTTTGGTGAGCTGGGCAAATCCAAATTCGCCAACCTCAGCCTTGCCAACCTTTCCGCCGTAACTTTGCGCCATCAGCTGATGACCATAGCACAAGCCCAAATCGGCACTGACAAGTCCAAAATCTTTGCGTTGAACTCAGGAATGTTCGCCTCGTAGACGCTCGCAGGTCCGCCGCTCAAAATAATGCCACGCACATTTGTGCCCAAGGATTCTACCGAGGCGGACGGCAGGGCAATTTCTGAGTAATAGCCCATCATACGCAGACGTTTTGCAATCAAATGCGCATACTGTGAGCCAAAATCCAAGACAACAATTTTTTCGCGTTCGGTAGCCATATTATTTCTTATTCCTTATGCTCGCGGCAATAAAATCTCTGAACAGCGGGCCAGCCTTGTTCGGGCGGCTCTTAAATTCGGGGTGGAACTGACCGCCGAGCATCCATGGATGATTCGGCACTTCAACGATTTCCACTAAGTCACGCTCCGGATTTACGCCGGCGATAATCAAGCCAGCTTTTTTGAGTTCTTCACGGTAAACATTGTTAAACTCATAGCGATGGCGATGGCGTTCCCAAATAGTGGTAGTTCCGTATGCTTTTTCGGTGAGCGTGCCCGGCGTAACGGTGCATTCAAACTTTCCGAGACGCAAGGTGCCGCCCAAAATCTTTCCGTTCTGGTCGGGCATCAAATCGATGACAGGGTGCGGAGTGTTTTTGTCCATCTCTGTAGAATGTGCGTCTTTGTAGCCGAGGACATTGCGCGCATATTCAATGACGACAATCTGCATTCCGAGACAGATACCAAAGTAGGGAACCTTGTGTGTGCGCGCATATTTTGCGGTGTTCACCATGCCTTCAATACCACGGAGACCGAATCCACCGGGAACAATAATGCCGTCAGCATCTTTAAGCCGTGCCTCAGTGGTCGCGTCATCTTTCAAATCTTCTGATTCTACCCAATCCAAATCGATGCCGGCCTCATTCGCAATGCCGCCGTGAACAAGACTTTCTACGACAGAAAGGTATGCGTCGTGCAAGTCAACATATTTTCCTACGAGCGCGATTTTTACACGCTGTTTTGGGTTGCGGAACACATCGACCATCTTTGTCCATTCAGTCAGTTCTGACGGACCTGTTTTGAGACCAAGCACTTTGCATACAGCGTCGCCAATGTGCTCGCTTTCCAGTTGTAACGGAACCTCATAAATTGAGCGCGCCGTAGTGTTCTGAATAACGCAATCGGTGTCTACGTTGCAGAAGAGCGCAAGTTTTTCGCGTGTCGCGCTGTCAATCGTAATGTCGCTTCTGAGCATCAGGATATTCGGCTGAATTCCAAGCTCCTGCAATTCTTTTACGCTGTGCTGCGTGGGTTTTGTCTTGATTTCTCCCGCCTTTTTCATGTAGGGGAGCAGGGTAAGGTGAATGTAACAGCAGTTTTCTTCGCCCACCTGATATTTAATCTGACGAATTGCCTCAATAAATGGCAGCGACTCTATATCGCCCACCGTACCGCCAATTTCTGTGATAATCACATCGGCATTTGTCTCTGTGGTGGAAAGCAACATACGGCGCAAAATTTCTTCCGTGATATTCGGAATAACCTGCACGGTGCCGCCATTGTATCCGCCCTCACGCTCGCGCTGCAGGACAGTCATGTAGACGCGTCCACTCGTTGTGTTTGAGCTTTGAGAGAGTGTTGCGTCGGTAAATCGCTCGTAATGACCTAAGTCCAAGTCTGTTTCCGCGCCGTCATCGGTGACAAATACTTCACCGTGCTGGAACGGGTTCATCGTGCCGGGGTCAATATTCAAATAAGGGTCAAATTTTTGATTTACTACTTTAAGTCCGCGGCTTTTGAGAATCAATCCGATAGATGCTGCGGCAATTCCCTTTCCGAGACCAGAAACAACGCCGCCCGTAATAAAAATGTACTTAGTCATTCTATGATTATACCGTAAAGTCGTCTGTTCGTCCATAAACTTCGCTGAAGTATGAACTGATTTGTCCGAGAGTCTTGCGTGCCACCGCGCTGTTTTGTTCTACGAGTGTCTGAAACATATCGCCATCAATGCGCACAATCTCTACGTCGGTGCTGCAGATTGCTGTTCCCGTCCGGTCTTTCTGCAGAATACATGAGACTTCTCCAAAAAAATCGCCGCGCTCATGTGTTTTGGTGATGTCGGGGCGGATTTCGGTGACGGTGCCGCTTACGATGTAATATGCGTTTGTGCCTTTCTCGCCGTTTTTGTAGATTGTGTCGTCTTTTTTCAAGCGAATCATATTTGCGTCTTTTGCAATCAAAAAGTCAGGACGGATAAAAAGCGTACGTCGCAATACTGCGCTGAGTTTGTCGGAGTCTTTTTTTGGAAGAAGATACAGTTCGCCCAAAAGCATTTCGTCAAAAAACTGGTATATCAAAATGAACTGCGCAAAGATGAAAAACAAGATGAAGAAAATGAAAACGTCCAGCATAGTGACCATCAATTTTGCCAGAACGCCGTAGATGATATTGTAGTTTGAAAAATTGACCACAGTGTGCATAATCTGGCGGAACACCCAAAATGTTGAGTCACAGAGCAGGGCAGAGATGAGGC
>JAFSTK010000121.1 GCA_017450535.1 Treponema sp.
GATGGAAACCTGCTCTTTGAGCAAGCCTTGCAATACTTTTTCGATTTCGCCGTAAGTGAAATGGCTCGTCGTAAGCACTTCGTCCACAACAACCGGATTTGTCTTTTTGATTTCGTCCAGAATCTTGGAGACAGCCTGACGGTCAAGAATCTCTGCCGCATGAGCGCGAATAATTTCCGTGAGGTGCGTCGCGATAATCGTCGGCGGGTCTACAACCGCATAGCCTGCATTTTCTGCCGCCTGCCGCTGGTCTTCGCTTACCCAAACTGCCGGCACACCGAACGCAGGATCAACCGTTGGCTCACCTTTGATTTCTTCCGTGACGACACCTGTATTCATGCACATGTAATAGCCAAGTTTAATTTTGCTTCTGCCCGCCTCTATGCCGCTGATTTTAAAACTGTATTCCGTAGGCTCAAGCATCATATTGTCGATGATGCGGATAGTCGGTACTACCAAGCCCAAATCCAAAGCGGCTTCACGGCGAATGCGTGTGACACGCTCCAACAATTCTGCGCCATTGTCCTGCTGAACCAATGGAATGAGCGCGTAACCAAGTTCCAGAGAAAGTTTGTCCACGGGAACAACCGGACTTACATCCTCAGGTCTTCCGCCAGTCTGCTTCTGAGCCTTTGCAGCCTGCTCCGCCTCAATTTTCTTGAGCGCGTCAGTCTTTTCTGTACGAACACGACGCCAGCCCATAAGCACAAACAAACCACCGATTGGCAGCAAAAGAAACCACGGGAAGTTTGGAATCAGGCTCATCAGCGCGAGCGTTACGCCAGTGATGATATACACGTAGCCGCTTCTCGTAAATTCTTCTTTGAGCTGAGCGCCCATTGTCTCTTCGGTGTTGGAACCTGTGACCAACAAGCCCGTCGCAAATGACAGCAAAAGCGATGGCAGCTGTCCGAGCAAACCATCGCCAATTGTCAGGCGTGAATACGTGTTGAGCGCGGTGGAAAAATCCAACGTCTGCCCTTGCGCATTTTTTATCACCATGCCCGTGATGATACCCGCAAGCAAATCTATGACGGTTATAAAAATACCCGCCTTTACGTTTCCGCTGACGAATTTGGAAGAACCGTCCATAGCGGAATAAAAATCACTTTCTTTTTGAATCGCCCTCTTTTTCTCACGAGCCTGTTCATCAGTGATAGCACCGGATTGCAACTCGCTGTCCACCGCGAACATTTTAGTGTTCATGGAATCCAAGGCGAAGCGTGCGGCGACTTCGGAGACACGACCAGCACCTTTTGTGATAACCAGCGTCTGAATGATAATCAGAACCAAGAAAATCACCATACCGATAACCAAGCCGCGCGTTGTCGGATTTGCAAGGCTGTCACCCGTAACAATGGACGAGAAGGCCTTGAGCATATTGCCGGGGAAGTTTTTATATGTGTAGCTGGACGCAGAGGTAAGAATAAGGCGGGTGGAAGCCACATTCAAACCAAGCCCGTACAGCGTAGCGAACAAAATCACGCGGGGAAATGATGAGAAATCAGATGATTTGGGGGTATACATGACAGTCAGAAGGATGATAACAGCCATAGCGATATTAGCAATCATCATCACATCCAAGAGAATACCGGGCACAGGAATCAAAAGCATGAGCACGACGATGATTGCACCGGCTGCCACCGCATGATTCTGTACGTCTTTAAATATGTCCAAAAATCGGTTTGCCAATCCCCACCCCCATCAGGCTCACTTCTTTTTGTTGAGATTATAATCAATTTGTCGATATACAAGAGCAATCGCTTTTATATATTCGGTTGGTATTATATCACCAATTTCACAGTTTGCATAGAGCGCACGGGCCAAAGGACGATTTTCTACGATAGGAACATCGTTTTCTGCAGCCAATGAACGAATACGCGCGGCAACCAAATCCGCACCTTTTGCCGTTACTTGTGGTGCATCTGCCTTTGCCTGGTCGTATTGCAATGCCACTGCAAAATGCGTCGGGTTCGTGATGACCACATCGCTTTCCGCAACCGCCCGCGGCATGTTCCGCTGTAAAAGCTGACGCTGCATCTGCTGGAGATGGGACTTTACTTCCGGGTCGCCTTCCATCTCTTTGTATTCCTGTTTGACTTCCTGTTTGGTCATCTTCATGCTTTCCAAAAACTGGCGGCGCTGCACCAGAAAGTCTGGAATTGAAATAACTAAAAACACGATTGCACCGGTCATCAGAATCTGCGCCGCAACACGTGCAATCAGCCCCACCGCGCTCCGAACATTTCCTACGTTCAAAAGCAACAGGAGGCGGTCAATATTCATACGGATAATCAGGTACGCCGCAAACGCGACAATCGAAATTTTAACGAGAGACTTAATCACATTGAATGCGCCTTCAAATGAAAACACCGTCTTTTTGAGGTACTGACCAAGACGCGGAACAATTTTATTAAAGTCAGGCGTAATCGGCTTGAGCGAAAAAATAAAACCTCTGTTCTGCACGATGTTTGCCGCAATCGCCGCAATTCCTCCAATAATCGAAAGCGGAATTACAATTCGCAGTATGTAGCGGTAGCAGACACCAAGGTAACTCGCCTGTAAGACATCTTTTTCCGCAATTCGTGAAAAGAAAAAGCGAAGCACTTCCTCACACCAGCGCAAAAACGTAGGCGCAGACACAATGAGCGTGATGACGACAAAAAGCATGACCAATGAAGAGGCAATCTCCTGACTTTTTGCGACACGTCCCTCTTCACGCGCTTTTTGGATTTTAAACTCGCTAGGTTCCTCGGTACGGCCTTCATCTTCGGCGGCAAACCACTGCAGGTCAATCTCTTCAAAA